>NZ_LJFZ01000031.1:94768-105150 GCF_001420875.1 Frankia sp. AvcI1 | reverse complement strand
AGGGTGTTCGGCCGCGTCGACTGCGCCGCGATGTACCCGCCCTCGGTCCGGAACCACTGCGCCGACCGGCGCAGGTAGGCCGCCGCGTCAGGCGGGAGCGTCGCCGGGTCCGCCGTGAGCGCACGCTGCGGGGCGATGTTCGTGAGGTGCAGGGCGGCCACCCGGTCCGGGCGGTCGGCCGCGAGGATCTCCGCGACGGTGCCACCCACGTCGCCACCGGACACCGTGNACCGCGGGTAACCGAGCTCGTCCAGGGCGTCCGCGACGATCCCGGCGATCCGGTTGACCGACATACCGGGACTGGTGAGCGGGGGCGCGAACGGGAAGCCCGGCAGCGCGGGCACCACCACGTGCAGGTCCGCGAGCAGGGGCAGGACGCGCTCGAACCGCAACACCGAGTCCGGCCAGCCATGCAGCAGCACGACAACCGGGGCGCCGGGATCCGCGGACCGCTGGTGGATCACACGCAGCTCGGTGCCGCCCGCCTGCACCGTCGCCCAGGGGAACTCTCTGATGNGGCGCTCGTGCGCGCGCCAGTCGTACCCGTTCGCCCAGCGTTCGAGCAGTTCGTCGAGGTGGGTACCGCTGATGCCGCGCGTCGGGTCGTCACTCCACGGGGTCGTGACACGCCGCGTCCGCCGGAGTCGTTCCCGGAGCTCGTCGTTCATGTGTATCAGCATACACATGATGTGTACTCTCATATACATGACTATCCGCAATGCGGCTGCCACGAAGCAGCGGATCCTGGAGCACGCGCAACGCCAGTTCGCCCAGTACGGGTACGCGGCGATCACGGTCAGAGGCGTGGCCGACGCGGCCGGGGTGTCGCCCAACCTCATCACGCGCTATTTCGGCGGCAAGGACGGNCTTTTCCTGGCGGCAACCCGGGTGGAGATTCCCGTCTCCACCTCCTTCGACGGCGGCCGTTCCGCGCTGGGTGNGCGCCTCGCGGCGAGCATCGTCCAGCGCTGGTTCGGTGTGTCCGGAGAGGATCCCCTGCTCGTGCTGCAACGCGCGTCCGGCGAACGCCCGGAGGCGGCGGAGGCCCTGGCCGCCTTCCTCGACACGAACTCGCTGGAGCCGCTGCACCGCTACCTGCGCGACACCGGCCTGGACGACGCGGACGCCCACAGCCGAGCCGCGGCGATCGACGCCTTCGTACTCGGCGTCTCGACCCGCCGCCGGGTCCTGCGTTCCGAACTCGGCGACCCCGCCGATCTCCAGGCCTGGCTGGGCGCCACCATCCAACGCCTCGCCGACGGGTGACGCACGACAGTACTGATCAGGGCGCTACCCCGAGGTTCGGCGGTCGGTGGCCGGGGCGGCGGCGGTGGTCCCGACGGCAGGGACGGTGACCCTGGCGTCGGCGTCGGCGTCGGCATCGCGGACGGTGAGCCCGACGTTGTCGAACAGGTGCGTGCCGGTGAAGTCGGCGGACACCAGCAGCCGCAGCTCGCCGGCCAGCGGATCGACCCGGGCGAGCGTGGTGGCGTCGACGACCTCGGCGTAGTCGACGGGCGCCACCGCCGAGATCCGCCGCCGCAGCAGGGACCGGATCGCCTCCGCGTCCCGTTCACCCGCCTCGACGGCGGCGACGGCCGCGGTGAGCGCCGCGTAGAGCGTGGGGGCGGCGGCCCGGTCCGCGGCGGACAGCCGGCTGTTGCGGCTGGAGGCGCACAGCCCGTCGGCGAGCCGGACGACGGGACACGCGACGATCTCGGCCCGGATCGACAGGTCCACGACCATCCGGCGCAGCACCGTCAGGGGCACCCAGTCCTTCTCGCCGGTGTACGCCCGACACGGGCCGACGATGTTGTAGTACTTGGCCAGCGCCGTGGCCGCCATCCGCAGGAACGACGGGTCCTCGGCGCCCTCCCACGGCGCGGCGAGCTCGTCGGCCGGCACGACGGCCGTGCGCACCGGCAGAGCGGGGTACATCTCCGCCACGGCCGGGCGGAACACCAGGTTCACCCCGGCGTCGAACGCGAGGGCGGCGTCGGCGTCGAAGTCCCGGTCGTAGGCGGGGACCGCGTCGGAGGTCACGCCGGGGACCGGGGCCAGGAACAGCGGCATGATCGACAGGTCGCACTCGGCGGCCATGCGCCGGATCACCGTCAGGTGACCCTCGTGCAGGGCGCCGCTCGTCCCGAAGAAGCCCACCCGTCCACCGGCGGCGCGCACCGCGTCCGCCGCCGCCCGCACCTCGGCGATCGTGGTGACCGTGCGGCCGGAACCCGCGAGGCTCCCGAGCCCTGTACCGATCCCGCCCCCGTTCCCGCTCACGGCGTGGCCTCGCCCAGGACGGTGTCACTCGACGTGATCATGGGCAGGTCCAGCACGGAGACGCAGCCGGGCGGCGCGGCGACCAGGGCGGCGAGCACGTTGATCGCCCGGGCCGCGTTGAGCTGGGCGTTGGCCGCCGCCGCCGCGGTCCCCTCCGGCCAGCTCAGGGTGGCGACCAGCGGCGGGGAGGCGTCGAGTTCCACCGTCCACGCCGGCTCCCGCTCCGTCTCGCGCCAGCCGGCGCCGAGCTTGAGCACGGCGGTCTGCTCGTTGGTGATCGTCAGGTAGGCGCTCGGCCCGCTGTAGGCGGTCCAGGTCCAGCGGACCCCGGCGACCGTGCCCGCCTCGACGGTCAGGCCGCTGCCGGGAAGCGTGACGGTCTCGGTCGCCAGCGCGGTCCGTTTGTCCGTCTGCTCGATCCGGGTGAACGGGACGTGCAGCGCCGCGGCCACCATCCTCGCCGAGGATGTCATCAGCCACAGCCAGCCGGCGTCCAGCGCCGTGGCGCTCTCGGTCTCGCCGGGTGGCAGCCCGAGGCCCAGACCGTCACGCAGCTGCGCGGCGGACGGGTAGTGCGCCACGTGATTGCGCTGGACGGCGTCGATGTGCCGGACCGAGCCGGTGTAGCCGGTCAGGAAGATCGGCAGGACGTCGCTGATCAGGCCCGGGATGTTGCCGCCGGCGGCGAACGTGGCGCCGCCCGCGCGGNAGGCGTCGGCCAGCAGGGCCTGCTCCGGCTCGCCGTCGAGGAAGTAGCCGCCGAGCCCGGTGTAGACGTTGATGCCGGCGGCGAGCAGCCGGGCGATCGACGCGGGGTCGTAGCCCTGCGCGCTCCAGATCGCCGCGTCGGGAGCCAGCGNGATGATCTCGTCGAGGCTGCGGGTGGTGGTGATGCCGAGCGGGGGGATGCCCACCACGTCACCGGCGTCGCGACCGGCCTTCTCCGCGCTGTGGACCAGGACCCCGACGAGCTCCATCCGGGGGTGGCGGGCCAGCCGGCGGACGTTCTCGGCGCCGACCCCGCCGGTGAAGCACTGCACAACCTTGATCATCGCAGCGCCACCACCTGGGCGTCGGTGGCCTTGCCGGCGTCGAACCGTTCGAAGATGTTGCTGCTCGAGCACACCGAGATCAGCGGCGGGAGGGCCGTGCCGTCACAGGTGAAGGTGATCCCGTGCCCGATCGGCAGCGGCACGTTCTTCGCGCTCTTCACCGCCGCGATGACGGCGGCGGGGCTGACGTCACCGCGGATGCCCTGGGCCGCCCGGATGAACGACATCATGCNCTGGTAGCCGATGCCGGCGTAGCCGCCCGTCGGGGTGTCCGGCGCGTACCTGGCCATGACCGCGTCGTAGCGCCGCACCTCGGGGTCATCCTTGCTGATCACGTCGTACGGGGTGGCGACCTGGGTGCCGTCGATGGCGGAGCCGACCGCGTCCAGGACGCTGCGCTCCACGCAGGGTTGGGTGATCAGTTTGTCGGCGCTGGTGCCGACGGTCTCCAGGGCCTTGATGACGCTGATGCACACCNTCGACTCGCCGATGACGGCGACCGCGTCGGGCTTGCGCCGNAGCGCCGCACTGACGATCGGGGTGGCGTCCGGGGTCCCGGCCGGGACCGTGGCGACCGTGAAGTCCACCCCGGCGGCCTTGAACGCCGGCGCCCCAAGCTGCTGGGCGGCACCGATGGCGGACGGGGAGTCGATGACGAACGCGGTGAACGATCGGTATCCCTTGTCCTTGGCGTACTTCGCCCACGCCCGCAGGATCGACGGGAAGCCGCCCGTCCAGACGAACGAGGCGGGCGAGGTCAGCTCGGGGGCCGTCGCGCCGTTGGCGGTGATGTACGGGATGNCGGCCCCGGTCACGATCGGCGCGATCGTCGCGCCCAGGCCCGTCGAGGTCACGACCAGCGCGTCCGCCTTCGCCTCGACCACCTTGTTGGCGCAGGTCCGGGCGGTCGCGACGTCCTCCCGCGTCGGGCAGGTCAGCACGATCTCGATCCGGTGGCCGCCGATGCCGCCGAGATTGTCGTTCGCGTAGCTGACCGCCGCCCTGGCCGCCGCGGTCGTCTCGGGCTGGCTGATCGCCGCCCCACCCTCGTTCGTGATGATCGCGACGCGCACCGGCGCCGACGCCGACGGCTTCGTGCCGGGAAAGAGGCTCGGGTCCGCCGACGCGGCCGCTCCCCCCGCGGCGGAACCGCTCGATCCACAGGCGGCCGTCGTCAGGACGAGCGCAGAGAGCACCGTGCCGGCCAGCGCGCGCGGGACGAGGCCCGCGCGCCGTAACGGGATGATCGACATCGTCGGTCCTTTGCCTGGGAGTCGGGTTCTCCGCCGGGCGGTCGGCCTGTGNCGGACGTCACAGCGTTGATCCAGGAAGGTAGAACTCCCACGCCACCCAAGTCAACGTTCGTTAGCCATCAACCCTGCAAATCATCACGCTAGCCCTGTCTGATCAGGTTTGGAACTTGACAGTTGACCACTGGAGCAAACGAACGTTAGCCTCCTCTTCGCACCCATCCCGTTCCGCCTCGCCTCGCCTCGCCTCGCATCGCATCGCATCGGAGCAGGCCAACCATGAGCGTCGGCATCGCCAGTGCCGTGGGCACCTTCACGACCGCGGAGTTGGAGACCATCCCCCCGGGACCGCACGACGTCGTCGTCGCGGTCGGCGCCAGCGGGATCTGCGCCAGCGACCACAGCGTGCTCGCCGGCCACCTGCCCTTCGGGCTGCCGTTGGTGCTCGGGCACGAGTTGGCCGGACGGGTGGTCGAGGTCGGTACGGACGTCAGCCGCGTCCGCGTCGGCGACCGCGTCGTCGGGGCATCGATCCCCNCCTGCGGGCGGTGCTGGTGGTGCCGCCGGCACCNGAAGTACCTGTGCGCGCAGACGCCGGCCATCTGGGCGGCGCCGCGCTACCGGACCGACGGCGGNCATGCCGTCAGCGCGTTCTGCGGGCTCGGCTCCTTCGCCGAGACGACCACCGTGCACGAGCTGTCCGTGGTCCCGGTCGGCACCGACCTTCCCGACGAGCAGCTCGCGCTGATCGGCTGCGGCGTCGTCACCGGTGCGGGAGCGGTCTTCAACACCGCACGGGTCTCCCCCGGCGACGAGATCGCCGTCGTGGGCGCCGGCGCCGTCGGACTCGCCGTGATCCAGGCCGCCGCCATCGCCGGGGCGAGCCGCATCGTTGCGATCGAACCCGTCCCGGCCAAGCGTCGGCTGGCGGCGGACCTCGGCGCGACGGACGTGCTGGACCCGACGACCACCGACGACGTCGTCGGAACCGTCCGGGACCTCACCGCCGGCCGCGGGGTCGACGCGGCGTTCGAGGCGGCGGGACGCGTCGACACGACGCTGGCCGCCTACCGGATGACCCGCGCGGCGGGAACCGTCGTCGCCGTCGGAGCGGCGGAGGCGACGGCGGTCCTCGCCCTGGGCGCCTGGGAGCACGTCAGCAGCGGCCGAAACTTCACCAGCGCGGTGTACGGCTCCGCCGACATCGACGTCGACTTCCCGCTGCTGGTGCGCCTGGCGGAGGCCGGCCGCCTGAACCTCGAACGGCTCGTCTCCACGCGCATCGGCCTGTCGGCCGCCGACATCACCGCCGCGTTCGCCGACACCGAGTCCGTCCGCTCCGTGATCCTCCCCTGACCGCCCGACGAGAACGGCACCGCCGCCGTTCCCCGCGAAAGGCTGACATGACACTCTCCGGCAAGACCGCGCTCGTCACCGGCGCCGGCCGTGGCATCGGCCGCGCGATCGCCCGTCGGCTCGCCCGCGACGGCGCGGCCGTCATCGTGAACTACGCGAGCAGCGCCGAGCAGGCCGCCAGCCTGGTCAAGGAGATCGAGGCGGCCGGCGGCGACGCCTGGGCGGAGCAGGCCGACGTCGCCGATCTGGCCCAGATCGACGATCTGTTCACGCGAATCCAGGCCCGCACCGACCGCGTCGACGTCCTCGTCAACAACGCCGGACGCGGGGCCGGTGGCATGCCGGCCCTGGCCGCGACGACGCCGACCATCTACGACTCCACCTTCGGCCTCAACGCCCGCGGCCTGTTCTTCGTGACGCAGGGGGCGGTCGCGCTCATGCCCGACGGCGGGCGCGTCATCAGCATCAGCAGCGGCAGCTCGTCGACCCGCCAGCCCGGACTGTCGGCCTACGCGGGCAGCAAGGCGGCGATCGAGGCCTTCACCCGCGTCTGGGCCACCGAGCTGGCCCCCCGCAAGGTGACGGTGAACGCGGTGGTCCCCGGCATCGTGGACACCGATCTGATCCGCAACGGGATGACTCCACAGCTCGCCGAGCACTACGGCAGCCTGGTCCCGCTCGGCCGNCTCGGACAGCCTGAGGACATCGCGGACGTGGTGGCCTTCCTCGCCGGCGACGACGCCCGCTGGATCACCGGCCAGTGCGTGACAGCCAGCGGCGGCGCCTGACCGACAGCCCTGATCCCGTGCCCCTGATCCCGTGCCCTGGTCCAGTCGGCCTGGGCCAGTCCCCCTGATCCAGCAGCTCGCCTGCCTGCTGGATCCAGCAGCTCGCCTGCCCGCCGCCCGCCATCGCAGTCAGGAGCGCCGTCGTGCACGTCACCGTCGAGTTCCCCGTGTCGGACCCGCACTACAGCCCCGAGCTGGTGACCGCGGCGGGGGTCACCCGGGTGGTCCAGGCGGCCGAGCGGCTCGGCTACGCGGCGGTCGCCTTCACCGAACACCCGGCGCCGTCGACGAAGTGGCTCAGGTCGGGCGGGCACGAGGCGCTCGACGTCGTCCCGGCGCTGGCGTTCTGCGCCGCGGCGACGACGCGGCTTCGCCTCATGACGTACCTGCTCGTGCTGCCGTACCGCAATCCCCTGCTCACCGCCCGGGCGGCGGCGACCGTGGACATCCTGTCCGCGGGCCGGTTGACCGTCGTCGTCGGAACCGGCTATCTGCGCTCGGAGTTCCGGGCCCTGGGCGTGGACTTCGACGAGCGCAACCAGCTGTTCGACGAGGCCCTCGAGGTGCTGCGGGGGGTGTGGAGCCGCTCCCCCTTCGACTACGAGGGCAGGCACTTCACCGCCGCCTCGATCGCCTCGCTCCCGATGCCCGTCACGCCGGGCGGACCGCCGATCTGGGTCGGCGGCAACAGCGCCGTGGCCCGGCGCCGGGCGGCCCGGGTGCAGGGCTGGAGCCCCCTGATGATCCCCGACGCGATCGCCGGCACGACGCGCACGCCCGCCCTGACGACGTTCGCCCAGCTCAAGTCGGCGGTGACGGAAGTCAACGAGCTTGCCTCCCGGGAGCGCGGACGGGACGTCACCGTCGACGTCCAGCTCCAGTCCCTGCAGAGCACGTGGCTCCAGGACCCGAACGGCTCCCCCGACGAGCACCTGGACTTCCTGGACCAGGCCGCGGACGCGGGCGCCACCTGGTTCGTCGTGCAGCCCCCCGGACACAGCGTCGCGGCCTGCATCGAGGCCCTCGAGCGCTATGCCGAGGTCGTCCACCTCACGGGCGAGTCCTGAGCTGCGTCGTGTACNCGATCTGATTCGCGCTTGCCCGTGCCCGTCGGGGTTCAGGCGGAACCGTGCCGCGTAGAGTGATCCCTCCGTCACCTGCCTCGGGGAGGGAAAGATCGCGGGGATTCCGGGCGGTTCCCACGCGGCGCACATCGGGGCGATGTCGGTGTCCCTGGGGCTGTCCCTGCTGGGGCTGGTGCCCGCTCTCCTCGCCGGGAGCATCCTTCTCGTCCCGCTCGCTTCGACGCGGCCCCGCGGTCGACGGCAGCGCCAGCAGCGTCGGGCGCGCGTACGGGTCGAACGGGCCATGGTCGCGCTCGCACCCCGGCCGGATCTGTTGCCGGCCGATCGGGTCACGGAGAACTGCTGCGGCGGGAGCTGGCCAGGATCTACACCTCGTCCGCGGCAGCGGACCAGGTGCTGGCACGGGTGGATTATCCCCGGGAACAGCGTCCGAGCATCGACTATCACCGGCCCGACGTCGCCTGGCGGGAGATATTCCATGACTTCGAGCTCGGAGTCGTCGCGGACCCGTATCGGCGCCTNCTCGCCGGAGCGCTCGAAACCTACGGCGCGAATGTTGTGCTGCGGGACCTGGCGCACCGACACGGCGCTCCCGTTCCGCCGGCGCGGGCGCCCCTGCGACGGATCACGAACTCGAAACGATGGCTGCGCCGCCCGCCCGTCTGACGTCCGAGATGATGACCACCGCGGGCCAGCCGCCCCGGCAGGGCCCGCCCCGAGGCCGGGTTCGCCGTCGATCTCGAGCGGCATGTGGCGCAGCGGACAGCGGAACGGGGACTCCGGACGGCCCGGCTAGAGTTACGACGGTAGTACGGGGGGCCACACATACTCAGGGAGCACACGCATGACCTCTGCCGTCGAGAGCATCGAGGCGACGGGCGTTCCCGGCCTCGACGAGGCCGGGCGCGCCCTGCTGTTCACCGAGGCCCGGACGGCGAACGCCTTCGCGGACACCCCGGTCAGCGACGAGGAACTCGCGGGCATCTGGGAGCTCACCCGGTGGGCGCCGACCAGCGCCAACCTGCAGCCGCTGCGGGTGACCTTCGTGCGCACGCCCGAGGGCAAGGAGCGGCTGCTGCCGCTGATGGCCGAGGGCAACCGGGTCAAGACCGCCTCGGCGCCCGTCACCGCCATCCTCGCCGTCGACTCGCGCTTCCATGAGCACGCCCCCACGCTGCTGCCGATCCGGCCGCAGATGAAGGACGTACTCGAGGCGGACGAGTCCCTGCGGACCACGATGGGCCAGTTCAACGCGCCCCTGCAGGCGGGCTACTTCATCCTCGCCATCCGCGCCCAGGGGCTCGTCGCCGGGCCGATGGCCGGCTTCGACGCCGCGGCGATCGACGCCGAGTTCTACCCGGACGGCCGGTGGAAGTCCGTGCTCGTCGTCAACATCGGCCACCCCGGGGAGAACCCCTGGTTCGACCGGCTCCCCCGGCTCGACCCCGCCGACGTCGTCCGCTGGGCCTGACCGCCGGCGCGGGCTGAAGAAGGCCCGGGTCCAGCGTCTCGCGTCTCCGCATCATCGCCGACGGCCACGTCGCCCCCAGGGCGACGAGCCGTCGGTGATGGTCCGCATCGAGAACTCCGGACCACTCGTTACCAGAACGGCCGCCTGCTGGGGACTAGTTCTTGGGGGTGGTCATCCCCGGAGCCCTTGCCGTGGTGATGGAGACGAGTGAGGTGTACGCGACGACGTTGGACTGATAGCTGTGGGTCCGGGTGTCGAACACCCCTCCGCAGGTGACGAGTTGCAGCGCACTGTAGCCATGCGATCCGTATACCTGGCGTGCCGGAAACTGCCGTTTCGGATACATCCTCACCGCGCTGACCTCGAAGTGCGCGATCGTGCCGTCGGCCAATGTCACGTCGACCCGGTCACCCGCATTCAGGTACCGCAGCCGGAAGAAGACCGCCGGACCGCTGTGCGAGTCGACGTGACCCAGGATGACCGCCGAGCCCATCTGCCCGGGCGAGGGCCCGAGCCGGAACCAGCCCGGTTCCCGAAAATCGGTGGGTACCTGCACCGTGCGATCGGGATTGAGCCCCAGCGCGGACACCGGAACCTCCACCCCGATGGCCGGAATTCGCAACGCGACCGGAGTCGAGCGGACCGCCGTACTCACGGCCCGCCGTCCGTTCCCCCTGTTGTCGGTGGCCGCAGGCGGCCGTGCGGCCGAGGATTCCTCCGAGCCTTCCAGAACGGTTCGATGGCCGCGCAGGCCCGCCTCGAAACTCCCTCCCGCGATGAGCAGGAGCACGGCGGCGAGCGCCCACCAACGCCACGCCCGGCGCCGAACGNCCTCCGTCGCCCGGGCGGAGGTCATTCATCGCCGTCCCGCTTACCGCCGTTCACCCCGTCCTGGCTCGAACCGTCATCGGTGAGAAGTTCACGGCGCCGTCGGCCGGCGAACCCGATCGCGAGGCCGGCTCCCATCACGGCCATCGCGCCGATGGCCAGCTGCGTGCGGCCACTCGTGTGAGCCGCTCCCCCGGCACCTGTCTCCGGATGCCCCGCGGGGATGACCTCACCACCGGTGCCGGCGCCTCCGGCACCACCAGCCCCGG
>NZ_LJFZ01000031.1:94295-94438 GCF_001420875.1 Frankia sp. AvcI1 | reverse complement strand
CCACCGCCGAAGCCTCCGCCCCTTGGCATGGTCGGGGTCGGAGTAATCGATGGACTTGGCGTGGTCGTAGGCGTCGCCGTCGGTACGACGGTCGGAGTCGCGGTCGGCGCGACCGTCGGAGTCACAGTCGGCGCGACCGTCGG
>NZ_LJFZ01000031.1:0-94125 GCF_001420875.1 Frankia sp. AvcI1 | reverse complement strand
ACGACCGTCGGAGTCGGCGTCGGCGCGACCGTCGGAGTCGGCGTCGGGGTCGAGGGAGGCAGGCATCCCCAGCGCGTGGCCGTGTTGGTGTCAAGACTGACCTGGCCGTTACGAGCCAGGATCCGGCCGGCGACGGTGGATCTGGTTTTTACCGTAACCGAGGTCAACGCCAGGATGTTGCCGACGAAGGTGGTGTTGGTTCCCAGGGTCGCCGAACTCCCGACCTGCCAGAAGACGTTGCAGGGCCGGGCGCCGTTGACGAGCGCGACGGTGCTGTTCGGTGCAGTGATCAAGGTCGATCCCGCCTGGAAGATGAACACCGCGTCCGGATCGTTCTGTGCATCCAACGTGACCGTGCCGGTCACGCCCATGGCGGCAGCCGTTTTGTACACACCTTGGACCAGGGTCTGGCCACCGAGATCACTGGGCGCGGCGATGGCCGGCGTCCGCCCAGCCGCATCGTTGTAGGCCGTCGTGAGGTCCGACTTGGCCTGGAGGGCGACAGCATCGGCCACATGCCGGGCGCCGTTGATCACAATGCCTGGAGGAAATCCGGTGACCGCCGTGCCGGGGCTCAGGCCCAGATCACCCGAGATGACCGAAGGTCCAGTATTGGTGATGGTCGCACCCGCCAGAACCGCGAANGACGTGGCGGTTCCCAACCCGACGACAGGCTGGGCCGCCGATGCCGCGGGTGTCCCGACCAGTCCGGTAAGAAATATTATGACGAGCGCGGTTCCGGCGGCAAGTACTGTAGCGAGCCATCCGCGCACAAACCCTGTGCGAGGTGTACCGATCACAGATGTCCCCTTACCGACAGATCCCCGCTCCACCGNCAGACTCTCACGGCGAACAGCCAGGTTATTGCAACTCGACTGGGCGGCGGCGTGTCCAGCGGATCAGGAAGACAGGAATTTCCTGAATACGGGAGGAATAAGAATGGGATGGCGAGGGCGAATGGCCGCGACTCCGACGCCCGGCAGACAACCGGCCACCCTCCAGCGACAACACGCATGGACTGCGACTGGCAGTGAAACGGTCGCCGGGGTCCGCCGGAATCCGCATAACCGCCGGTTGGTCGGCGAGGAGGTCCCCGGGCCGCCTGGTGTGGCGCAGCGTCCGTTCGTGCAGCCAGGCGAGCTGGTCGCCCCGGCGAGCGTGGCGGGTGCCTCGGCCCCGCCGGCCGAGGCACCCCATCGATCACTTCTTCGATTTCCGCGGCGGCTCCGTCCGAACCTCGAAGGTCGATCAGCCCCCGGCTGAGCCCGTGGCTGCCCGCGGCGGTGTCCCGCTGGTCAGGGCGGCGCGACTCTGCCACCCATCCGAGGCCCCGGCGTCGGGATCACGTGTTCGTCGGCCGTCCGGCGGCCGCGGGGTAGCGGGCCAGGGTGGCCTGCTGGCCCGCGGGCGGGGGCGTCGTGGCCGGGTCGTAGAACGGGGAGAACGCGCGGGCGAGCCGGCGGAGGTTCGCCGCGCCGAGTCTCCTGGCGGTGGCCGCCTCCCGCTCCTGCGACTGCCGACGCTGCTCGTCCGTCATCGTGCGGCGGTCGGTGTCCAGCAGATATCGCCGTAGCGGCGAGGTGCGCCGGTTCAGGTGCCGGGACGCGGTGACGATGCCCCGGGCCCGGTACAACCACGCGAACAGCCGGGGGCGGCCGTAAAGGCGGTGATAGACGCGGTTCACAACCGTGCGGTGTTCGTACTCCTCGGCGAGATGCCATTTCCACAGCTCGACCGCCGGTGACGGCGCGGCGCCGAGTTCGGCCTCCATCAGGCCGTCGACCCACAGTTCCGCGCCGGTCGAGCCGATNGTCTCGAAGCCCTCGCAGTAGGCGAGCAGCCAGCGTAACGACCTGGTCCGCAGGAAGTGCTCGTAGTCCCGTTCGAAGACGGCCTCATAGTCGGTCATGTCCGGGTAACCGCCGTCGCGGATCATCGCGTTGAACGCCCGGTGCAGCCNGTAGTGCTGGCCCTCCTGCCGGTTGAACAGGTCGATGTCCCGCAGCAGCTCGGCGTCGACCAGCGGATCCAGCTCCTCGGCCGCGCGGCGCATCACCTTGATGAGGAACGGTTCGATGTAGGCCGGGATGATGCCCTGCGCGTTGACCAGGTGGACAGCCTCCAGATTCGCGCCCCAGNGCGGCGAGACGTCGGTGAAGTCGAATTCCGGCGAACGGACACGCATAGCCACACCAGACCCTTCCGAGCACGGACGGTACGACCCGGGAGCGGATCGTGATCTCGACGTCCGATTCGCCGACAATGATCCGACACTCGGGGGCCGCGGGAGGCGGATCTCGCTGCACAGGCCCGGTAGGTGCCCACGACCGTCGCTGCCGCGTGCTCCGGATCCGAGCCCGCCAAGAGTGGCCCTGTCCGTACCAGCCCCGGCCCGGCCTTCCTGTACTCCGCGCCGAGGCCGAGAGTGAGAGACCGGGCCGCGCCGAGGCTCGACGGTCGGCGCCGAGGCTCGACGCTCGACGCGGGGCCGGGCCGGGCCGGGCTCGCCGATCTCGGCGGGACATCATGACCACCGGGCCGAGGCCCGCGACCGACAGGACAGGAATGGAGGCGTGAACGCCGTGACTCACGAGAAGGTGCTGTTCGGATTCGGCCTCGAGACCGGCGTCGGCGAGGTGGACGCCCTGCTCGCGCACGCGACGCAGGCGGATCGCGACGCTCTTGACCTGGTCACGCTGTCGGATCATCCGTACTTCGCCGACCGGCTGGACGCCTACGCGGTCCTCGGTGTCGTCCTGGGCCGGACGGTGCGGGTCACCGGGGCGGTGAACGTGACCAACGTGCCGAGCCGACCCGCGCCGATGCTGGCCCGGACGGTCACCGCGCTGTCCGCGCTGTCGGGCGGGCGCGTCGCGCTCGGGATCGGGGCGGGCGGCCTGTGGGACGACATGGCCCGGCTCGGCCTCCCCCGACGTTCTCCGGCGCAGGCCGTCCGGGCGATGGAGGAGGCGATCGTCGTCGTGAAGGCACTCTGCGGCGGCGGGGACCCGGTGACCTTCGACGGGGAGTTCTACCAGGTCGCGGGCCTCGTTCCGGCGTCCGTCGCGGCCCCGCCGATCTGGACGGGTTCGGGCGGCCCGATGTCGCTGGCGGTCACGGGCCGGCTCGCCGACGGCTGGCTGCCCGGCTACGCCGCCGACTGGCGCAGTGCCCGGGTGGCCCGCTCGCGCCCCCTCATCGACGCGGCGGCCGCGGCGGCCGGCCGGGATCCCGCGCAGATCGCGACCATCTACAATCTGCCCGGCCGCTTCACCGCGGCGCCGCTGGCCGCCACCCGCGACGATGCCGGCCGCTGGATCGGTGGTTCGGTCACCCAGTGGGTCGACGAGCTCACCGCGGCCGTGTTGACATCCGGCGCCGGCGGATTCGTCTACTTCCCGGTCCAGGACGGTACGACGACGGACCTCGCCCTCGGAACGTGGGCGGGCGAGGTCGTGCCGGCCGTCCGCGAGGCGGTCGCCCGAGGCTAGCCAGACCCGAGGCCAGCCAGAGCAGTGTCGCGGATGACCCACTTCCCGCCGTGCTTCAACCCCGATTTGTCCCCGCAGGAAGCGCCGTCACGCCGGGGCCGCTACCGGGCGGCCGCGCGGCGCAGGAGGGTGGCGGTGGGCTGGTCGGCGGGGAGGAAGGCCTCGAGCTTCAGTTCGGCGATGGTGACGTCGACGGCCGTGGCGAAGGTGGTGATTGTGCTGATGAGCCGCAGCTCCCCGCCCGCGGAGCGAAGGTGCAGAGGAACGGCGAAGCCGAGATGATCTGGCCGAAGCGGTTCGGCCGGCACGTACCGGCGGAGTTCGGCGTGGAGATCGCCGAGGCGGTCGTCGGGATTGCGCAGGATCTCGGCGTGAATGCCGTCGAGGATGTGCCGGGACCATTCGGCGAGGTTCACGATGCGCGGCGCGAGCCCCGCGGGATGCAACGCGAGGCGGTAGACGTTGGCGCCGGGCCCGAGCAGGTCCGGCGCCGCGCCGTCGGCGAGGAGGGCGAAGGCCTCGTTGGCGGCGACGAGGTCGCCGTGGTGGTCGACGACGATCGCCGGGTAGGGCAGGTGCCCGGTCAGAACGTGCGTCAGCGCGGCGCGCACCGGCGCCAGCGGCGGGTCGTCCAACGAGGTGCGCGGATAGGCGGGGGCATAGCCCGCGGCGAGCAGCAGACTGTTGCGCTCCCGCAACGGCAGGTCGAGAGATTCCGCAAGCCGGACGACCATGGCCCGGCCCGGTTCCGACCGGCCGTTCTCCAGAAAACTGACGTGCCGCTGGGTGGTCCCCGCCCGCTCGGCCAGTTCGAGCTGGCTGAGGCGCCGACGAAGCCGACGTTCACGCAGCGCCCGCGGGAAGTCCACGAGCCTCGTTGTACCGCCCGGGAACGACCGCCGGCCATTCCTCCCGGGGAATTGCCGCCCGTCACCNCCGCGGACACCATGCGGCGCATGGATGATGACAGCTGCACGACCGATGACAGGCAGCCGAACGATGCCAGGCAACCGACCGGCATCCGCCTCGGCGTGCTCGTCCCGGTCGGAAAGGCCCAGTGGGGCGCGGGAACCGACCCACGTGAGCTCGTCGACTTCGNGGTCCGGGCCGAGGAACTCGGGTACGACTCGCTGTGGGTCAACGACTCGCTGCTCGGTCCGCGCATCGAGGCGCTGACCATGCTCGCCGCCGTGGCACCGGTCACCCACCGCGTCACTCTCGGCACCGCGACCCTCCTGCCGGTACTGCGCCGGCCCGTGNAGGCGGCGCAGACCCTCGCCTCCCTCGACCTGCTGTCCGGCGGACGGCTGACGGTCGCTGTGGGCGCGGCCTTTCCCGGCCGCTTCGGCCGGCCGTTGCACGACCTTTCCGCGGTTCCCTGGGCCGACCGGTTTGCCCGGCTCGACGAGACAGTTGCCCTGTGGCGCCGGCTGTGGACCGCCGACGGTCCGACCTCGTTCCACGGCGACGTCCTGCACGTCGACGACATCCCGCCGGCCACGGCGCCCAGCCAGGCCGGTGGCCCGCCGATCTGGCTCGGCGGCGCCGCGCCCGCGGCGCTCATCCGCACCGGCCGGCGCTACGACGGGTGGCTGCCCTACCCGCCCGACCGGGCGGACTACCGGAGCGGTCTGGCGCAGGTACGAGCGGCGGCCGCCGACGCGGGCCGCGGGCCGAACACNATCACGCCTGCCCTGTTCGCGTCGGTGCTGATCGCCGACTCCGTGGCGAGCGGGCGCGACACCCTGGCGGCCTACAGCCAGGCCAACTACGGGCTCGGGCTGCGCGAGCTCGAGGCCATCCAGGCCGTGATCACCGGACCGGCGGCGCAGGTGGTCGCGCGGCTGGCGGGTTACATCGCCGCCGGCGCGCGCCACCTCGTCTGCCGGCTCGGCACCGTCGACCTCGGGGCCGCCCGCGACCAGCTCGAACGGCTCGCCGACATCCTCCCGCTCCTACGGCGGGCTGCCGGTGGTTCAGGCTCAGGTGAGGGCGGTGGCGAGGGCGGCGCAGGCGTGGACGAGGGCCGGCGCGGCCCGGCCGGCGAGGTCGTCGCTCATGCGCGCCGCGGGGCCTGACACGGACAGCGCCATCGGCGCCATGCCGGGCACGGACACCGGCATCGCGACGCAGCGCACCCCGACCTCCATCTCTCCCTCGTCGAGCGCGTAGCCGCGGGCGCGGATGCCGGCCAGCTCGTCGAGCAGCGCGTCGACCTCGACGATGGTCGTGGCGGTGTGGATGGACAGCGTCGAACGCGCCAGGATGGCGCGGGCCTCGTCGTCACCGAGGGTCGACAGCAGCGCCTTGCCGACGCCGGTGCAGTGCAGGGGGACCCGCCGGCCCACCTCGGTGAAGGTGCGCATCGAGTACACCCCGGGGGCCTGGGCGACGTACTCGGCCCGCTCGCCGGCCAGGACCGCGAGGTTGGCCGACTCGCCGAGCCCGTCGGCGAGCGCGCGCAGGACCGGGGCGGCCCGCTCGCCGAGCAGCGCGTTCGCGCCGGCGCCCAACGGGACCAGCCGGGAACCCAGGCAGTACCGGCGGTCGGGCAGGCGGCGCAGGTAGCCGCGGGTGGTGAGGGTCTGCACCAGCCGGTGGATGGTCGGCAGCGGCAGGCCGGTCGCCGTGGCCATCGCGCTGATCGAACAGCCGCCGCCCGCCGCCTCGACCACCTCGAGGATGTCCAGGGCACGCTGGACCGACTGCACCCCCGCCGCACGCTGCTCGACCGGCATCCCCACACGCCTTCCTCTCACCTCGGGCCGGACATCGGCCCCGGGCACCCACACCCGGCTCGCACTCCACCGTCATGGCCCCCTCACGGCCCGGACGGCCAGCACGCGGCCTGCGCATCGCCCGCACGCCCGCCTGCACATCGTCGACCGCCTTGACCGAGGCGGCGGTACCGCCCTACGTTCGTATCACGATACAGATTTCTTTTTCCGTATGGTGGAAGCCGACAGGGTCGCCCGCGACGTCGCGGGCGGACCCTCCCCTCGGAAAGGCTGGCCCCTGTGACCGTGGAGGACGTCACCATCGCCGAGCTCGCCGAGCTGGTCGACGCGCTGCCCGCCGGGGTGGTCGTCACCGATCCGGACCAGCTCGACAAGTACCGCCGTGACCGCGCGGCGGACCCGCTGGCCGGGCAGCCGCTCGCGGCGGTGCGCGCGGAGTCGACCGACCATGTCCAGATCGCCGTCCGGTGGGCGGCGCGGCACCGCGTGGCGGTGGTGCCGCGGGGAGCGGGCACCGGGTTGTCCGGGGGCTCCACCGCCGTCACCGGGGGCATCGTGCTGTCGACGGAGCGGATGCGCGCGATGCGCGTCGACCCGCTCACCCGGATGGCCGTCGTGCAGCCGGGCCTGCTCAACGCCGAGGTCAAGGCGGCGGCCGCGGCCCACGGGCTGTGGTACCCGCCGGACCCGTCGTCGTTCGAGATCTGTTCGATCGGGGGAAACGTCGCGACGAACGCCGGCGGCCTGTGCTGCGTGAAGTACGGCGTCACGACCGACTACGTGCTCGGGCTGCAGGTCGTGCTCGCGGACGGGCGGGCGGTGCGCCTCGGCGGCCCGCGGCTCAAGGACGTCGCCGGGCTGTCGCTGACCAAGCTGTTCGTCGGTAGCGAGGGGACGCTCGGCATCGTCACCGAGGCCACCCTGCGGCTCATCCCGGCCCAGCCGCCGTCGAGCACGCTGGTGGCCACCTTCCCCACCACCGAGGCGGCCACCGCGGCCATCCTGGCGATCACGTCCGCCATCCGGCCCGCGATGCTGGAGTACATGGACCAGACGTCGATCAATGCCGTCGAGGACGTCCTGCACATGGGGCTCGACCGCGGCGCCGCCGCGCTGCTCGTGGCCCGCTCCGACAGCCAACATCTCGCCGCCGAGCGAGAAATGACGATCATGAACGACGCCTGCGTGGCCAGCGGCGCCACCGAGACGCTGGCCACCGACGATCCGGGCGAGGGCGAGGCGTTCGTCGCCGCGCGCCGGGCAGCCATCCCCGCGGTGGAGCGGCGCGGGGCCCTGCTGCTCGAGGATGTCGGCGTGCCGTTACCGCGATTACCGCAGCTCGTCCAGGGCATCGAGACGATCGCGGCCGACCGTGCGCTGACGATCGCGCTGATCGCGCACGCCGGCGACGGCAACACCCATCCCCTCATCGTCTTCGACCCGGCGGACGAGGACATGACCCGCCGCGCCGAACTCGCCTTCGGCGAGGTGATGGACCTCGCCCTCACGCTCGACGGCACGATCACCGGCGAGCACGGCGTCGGCCGGCTCAAGAAGGCCTGGCTGCCCGGCCAGCTCGGCCCGGAGGTGATGGAGCTGTCCCTGCGCATCAAGCGGGCGCTCGATCCCCTGGGCATCCTCAACCCCGGGGCGATCTTTCCCTGACGGCGAGGGCCGCCGGCGGACGACCGCCCCGGGCCCCGTTCACGCGAGACCTCCCGACCGCGCCGAACATTCCGACCACGCCGCTCGGCACCGCAACCACACGACAAGGACAGACGATGACCGAACGGATCCAGATCGGCGCTCTCCAGGTGGCGGCGAGCCTGCACGAGTTCGTGCAGACCGCCGCCCTGCCCGGCTCGGGCGTCGAGCCCGCGGCCTTCTGGCGGGGCGTCGAGGAGATCTTCACCGCGCTCACGCCCGTCAACCGGGCCCTGCTCGCCGAGCGCGACGAGCTGCAGAGGAAGATCGACGACTGGCACCGCGCCCGCGCCGGCAGCGGGCACGACGCGCAGGCCTACCACGACTTCCTCGTCGAGATCGGCTACCTGCGGCCCGAGCCCGAGCCGTTCGAGATCGCGACCGAGAACGTCGACGACGAGATCGCGCTGACCGCCGGTCCGCAGCTCGTCGTGCCGGTCCTCAACGCCCGGTACGCGCTCAACGCCGCGAACGCCCGCTGGGGCTCGCTGTACGACGCGCTCTACGGCACCGACGCGATCGCCGAGGACGACGGTGCGCACCGCGACGGGCCCTACAATCCGGTCCGCGGCGCGAAGGTCATCGCCCAGGCGCGGGCGCTGCTCGACGAGGTCGCGCCGCTGCGCGAGGGCGGCCACGCCGACGCGGCGCAGTACGCCGTCGTCGACGGCGAGCTGGNCGTCACGCTGACCACCGGTACGACGACCGGCCTCGCCGACCCCTCGGCGCTGCGCGGCTACACCGGCGAGGCGGCGTCCCCCAGCGGAATCCTGCTGGTCCACCACGGCCTGCATGTCGAGATCCTCATCGACCGCGCNGGTGCGATCGGCGCCGGCGACCCCGCCGGGGTGCAGGACGTCGTCCTCGAGGCCGCGCTCACCACGATCGTCGACTTCGAGGACTCCATCGCCGCCGTCGATGNCGAGGACAAGGTGGCGGCCTACGCGAACTGGCTGGCGCTGAACCAGGGCACCCTGACCGCGACGGTGACCAAGGGCGGGTCGTCGTTCGACCGTGCGCTGGCCGCGGACCGGACGTTCACCGCGCCGGACGGCGGGCAGGTCCTGCTCCCGGGCCGGGCGCTGCTGCTGGTCCGCAACGTCGGGCACCTGATGACCACCGACGCGATCCTCGACGCCGACGGCGCGGAGGTGTTCGAGGGCATCCTCGACGCGATCATCACGTCCCTGGCGGCGCTGCCGAGCCTGCGCGCGGACGCGGNCCGGCGCAACAGCCGCACCGGTTCGATCTACATCGTCAAGCCGAAGATGCACGGCCCGGCCGAGGCCGCCCTCACCGTCGACCTGTTCACCCGGGTCGAGAAGCTGCTCGGCCTGCCCGCCGACACCCTCAAGATCGGGATCATGGACGAGGAGCGCCGCACCACGGTGAACCTCGCCGCGTCGATCGANGCGGCGCGGCGGCGGGTGGTGTTCATCAACACCGGCTTCCTGGACCGGTCCGGCGACGAGATCCACACCTCCTTCGAGGCCGGGCCGATGGTGCGCAAGGCCGACATGAAGACGCAGACCTGGATCACCACCTACGAGAACAACAACGTCGACCAGGGGCTGGCGGCCGGCATGTCGGGGCGCGCACAGATCGGCAAGGGCATGTGGGCGATGCCCGACCTGATGGCAGACATGCTGACCCAGAAGATCGGCCAGCTCCGGGCCGGCGCGACGACGGCCTGGGTGCCCTCCCCCACCGCGGCGACCCTGCACGCGCTGCACTANCACCAGGTCGACGTCTTCGCCCGCCAGCGCGAGCTGGCCGAACGGCCCCGCGCGGACCTGGCCGACATCCTGCGGATCCCGCTGGGTGACCCGAGCGCGTGGAGCGCCGAGGACCGCCAGCAGGAGATCGACAACAACGCGCAGTCGATCCTGGGTTACGTCGTGCGCTGGATCGACCAGGGCATCGGCTGCTCGAAGGTGCCCGACATCCACGACGTCGCGCTGATGGAGGACCGCGCGACCCTGCGGATCTCCAGCCAGCTCATGGCCAACTGGCTGCGCCACGGCGTCGTCACCCCGGAGCAGGTGCACGCCAGCCTCCAGCGGATGGCCNCCGTCGTCGACAAGCAGAACGCCGACGACCCGGCCTACCGGCCGATGGCCCCGGACTTCGACGGTGTCGCCTTCCGCTGCGCCACCAGCCTCGTCTTCGACGGCGCCCGGCAGCCCAACGGCTACACCGAGCCGATCCTGCACGCCCATCGCCGGGAGGCGAAGGCGCTGGCCGCGAGCCTGTGACGCCCTGACGTGTGACGCTGGCGGTAAGGGAGACTTGGACGACTATGGGCAGGGTGGTGTGGTCATGCGGGATGCAGTGATCGTCGAAGCGGTGCGCTCGCCGGTGGGCAAGCGGAACGGGGCGCTGGCCGGGGTCCATCCCGGCGATCTGTCGGCGCACGTCCTGACGGAGCTCGCCGCCCGCAGCGGGATCGATCCCGGGCTGGTCGACGACGTCGTGTGGGGGGTCGTCTCGCAGGTCGGCGAGCAGGCCCTCGACGTCGCCCGCACCGCGGTGATCACCGCCGGGTGGNCGGAGCACGTGCCGGGGACGACCGTCGACCGGCAGTGCGGCTCGTCGCAGCAGGCGGTCCACTTCGCCGCCGCCGGGCTCATCGCCGGGCACTACGACGTGGTCGTGGCGGGCGGCGTCGAGTCGATGACCCGGGTGCCGATGGGGTCCGCGGTCGGCGACGCCAAGCCGCATCCGGCCAGGTTCATCGAGTACTGCGGCGGGGTGCGCCCGAATCAGGGCGTCGGCGCCGAGATGATCGCCGAGAAGTGGGGCTTCTCGCGGACCGACTGCGACGAGTTCTCCCTCGCCAGCCACGCGCGGGCGGCGGCGGCCCAGGACGCCGGCCGCTTCGACGCGCAGATCGCCCCGCTCGATCTGCCGGGCGGCGGCGTGTTCACCGCCGACGAGGGCATCCGCCGCGGCGGCACCGTCGAGACCCTCGGCAAGCTCAAGACCGTGTTCCGCCCGGACGGTGGCGTCGTCACGGCCGGCAACGCCTCGCAGATCTCCGACGGTTCCGCCGCCCTGCTCCTGACGACCAGCGAGAAGGCCGCTGAACTCGGGCTCACCCCGATCGCCCGGGTGCACACCGCCGTCGTCGTCGGCTCCGATCCCGTCATGATGCTGACCGGTCCCATCCCGGCCACCCACAAGGCGCTGGCGCGCAGCGGCCTGTCCCTCGGCGACATCGGCGCGTTCGAGGTCAACGAGGCGTTCGCGCCGGTCCCNCTGGCGTGGCTGGCCGAGTTCGGCGCCGACCCCGCGACGGTCAACCCCAACGGCGGCGCGATCGCCCTCGGCCACCCCCTGGGCGGATCGGGCGCACGGATCATGACCACGCTCGTCCACCACCTGCGCGACAACGGCATCCGGTACGGCCTGCAGACCATGTGCGAGGGCGGCGGTCAGGCCAACGCCACCATCCTCGAGCTGCTCTGACCCTGGAGCTGCTCTGACCCTGGAGCTGCTCTGAGCCGCGGGCGACTGNGGCCGGCTCCCAACCCCCCTTTCCGTCCTCACGAAGTGGAACAGTCCCAGTGGTAGACGACGCCCACGACCTGCTGCGTTACGAGTCGGTCGGCCCGATCCGGGTCATCACGCTGAACGACCCCGACAAGCTCAACCCGATGACCGACGCGCTGCACGAGGCGCTCACCGACGTCTGGGTGAAGGTCATGCGCGATCGCGAGGTCCGCGCCGTCGTGCTCACCGGCGCCGGGCGCGCCTTCTCCGCCGGCGGCGACGTGCCGGGCTTCCTGGCCTGCGTCGAGGACCTCGACCACCGCCGGTCCAACATGCGCACCGCCCGGCTGCTGGTCGACCACATCCTCGGCTGCCACGTGCCGGTGATCGCCGCGGTGAACGGCCCGGCGGTCGGCCTCGGCTGCAGCATCGCGGTGTCCTGCGACATCGTGCTGATGTCGGAGAAGGCCTACCTGGCCGACACCCACGTCAACGTCGGCCTCGTCGCCGGCGACGGCGGCGTGGTGACCTGGCCGTTCATGATGAGCCTGCTCAAGGCCAAGGAGTACCTGTTCACCGGCGAGNGGATCCCGGCCGCCACCGCCGTCGAGCTGGGCCTGGCCAACCGGGTCGTGGCGCACGACAAGCTGCTGGACGAGGCGATGGCGCTGGCGGAGAAGCTGGCCGGGCAGCCCGCCCAGGCGCTGCAGGAGACCAAGCGCTCCCTCAACCTGCACCTGCAGCACGCCGCCCTGAAGGTGCTGCCCTACGCCCTGTCGACCGAGAGCGAGTCCTTCTCCTCACCGGAGGTCGCCGAGCGGGCCCGCGCCTTCGCGGCCCGCTCCAGCAACGGCAAGGGCTGATCCACTCGAATCCCGGCGGGCGGGTTCCTGANACGGCTGCGGCCAGAACAGGAGCTCGGCCGCGTGGGGTTCACGCGCCGTGGGTGCGGGTGGCGCGCCAGCCGAACGCGAGCAGGCCGGTGGCGAGTACGAGCAGGGTGATCAGGAAAGTGACCTGCAGCGGCCAGAACTGGCTCGCGGGGTGGTAGCTGCTGTTGCCGTGGATGATCCAGCCGTCGCGGGGGACGCTCGGCCGGGGCCCGGTGGTGTGGCTGGTGGGTGTGAGTGTCTGGACGGCCCGACCGGTGCACAGCAGGAGTACGAGGAACCCGACGAGCGCGATGCCGACGGCGGGCAGGGTGCGTCGTAGCCAGGCGCCGGCGGCGACGGCGAGGGCGAAGGACAGCAGGATCTCCCCCACCGGGGCGAGGCCGACGGAGAAGAACCACGGCCAGCGTGAGCTGGTGAGGCCGCCTTCGGTGAGGGGTCGCTGGAGCCGGTCGTTGGCGAGNCCGGCGATGAGCCCGGTGAGGGCGAGCACGGCGGCGGCGGTGAGTACCTTCGCCGTGTACCAACGCCGTCGGGGCACGGACTGGGTCCAGGCGGCGAGGTGGGTGCGTTGCTCGAACTCGCGGGCGACCAGGGGTGCGCCGACCAGGGCGCCGATGACCGCGACGACCAGCGGGACGCCGAGCTCGAACAGGGGTATCGCGTAGTTGAAGTCCGGGCCGAACCCCTCGAGTCCCGCGCAGCCGGAGCCGTGCAGTTCGCTCGGGTCCTGGCCCCGGCCGATGCAGCCGGCGGCCCGGAACGGCGCGAGCGTGTGGGAGGCGTGCAGCCCGACCCGGAGCATGAGGGCGCACAGGGCCGCGACGGTGAGCGCGGCCCACAGCGCCTGCCCGCGGTGCTGCCGCCAGGCGAACCAGGTCATCGGGACTGCGGCAGGGAGACCCCGCCGTTCACGGCGGGGAGGAAACGCCGCTCCATCTCGTCCATCGATCGATATCCCTTTCGTAGAATGGAGGCATGTCCCGTTACCGGCTCCATCCGACCGCCGAACAGGCGGCTGTGATGGAGGACCATTGCGGGCATGCGCAGTACGTGTGGAACCTCGCCGTGGAACAGCAGTCGTGGTATCGGCCGGCGGCTCGGGAAGCCCACCGGCACAAGGACTGGGTCGAGAAGACCAGCACCAGCCTTGCCCGCCGGCACGACCTGATCCGCATCGAGGATCTGCCTATCGGGCATATGACCCGTTCGGCGCGGGGGATCATCGCCGAACCGGGACGGAACGTGCGGCAGAAAGCCGGGCTGAACCGGAGCATCGAGGCGACGGCACCAGCCGGCCGGTGAACCGCGAACCTCAACACTGCGCACCCCCTCTCTCGGTGGATGTGTAGGAGTTGGAATCCCCCGCGTTCACGGGGAGGATGTCAAGTCAGTGCCTCCTGCGGGGTGTGGCGGGCGTCGTCGAGGTAGCCGAGCACCAGTTCGTCGAAGGTGGGCTGGGATTCGTCGAGGCCCGGTCCGGCGACGGCGGCCGGGTCGGAGCGGACCAGCGCGGTGGTCCGCCCAGCGGTGCTCCGCGCGCTGATGACCGACCACCCGCCGGCCTGCGGCCAGTCGGCCGGCCCGGAGACGACCCGGTGGTCCTGCCGCAGGTCGTCGAGGTCGCCGGCGAGGCGCACCCGGCCGCCGCGCAGCACGATGAGGTAGTCGCAGATGCGTTCCAGTTCGGCCACGACGTGGGAGGAGAACACCACGGCGACGCCGGTCTCGGTGCACGCGGCGAGNATCGAGGCCAGGAAGTCCCGTCGGGCGAGCGGGTCGAGGTTGGCCAACGGCTCGTCGAGCAGCAGCAGGTCCGGCCGTTTGGCCAGGACCAGGGTGAGCGCGACCTGGGCGCGTTGCCCGCCGGACAGGGTGTGGATCCGGGCGCGTGGCGGGATGTCGAGCCGCCCGATCCGGCCGGCCGCCAGCACCGCGTCGAAGCGGGGGTTGAGGTGCCGACCCNCATCGAGGAGGTCGGCGACCCGCAGGCGCGGCCACAGCGGCGCGTCCTGGGCGACGAAACCGATCCGCGCGAGCTGGCGGGCCGGGGCGAGGCCGGCGACGTGGACCGTTCCCGCGCTGGGGGGCAGCAGCCCCGCGGCCAGGTGCAGCAGGGTGGTCTTTCCGGAGCCGTTGGGGCCGACCAGCGCCACCACCCGTCCGGCGGGCACGTCGACGGTGCACTCGCGCAGCCCCCACGTGCTGCGTCCGTAACGGCGTCCCAACCCGTCCGCGCGCAACACGGTCGTCATGCGGCACCTCCGGCGCTGCGGTGGACGGCGGCACCNGTGCCCGGCTCGTCCAGCGCGAGGGCGACCAGCGCCCGGATCTGTTCGGCGGACAGCCCCTCCTGCCTGGCCCGCCGGACCCAGCGGACCAGCGCGGCCAGCAGCGCGGGCGGCGCCTCCAGCGGCGGCGTCGGTGGCGCGGACGCGACGAAGGTCCCCACGCCCTGGCGGCGCACCACGATCCCCCCATGCTCCAGCTCGCCGTAGGCCTTCACCACCGTGTTCGGGTTGACCGCGAGCGCCTCCACCACCTCCTTCACCGTCGGGAGCTGCTCGCCCGGCTTCAGCCGGCCGAGCATGACGTCCCGGCGCACCTGCTGCACGAGCTGCCGGTAGATCGGCACGCCGGATCCGGCGTCGAGACGAAACATACTCACTCCTAGATCACGGGTCTACTAGTAGACTAGTGGTCTAAGGGTTGGCGATGCAATACCGGCAGCGCGGCGCGCGCGCAGCGGCGCGAGAGCCCCGGTTCGCCGAGACGACGCTTGCGGACCGTCTCGCTAGGCCGCGGGGCCGAGGGCGGCGTCGACGATGCGATCGGCGAAGGNGCGGTCGACGGGGGCGCGTTGGATCGTCACCCGGAAGATCAGCGGGCCGAGGATCTGGGCGAGCAGCTCGTCGTTGTCGCGTTCCGCCACCGTCTCGCCGGCGGCGACCGCCCGGTCGATCGCGCCGCGCAGCAGTGACGAGATGCGCCGCAGCAGATCATCCCGGAGTGNGGCCACGNCCGGGTTCTGGTCGGCGGTGGCGATGACGGTCGTGAGGAACTGCCGCGCGACCGGCTGGGCCAGATCGGCCGCGGACCGGATCAGCTCGCGGCTGAGCCACTCTCGCAGGGGGCCTTCGCCGGCGCGCAGCAGCGGCTGCTCGGTGATTGTCATGGCCTCGGTGACCAGGTCGATCTGGCGCGGCCAGTGCCGGTAGATCGTGGCACGGCCCACCTCGGCCCGCTGCGCCACGCGCTGGTGCGTCAGCGCCGCGGGCCCCTCCTCCTCGAACAGTGACCGCACGGCCTCACGCACCGCGGCGCGGGTGCGGGCGATCCGGGCGTCCTCGACCGTCGTCTCCACGGCTCGAAATTCTATGAGACACCTTGACTCACAAAAGAGATATGAGGCACTCTGCCTCACACGCCTGGAATGAGTCGTGGGTCACACGGCGCGCCGGTGAACGAGTCGAGGGGACAGCGATGACCGACGACCGCAACAACGAGAAAGTCACACTCAGCAATCTTCCGATCGCACGGGATCGGGACGCGGCCTGGCGTCAGCTGCGCGAGCACGGCCGCACAGTGCTCCTCGACGGNGGCCTCGCGGCGACCGACGTCGAGACCGTCGAGACCGTGTTACGGCAGCCGGCGATCTTTTCGTCGAAGAAGGCGTTCGACGTCCTCGGCAGCCCACTGCCGCTCGTGCCCATCGCGTTCGACCCGCCCGACCAGACCCGCTACCGGCGCATTCTCCAGCCGTTCTTCAGCCCGCGGGCCATCCGACCGCTGGAGGACGAGCTGCGCCGGCAGATCGTCGAGATCGTCGAGCCGTTGGTGCGGCGCGGGTCGTGCGAATACGTCTCNGAGGTGGCGGGAATCTTCCCGGTCCAGGTGTTCCTGACGCTGTTCGGGTTGCCGCTGGAAATGCGCGACCAGTTCATCGAGTGGAAGGACGCCATCCTCGGGCTCTCCGATCCTTCCGGCAACACCGCCCTCGACGAGGCCGCGACCGAGGCCGCCATGGCCACGGCGCTGGGGCTGTTCAGCTACCTGGCCGACCTCGTCCCGGCGCGCCGCGGGGTCGCGGGCGACGACGTCNTGAGCCAGCTTCTCTGCCTGGAGGGCGACGAGGCCCTCACCGACGAGGAGGCCGTCGGCCTGTGCTTCCTGTTCGTCCTGGCGGGCCTGGACACCGTCGTCGACGCGCTCAGCTTCGGCACGGACCGGCTGATCCGCAACCCGGACCGGCGCCGCGAGATCGTCGACGATCCCGCGCTCATCCCGGCCGCGATCNAGGAGCTCCTGCGCCTCGACCCGCCCGCGCCGTTCGTGCCGCGGGTGACCACCGAACAGACGGTGCTCGACGGCCGGACGCTGCCCGCGGGCACCCGGGTCACCACCAACCTCGCCGCCGCGAACCGGGACCCCGCCCGCCATCCCGACCCCTACACGGTGAACTTCCACCGCGGCGAGAGCCCGCACCTGAGCTTCGGCGCCGGGGTGCACCGCTGCCTGGGATCGCACCTGGCGCGGTTGGAGATGCGGCTGGTGTTCGAGGAGTGGCACCGGCTGATCCCCGACTACGACCTCGCCCCGGGTGCGTCGCCGCAGGTGAAGTGGCCGCGCGNCACACTCGGGCTGGACGCTCTGCCGCTGGTCTTCCCCGCGTCGGCGCCGGCCGCCGGGGCGGGTGGGCAGGCGTCATGAGACCGGAGGAGAGACGACGCAAGATAGGCCGAAGAGTTCATTTATCAACCTGATCCTTGCGGTTCGTCGGGGGCGGTGGTTATGGTTCGCCCGGGCCTGCCCGGAGGATCCCGCTGCCCCCGGACGCCTCGCCGGAGACCTCGCGCGAAGGCCCAGCAGCTGCCGACCCAGCGGGCCGACCCGACCCCGAGGAGGGCTCCCCGCCCATGGGTACACGGCAGGAAGCACCCGTCCGCGAACTCCTTCGTCTGTTCGACGAGGGCGACTTCGTCGGCAACATGGACCGGCTACTGGCCCAGTTCGCCGAGGACGCGACGTACCAGATGAGCGTGCCCGGCCGGGAGGCGCTGCGCGGTCGGGAGCTCATCGCCACCGAGCTCGCCCGGCAGGCGGGCGACTACTCCGACTGCGTCTGCGAGATCCTCACCGTGGTCAGNGACGACCGGNACGTCGTCACTGAACGGATCGACCATGTGACGATGCTGCATGACGGCACGCGGGTGTCGAACCCACTGCTCGCCATCTTCGAGGTGAACGACGACGGCCTCATCGTCGCGTGGCGCGAGTACTGGGACGCCCTGTCGCTGTCGCACCGCATGGGCGTCGACCCCGGGACCATGCTCGGCCTGATGGGACTGGAGACGGNGTGATCCTCGACGATCTCACCGTGGACCCCGCCGGCTTCCAGGCCGGCACCGGTTGGGCGATCAAGCCGCAGGGCGCCTGCAAGGGCGACGTGTGCGTGCCGTTACCGAGCTCCGTGCGCCGTCCCGACGGCCGGCTCGACGTGACCGGGCTCGCCGAGCGCCTCGGTATGGGCCTGGTCGCGGACGAGGCGCACGGTGTGTGGGCGCTGGGCCCGGAGTCCGCGGTCACCGGCCGGGCGCTCACCACCGCGCAGGCGCCGCCGCTCGAACTGCCCCGCCTCGACGGGACGCCGTTTCGGCTGGACAGCCTGCGCGGGCAGAAGGTCGTGCTGGTGGCGTGGGCCTCCTGGTGCGGGTGCCGGGAGGACCTGCGGCTGTGGAGCGCGCTGCGCGAACAGCTGCACCCGCGGGGTCTCGAGGTCGTCACGGTCGCGCTGGACACCGGCGGTCCGGACGCCGCCCGGCCCTGGATCGAGAAGGCCGGCGGTAGCCATCCCGCGCTCATCGACATCCGGCACGAACTCGGCGCGAAGTTCGGCGTCGTCAACGTGCCGAACGGGTTGTGGATCGACGAGGACGGCATCATCGTCCGCCCGGCGGAGCCGGCGTGGATCGAGGATCCGCACGCCAGCTCCGAGACCGCCGCGCGGTCGCTCGACGAGCTCCCCCCCGACCACCGCGACGTCCGCGCCGAGATCGGGAAGATGACCATCGACCCGGCGGTGTACCCGGCGATGATCCGGGACTGGGTGGCCAACGGCCACGCCAGCCGGTACGCCCTCGAACCGCACGAGGTGCTCGACCGGGCCCGCCCGCGCGACGCCGCCGTCAGTCGGGCCGCCGCCCGCTTCGAACTCGGCGAGTACGTCCACCGCGCCGGCGACCACACCGCCGCCGTCGCCCACTGGCGCGAGGCGCACCGCCTGCAGCCCGACAACTGGNCGTACAAGCGCCAGGCCTGGAATCTCGCCGACCCCGAGTCCGTGCGGACGATCGACGCCTACGGCACCGGCTGGCTCGACGACGTCCGCACCCTCGGCGCCGAGAACTACTATCCCGAGATCCAGCCATGACCGCCGCCGAGGCCGCCGAGGCTGCCGCAGACGCCCCCGGAGGCGAGGCCGGACCGGCGCCCACCGCCCGCACCGCGGAGGAGGACCGCCTCGTCGCCCGAGTCGAGGAGCTGCTCGGGGGCCGGGTCACCGCGATCGAGCGCCAGCCGCGCTGGCGCAAGGCCTGGTACCTCACCGTCGACCGGGACGGCACCGACATCCCGATCTATGTCCGCGGAGACAAGCAGATCGACGCCGAGCCCTACCCGGGCCTGGACCGCGAGGCCGCGATCCTGCGGATCCTGGAGCGCAACGGCGTCCCGGTCCCCCACGTCCACGGTATGAGCAGCGATCCGATCGGCATCGTCATGGACCGGGTGCCCGGGACCCGCGACGTCGCCGAGGCGGCGGACGACGCCCAGCGCCGGGGCATCGCCGAGCAGTACATGGAGATCCTCGCCCGGATGCACGGCATCGACGTGGCCGAGTTCGCCGCCGCCGGCATCGAGGTTCCGACCACGCCCGCGGGCGCGCAGCTCGCCTTCGTCGACGCCAACGAGCGGCTGTACCGGCGGACGAAGAAGGCCCCCGAGCCGCTCGTCGAGTGGGCGCTGCGCTGGGCGCGGCACCGGCTGCCCACCGCCGGCAACCGGGCGCGGTTCATCCACGGCGACACCGGCCAGTTCCTGTTCGTCGACGGCCGGATCACCTGCGTCTACGACTTCGAGGCGTCGCACATCGGCGACCCGCTGTCCGACCTGGCCGGGCTGCGCACTCGGGCCGGCACCGAGCCGCTCGGCGCGGACATCGAGCACATGATCCGCCACTACCAGCGGGTGGCCGGCACGACCGTCGACCCCTCGGCGCTGTCGTTCTACACGGCCACGTACATGCTCACCGCGGTGATGGCGCTCAGCGGGCCGCTGACCGAGCTGCGCCCCGCCGATCAGCAGGCCGAGTACCTGACCTGGGATCTGATGGTGCGCCGGGCGATGCTGTGGGCGATCGCCGAGGTCGAGGGCGTCAAGATCGAGCCCGCGCCGCCGGTGACCGTCCCGCCGGGCTATCCCGCCCGGATCGCCACGGTGCTCGAGGGCACCGTGCGGCGGATGGTGCCGGCGACGCCGGTCGACGAGGCCAACCAGAGCGCGGCGCTCGCGCTGGCCCGGTGGGCCGGGGCGATGGTCGCCGTGGGGGCGGCGAACGTCGAGCGCGACCTCGACCGGGCCGCCGTCCTGCTCGGCCACCGCCCCGCCGACCAGGCCACCGCCGACGCCGAGCTGGAACGGTTCGTGCTGGCCGCCGGCCCCGAGCACGACCTCGCCCTGCTGGAGTACTTCGCCGCCCAGACCGAGGCGCGGGTCGCCGAGGCCGTCCCGATGCGGCAGCGGCTGGAGCAGTACGCGCTGCCGAAGGTCGTCCTCTGAGCCCGAGCGCGAGCCTGGGCCTGGGCGCGAGCGCGAGCCTGCGCCCGGGCGCGACCCCACGCCAGCCCTGATCCGAGGGAGCAACGCATGCTGGTGAGCACGGACACCGTGGACCCGGCGGTCTTCACCGCGGGCACCGGATGGTCGATCAAACCGCAGGGCGCCTGCAAGGGCGAGCACTGCGTGCCGCTGCCGGCCGAGGCCCGGGACGCGGCCGGTGACCTCGTCGTCGAGGTGGTCGCCGGCCGGCTCGGGATGCCGCTCGTCGTCGACGCCGAGCACGGGCTGACGGCGGTCGGGCCCGAGGCCGCCGTCACCGGCCGGATGCTGACCACCGCCGAGGCGCCGGAGCTGACGCTGCCGACGTTCGACGGTGCGACGTTCCAGCTCTCGCGGCTGCGCGGGACGAAGGTGCTGCTCGTGGCCTGGGCGTCCTGGTGTGGCTGCGCCCACGACCTGCCGCTGTGGGCCGAGCTGCGGGAGCGGCTGCGCGGGAACAACCTGGAGATCGTCACGGTGGNGATGGACGTCGCGGGGCCCGACGCCGGGCGGCAGTTCGTCGAGCGGGCGGCGCCGCGGCACCCGGCGGCGATCGATGCCGAGCACAGCCTCGGCCGGCTGTTCGGCGTCGTCAACGTGCCGAGCGGGGTGTGGATCGACGAGGCGGGGATGATCGTGCGCCCCGCCGAGCCGGCCTTCCCCGGCCGGGTCGTCATCTTCGACGAACTGCGCAAGGCCGACCTGGCACGGGAGGCCGCCGCGAGCGCCGGCACCCTCGACCGGATGCGCGAGGTGCTGCGCAGCGACGAGGGGCTGTCCGACTCGACCGTCTCGCTGGTCGAGATGACCCGGGTCATCGCCGACCACGCCGAACCGGAGCTGTACCTGCGGATGCTGCTGGACTGGGCGGACAAGGGCGCGGACAGCGAGTACGTCCTGACGCCGGACGAGGTCGTCGAACGCTCCGCTCCCCGCCCGCCCGACGTCGCGACGGCCGCCGCCCACTTCGAACTCGGCCAGCACTTCGAACGCCACGGCGACCACCTCGCCNCGGTGGCGCACTGGCGGCGTGCCCACGAGCTGCAGCCGTTGAACTGGACCTACAAGCGCCAGGCCTGGCGCTTCGAATACGGCCCCGACGGCCAACCGGACCGCTACGACAGCTCGATGGAACACGACCTACGCGCCGTCGGCCCGGAGAACTACTACCCCAGACTGCTGCCCTGACCGCCGCCGAGGGGGCGGGACGCATAAATGCGGTGGGCCGCCTTCACGTAGACGCCGCCGACCATGAATCCGCCGGCGGCATAGCCGTCGGTGCCGGAGTCGAGCCAATCGCCCGCCCAGCCACCGACGATCCCCGTCACGACGGGCGCGGAAGCGAAGAGTACAAGCAGCAGCGCAAACCGCCACCAGGGCTGTTTCATCTCGCAATCGTTCCATGACGGAGGGCTCGCGTCAGCCCGGCGCAGNCGGCGCGACCGGGACCGCGGACTGGGCGGCCGGGACGAGCAGCCGCGGATGACCGGTGCCGTCGGCCGGGACGATCCAGGTGTCGGCGAGGGGCGCGCCGGGGCCGGCGTTCNCCACGGCATAGCTGACGTGGTCGCCGTCGGTCCAGGCGGCCTGGTCGTCCACGTTGCGGGTCTCGGCGAGCGGACGGTCCGCGCCGGTGGCGAGGTCGAGGACGTGCAGGCNCCAGGTGGCGGGGGCGAAGCCGTGGCTGAGCCGGGACTTGTAGGCGACGCGGTGCTCGTCCGGGGACAGCGACGGGCACTCCACGCCGTCGCGGAGAACCTCCGCTCGCCGGTCGTGCACGTGCCCGCGGATCAGGTAGAAGTGATCGCCGGTGTGCAGGGTGGCGTAGAAGGTGTCGGAGTCCGCCGCGAACGTGACCCCCCAGAGGTTCTCGTCGATGGCGTGCAGCCGGCGCCCGGCGCGCGTCACGGCGAAGTCCTCCAGGTCGGCGAGGATGCGGCCGGCGGTGAGGTCGAGCAGCAGCGTCCGGGTCGAGAACGAGTCGGTGTTGTAGGCGTCGCCGACGACGAAGGTGGTCACCGCGCCGATCCGCCCGTTCGGCGCGACCCGCGTCCGGCTGGCCAGCCCCGCGATCGGCAGTCGGAACAGCACGCGCAGCCGGTCGTCGAACACGGCGATCCCGGCGCGGGCGGACGCGCGGTCGTCGCGCAGGCAGAGGCCGCGCCCGGCCCGCTGGTCCAGCCGATCACAGGTCAGGGCCGTCGGCGCGCGCGGCCCGGCCGGATCGCGCACGTCGGCGGCCTCGACCCGGCCGAAACGCGCTCCTTCGGCGGCGTCGAGCACCAGCAGGTGCGGGCGGGCCAGCAGCGACGGCAACGACGCGGTCATCGGCACCGCGCGGGCGGTGGCGCCCGGCGACGCCGAGCCCGCGGTCCGGTGGGTGGCCGATGCCCGGGTGGCGGCCGCCCCCCGCCGCCCGTCCCGGGCGCTCACCGCCACCACACCGGTCAGGCACACCGCGACGACCAGGGCAAATGNCCCCACCCGCGGGCCCGACGGCCAGCGCAGTCCCCGCACCAGGCCCCGGCCGCGGCCCGGCACTCCCGGAGAGGCTGCGGATACCTCGGACGCGGAGAACTCAGCCGCGACAACGGCGGATGCGGGGATCGCGGACGCGGGGGGCCGGGGAGCGGGAACGGCGTCGGCGGGGCGGGGCGCCGGGTGTCCGGATCGGAAGGGACGCAGCAGTACCGCCGCGAACGTCCCGCTCACCAGCGTCAGCACGAGCGCGTCGGCGAGGGCGACGTCCGGCCCGGACCGGGTCCAGACCGCGCCGAAACCGAGCGTCGCGGTCCCCCGCCCGGCGGCCAGCACGACACCGACGAGGGCGAGCCCCGTGGTGCGCGCCGAGGCGGGCACGGTCTGGCTGGTCAGCGCGGCGATCACGCCGTCCGAGGCGGCGAAGTAGATCCCCAGCAGCACGGGCAGGGCAAGCACGCTCCACCCGCGCGGCGCCGGGGCGAGCAGGACGGCGAAGCAGCAGCCGAGCGCCACCTGGCCGCCGAGCAGCACCCGCCCGGCGCCGACGCGGTCGGCCAGCCGGCCCATCGGCACCGCGAACGCCAGGAAGGCGAGCGACTCGACGACGAACAGGGACGGGAAGAACCGGCTGTCCACGCGGGCCTGCTGGCGCAGCGCCAGGAACAGCAGCGAGTCGGTCACCGCGGGCAGGCTCAGCAGCGCCGCCACCGCGAGCAGCCGACGCAGCGCGCGGTTCGCCCACAGCTCGGCGAGAGGAGTCCACAACCGGCCGGGNGCCCTGCCGGCCTGCGTGATCGCGGGCGTCGGCGCGGCGTCCGCGGGGCGGCGGTTCTCCACGAACAGGGCCAGGACCGCGAGGCCGATGACGGCGATGAGGAACGCCGCGGTGAACACCGTCGAGTAGGAACCGGGCGCGACGCCGAGCAGGGCCACGGCCAGCAGCGGCCCGAGCAGCGCACCGCCCGTGTCCAACGCCCGGTGCAGCCCGAACGCCTCGGTGAGCCGCCCGCGGGGCGCGGACAGCGAGAGCAGCGCGTCGCGGGGACCGGTCCGGATCCCCTTGCCGAGCCGATCGGTGCCGAGCCAGGCCAGCACGGGCAGCCAGCCGTGCGCCCCGAGCAGGCCCAGCCGGGACGCCGCCGACAGCGCGTACCCGGCACCGGCGGCCTCGCGGTAGCGTCGCCACCGGTCGGCGAGCAGCGCCCCGGCCAGCGCGGCGACCGCGGCGAAGACCTGCAGGAGACCGTCGGCGGCGCCGAACTGCAGAGCGCTGAAGCCCAGGCGCACGGTCAGGTACAGGGGCAGCACCGAGGCCACCATCTCGGCGGACAGGTCGGTGACCAGGCTCGTCAGACCGAGGAACAGCACGTTGGCGGACGGGGCGGGCGCCTCGGCCGCCGCCCCGACATCGGCCTCGGTCCCGACATCGGCCTCGGTCCCGACATCGGCCTCGGTCCCGACATCGGCCTCGGTCCCGACATCGGCCTCGGTCCCGACATCGGCCTCGGTCCCGACATCGGCCTCGGTCCCGACATCGGCCTCGGTCCCGACGTCGGCCTCGGTCCCGACGTCGGGCCCCGCCCCGGCATCGGTTTCGACACCGGCCCGGGCGTCGGCGCCCGCGCCGACCTCGGCTTCGGCGGCGCCGCTCGGGTCGTCGCCGGCGTCGCCGCCACCTTTGTGGCTGCGTGCGGACTCGGGCAGCGGGCCCCGCCCCGCCAGGTACACGGCCGGCCCCGCTACCGGACCCGAACCCGAACCCGGCCCCGGCCCCGNCCCCGGCCGGTCAGTTCTTCTCTCCCGGCGCGGCGCCGCCATGGTCCTCGGCCGGGACGGCGTCGACGGCGGGATGGCNCACCCCGGCGGGACCCGCGGCAAAGGCGGTCAGCAGGTTCGTGGTGATCTGGGTGATCGCCCGTTGGATCGCCGGGCCACCGGCACCGGGCCCGCAGACGTCGGCCAGCGGNCAGACCCAGGCGCTGGTCCCACTGTCGAACACGCCCGCCCCGGACGGCGTCGTGTAGTAGCTGACGTCGGAGAAGTCGTGGACGCCGCGGCAGGTGATCGGCGAATGGGCGATCACCTCGATCGGCCGCGGGGTGGGGTAGGCGAGGTCGACCCGGTCGTACTCGGAGCCGATCAGGCCGGGCAGGCGGGCGTCCGCGGCGAGCCCGGTGCCCTCGAGCAGCCACGACCGCGGGCGGGCGACGACCATGTCACCGTGGACCGGGTTGCACTGGTACATCCCACCGGTCAGCGAGCTTTCCGGATCCGCGTTCGGCGGGGAGGGCCAGTTGGCGGTGATGTGCGCGTCGTCGCGGCCGTACAGGGGATCCTCCTGCGCGACCTTGTAGGCCGTCTCCAGCCGGTCCGGTCCCAGCGGCGACGGGTCGAGGCGGATGCGCCGGTACACGGCGTTCGCGCCGAGGAACGCGAGGTTCGTGCCGCGGTCACGGGCGGCGCTCAGCGCGGCCCGCATCGCCGGGGAGTAGTACTCGTCGTGGCCCAGCGAGATCACCGCCCGGGCGCCGTCGAGCAGGTGCGGGTCGGCGTGCAGGTCGAGGTCGGTGGCGTAGGACACCGGCAGGCCGAGGCGCTCGGCGAGGGCCACGAGGGGCTCCTCGTTGCCGGTGAAGTCCGCCGCGCCGTCGCCGTAGTCGTACGGCCGGTCGAACGAGACGACCCTGGCCCGGTCCGCGAAACCGCGCGGACCGTGGTAGAGGCTGTAGCCGCCCCAGGCGTTGTAGGCCTGCCAGGTGGTCACCGCGTTGAGGATCACCACCCGACCCGCGGCGGACGGCCCGCGGACGGTCAGCGGCACGTACCGGTGGTTGCNGTCGGAGGCGTCCAGCCGGAACAGGTAGTCCCCGGGCGGCCAGGAGGCGGTGGGGAAGGTGGCGGTCGGCGCCCACGACGCCGCGGAGATCGTGTTGGTGGCGGGGCTGTGCGCCTGGCCGGCCTGCCGACGGCCGGGAAGCGGCCCGACCGTCGTCAGCAGGCGACAGGTTCGTCCGCCGTACCATCCGGTGCGAAAAACCGAGATCGTCAGCGTGGGGGCCGTGGTGGATGCGAACAGGCGCACCGGCGTGCCCGCGGCGATGCCGGCATGGTCGAGCCAGCCCTCCACCGCGTTCTGCGGGCCGAGCTGGCTCAGGCCGCACTCGGCCCCCGGACGGGCGTTCTCGGCCCGGACGTCGAAGCCCCCTTGCTGGTCGCCGGGCGGGCCGGTCGGCGTCGGGAGCCGGGCCGCCTCGGGCCGGCGTGGCGGGGGCGTGCCACCGACACATCCCACGAGGGCGAACCCGCATGCCCACACACAGACAGAGGCCACAAGGCGGATGAGTCGGCGCCGACGCACGGCTCATCGTCGCAGCATCCACCCCGCCCGGCCTCTCGGGGTGGCCGAATTGCACCGGATCGGTCAGGTCACGGCGGAACCCGCGGCCGGAGTGCCGGACAGGTGGCTGAGGTACCGGTGGCAGGCCCTCGCGCGGTCGGCGTCCTCCCTCATCACGGTGCGGAAGAACTCGGCGATCTCCCGCTCGTCGGCGTTCTCCGCGTCGCGGATGAACTGTTCGTAGTCGTGCCCGGCCTTCAGCGCGTGGTACTGCACCGTGATCAGGTCGTGAACGATGTCGCTGAACCCAGTTTCACCAGTCGCCATGGGATCGCTCCTTCTCGCCGTTCCGGGAGGTCGCAGCAGACATCCTCGGCGTTCCGCGGGGGCTCGCCGCCAAACCTCCCGCGCCGCGGGCCCGCTCGGGCGCGGCGCCGCCGGGTGCGCTGCCCGGACCGGTGACGCCGGGCGCGACGGGCTCGTCGGACATGACCCGGACGCGGCTCCGTCCTGTCAGGCGTCGACCGGCGTCCCGCCGGTGATCCCCGCGACGTGGTAAAGGCGCAGGCAGCCGTCCGAGNTGCCGGCGGCGAGCACATCCCCGCGCGGGGAGAAGGCAAGGGAGGTGACCCGCCCGCCTGCCGGGGACAGCACCGCGGCCGGGTTGGGCAGGTCCGGGCGGCGGACGTCCCACACCCTCACGGCATTGTCGTCGCTGCCGCTGGCGAGCAACGTGCCGTCGGGCGAGAACGACACCGCTCGGATCCTGCCCTGGTGGGCGTCGATCCTGGCGACCTGCACGGGAGGGTGGTCCGACGCCTCCAACCGCCACAGGCTGATGCTCGCCTCGTCGCTGCCGGCCGCCAGCAGGCGCCCGGCCGAGGCAAAGGCGAGCGCCCAGACGTCCCCGTCCTGACCGGCGAGTCGGACCGGCTCNGGGAGCGCNCCGTCCCGGTCCAGCCGCCACATGAGGACCGTCGCGTCCTGGCCCGCGCTCACCAACACTCGGCGGGAGGGGAAGACGACGGCGCCGACGGACCCGCGATGACCCGGCAGATCCACGATCGGGCGTGGTGCGGACAGGTCGTCGAGATCCCAGACTCNCAGGTGGCCCTCGATGCCCCCGACGGCCAGCCGGGCGCCGTCGGGGGTGAACGCCGTCGCCCAGGCTCGGTCCGTCCCGGCGGGGAAGCTCGCGAGGGGCGCCGCCGCGGTCGGGTGGCGGGCACTGCGTACGACGATCGTCCCATCCGTCCCAGCGCTGGCGACAAGGCCACGGTGCGCATCGACGGCGATCGCGCGAACCCAGTCCGTGTGATCGTGGAAGCCGGCGACCCGCCTCGGCGCGGTCGGGTTGCGGACATCCCACAGCCTGGTCCGGCCATCGTCCGCCCCGGTCACGAGCAGCGCGGCGTCACCGGTGAAGGCGAGTGCACCGATCCAGAACAGCCGGCTTGCCCGCCGAAGCGGCCCGGCGTGTGCCACCACCGCCAGTGGCGGCTCGGCGCGCCGCCTGCGGCGGGTTCGCGAGGACCCGTCAGCGCCCGGCGCCGCCCCGGGCCCCCTCGCGGGGCCGGGCGTCGCGGGGTCGGGCGTCTCCCGGCCGGGCGAGGGGTCGTCGGTGGCGTTCGGTGCTACCGGCACGGCGTCGGCGTCCGCCGCGGCCGCCGGGGACCGCCCCCCTGGCATCGCGAGGGACTGCCGTGCCAGCACGCGTCGGTCCGGCCCAGGGAACGCCGGCGGGGCGGCCGGCTTGACCCGGCCGGCGACGGCGGCGTCGATCCGGCGCAACAACCGCCCCAGCGCGTCGGACTCGCTCAGGCCGTGCAGCTCGATGTCCTCCAGGGTGCCGACGAGGTCGGGCACGTCGGCGTCGTCGATCCGGATCGGAACGACCCTGCGACCGCGCCCGCCGGGATCGGCCGCGGTGGCGGTGAGCAGCTCCTGCAACCGGGTGGACGAGGCGAGGTAGGCGCGGGACACCACGGCGATCAGGCGCTCGGCGTCGTGCAGCGCGTCGAAGAGGTAGCGCTGCCGATTCGAGCCGGGCGGCAGGTCCCACGCCCTCAGGGTCACCCGGTAGCCCGACTCCTCCAGGTACCAGGCGATCCACTCGGCCCAGCCGCGGTCCTGTGCGACGTACGACACGAAGAAGTCCCACCGCCGGGCCTCATGACGGTCCCCCGATCCCTCGACCACATTCATCAGCATGACATGCAGCCCAAAACGGCCACGGTGAACACGGATATGGTTCCGCTGACCGGGCCTTTCCGCGCCGCATTCATGGCCGGGACGTCGCGCCGGGACCCACCTTCGCCTTCCGGCGCGGCCCGGCCCGCTCGGCTCGGGCATGCACCGACGATCCAGGCCGGCCCGGCTGTCCCTGACCGCCAGGCCAACCGGTCTGGCGCGGTGCGGCGCCACAATCCCTATCGCTGCCGAGCGGAACGCCATCCGGCGAATCGTTTGACGGCCGCCTGCGCTGTCGCCGACGGCAACCGTCTCGGCGGCACTGTCCGCCCTGCGTCCAGGAGCTACGCCCGCCGGGCCATCGCCTGCTGGCACGGCGCCGCATTGCAGGACGCCGCTTGACAAAACGCCCTAGATCCCAACGATTAGCCGGGTCGGCTACGGATCGGTCGAACCTGGCGCGAACCGCCGGTATTCTTGCTGCTCTGGCCGAATGAGCGCTTACCCTCATTCGGCCACTGACAGTTAGCGCGCATCTCTCGTACGGGAGACGCCGTATCTCCCAGGAGGCAGGCATGCTGCCGACCGATCCGGCCGGGCTGGTGTGGCGCAAGAGTCGAGCCAGCAACTCGTCAAACTGCGTGGAGGTGGCCATCNTTCCCGGCCACGTACTGATACGCGACTCGAAGAACCCCGGGGGTGGGATGCTTTCGTTCACCGAGGCGGAGTGGGCCGCGTTCCTCGTGGGGGCACGCGCGGGCGAGTTCGACCTGCCCGAGGTCTGACACCGCCACGCTCCGCCGACCTTCGAGGCGAGACGAGCACAGCACGACCCATGCTCGGGCGCGCCCGGTTCCGTGCGCGGCCCACCCGCTGTCCGCAGTCTGTACTCCACGCTGTCCGCNGTCTGTCTGCGCACTGCCCGCGGTCTGTCTTCGGCACCGCCCGCGGTCCGTTCACGCCGCCGCCGGCGTCCGGTCGTCCCCGGACGGACAATCGGCGTCCCGCATCGCGCGGTCCCGCCCCCGCACGGACGACCTCGCCTGCCCCGGACGAAGGGCGCGCTGGCACCGCCTCCCCACACCCGCACGGAGCCGACGCGCCGGGCGGGGGCACGCACCCATGCCCTTGCAGCCGCCTGACCAGCACATTCACGACCCATGAATCGGTCGTGCGCCTATGCGGCAGGAGGTGTACGGGGGGCCAGTAGGCGGGCGGTTGCCCGGCAGATGTCCAGTAGTCGTTCCAACTGCGGCATCCCGGGACCAGTCGGGAGGGGATGTTCCGGTCGGATGAATAGCCGACGGGGGTGTCGCAAAGTGAACCTGGCCGACCGGAGCCTGCCGACCGCCTGTAGGCAGCATGCCATATGGCATATTGAGCCGCGACAGCGTAGTCTCGGTTTGGAGGGGTGCTCATGGTCGGCGAACGTAATCCAGCGGTCCTGCGGAGAAGGCTCCGCACGGAGTTGCGCCGCGCCCGCGCGGCCGCCGGNATGACCCAGCGCGACGCCGCCACCGNGCTGGACTGGTCGCCGTCGAAGCTCATCCGCATCGAGAACGGGTCGGTGGGAATCACCCCGGTCGACCTGCGGGCACTGCTCGGCCTCTACGGCGTCACCGACAACGACCGGATTGAGTCACTGGTCGAGATGGCCCGGGCGAGCCGGCGTTCCGGCTGGGGCGAGTACAAGGACGTCCTCTCCCGCGAGTTCCTCATCTACCTGGAAAACGAGGCGTCCGCCTCGGCCATCCGGCAGACCGAGCCGCTACTGGTACCGGGGCTTCTGCAGACCGAGGAGTACGGCCGGGCGCTGCTGCGCAGCGGAACCATCGGCCGGGACAACGCGGCGTTCGTCGATCGGGCCTGGGAGGTCCGCCTCTCCCGGCAGGAGATTCTCGAGCAGACCGACCGGCCCGAGATGGTCTTCATCCTCGACGAGGCGGCGATCCGGCGCCAGGTCGGCGGCGCCGGGGTGATGCGCCGACAGCTCGAGTACCTTCGGGCCCTGGCGCGGGACGGTCGCGCGGAGATCGCGGCGATTCCTTTCTCCGCCGGCGCCCACCAGGGCATGCGGGGCCCGTTCACGATCCTCGAGTTCGCCGAACCCGAGGACGATCCGGTGCTCTACTTCGAGAACAGCCTCGGCGACACGATCAACCGTGACGACACCGAGCTCACCTCGCAGTATCTGACCACGTTTCTGGAACTGCAGGAACTGGCGGTGAGCGGGCCGGCATTCGAGGACATGATCGACCGGGCGGTGGCCGAGATGACCGGTGCCATCGAGGTGTCCGTTCCGCGACCGGTCTCCTCCACGACCTGATTCCACCGATCGCGGCGACTCGCCGATCAGGGCGACCCACCGATCACGACGACAGAGCGGGGAAGGATGACGACAACTGAGGTAGGCGTCCTCGCTGCCGGGTGGCCGTCGGACCGGGCCCGCCCGGCCGCGCCGCGCCGACGGACCTAGCGTCGGGTGGCCACGTCCCATGCCCGTCGATGAGGTACCGCAGAGCGATCGACAGGACGCGTCCGTAGGTCTCGACGGATGGCGCCTGGTGGAGGGGTTCGCCAGATACGTCGTCTCCAGTTGGGGAGTCACGCTCCGCTTCGTGGTGGTGCTGTCGATTCCCACCGTCTCCGCGCTGCTCGTCGTGGTCGCGCTGGTCGAGGTCGACCACGATCCGCTGTGGCTGCTCGGCGCCCTGCCGAGCGCCGTCCTGGTCGTCGCCCTCGCGAGATTCCTGCGAACGCTCCGGCGCCATCGAGCGAAGACCGGTCCCGATCGTTGGTGACCGGACGGGTCTTCGTCGCAGCCGGCGACCGGACCTCAGCGGCGGCTGGCACGCATCCGCGCGACGATGGCGTCGGCGTACCAGGCGGCCACGATCACCAGTGCGAAGGTGACGCCCACCATGACCGCGAGCTGGGCGATGCGGTCGACCAGGTCGCCCAGCAGCAGCCCGACGAGGGAGCCGGCGCCGAACGACAGGACGCCGGCCACGAGACCGTAGGCAGCCGCGGCGCCGTCCACGGGCACACGCGGGGTGAAGCGGCGACGCGAGGGCGATGGAGACGGTCCGGGGTTAGCCATCCATGCCTCCATCATCTGACCCCGAGCGTTCATCGTACCGCCATCAGATCTCGATCAACAGGTCGATCATGAACCGGCCCGCCCTCGCGACGNCGTAACCCGCACCGCCGCCCCGCGCGCAGGGCGCCCGCAGGACTGACGCGGCGCACGTGCCGGGCGGCGGGAGTGTGGTGACGGCATGCTATCTGGCAGTCGCCGACAGAGATAGAGGCCGACGCCGCCGAACCCTACGCGCAGGCCCCACGCGGAGCCCGGGGGCCTCGCCGTCGAAACAGCGGTTCAGCTGTCCGCGTCTGCGCCGCGCGGCGGGACGGTGCGCAGGGTGGCGAGCGCGGTGCGCAGGTCGTCCCAGGGGAAGGCAGTGTTCTCCCGGCCGGGCTGATCGGCTCCGGCGCGCGGGTCGCCGGGTCGTCCGATCACCAGGCGCACGCCCCAGGACCGCAGGGTGGCGATGCTCGCCGCGTACGCGGGGTGAGCGGCCAGGGCGCTGTTCGGGTACGGCGCGATGATGATCGGCAGACCGGCGCCGACGGCCTCGTTGAGCNGGCCCAGGGCCAGGGTGTCCGAGACGCCAGCGACGATCTTGTTGACGGTGTTGAACGTCGCCGGTGCGACGACGATGGCGTCGGCCGGCGGCAGCACGTCGGGCTCCCCCGGCCGCTTGTACGCGGAGCGAACCGGATGGCCGGTCAGCTCGGCGAGCCGCCCCGCATCGAGGAACCCGGTCGCCGACGGGGTGGCGACCACGCACACGTCCCAGCCCGCGCCCTGGGCGTACTCGACGAACGCCGGCAGGTCCGCGGCCGGATAACCGCCGCAGGCCACGAGGTAGAGCACCGGATCGTCGGCTGTCATGGACATCCCTTCCAGAAGCCGGCCCGCACTGCCGGGACGTGGAGCGAGCGGTCAGTACAGCAGGCGCTGACCCGGGCCGGACCCGCCGGCGGCGAGCGCCCGCGCCGACATCCGGTACAGCGACGCCTGGGTGGCGTCGTTGCAGGTGTAGTACAGGTCGCCGCCGGGATCGGCGAGGACGCCGAACAGCCGCTCGGTGTCGCCCACGCACGCCTGCCGCAGGACCGGCCGGACCGGTGCAGCGGTGCCGGTGCCCTCAGTGCCCGTGCCGCCGGTGTCGGGGCCGGTGNGGGTGCCGGGGCCGGTGCCGCCCGGCCGGTCGCCGACCTGCCAGATCGCCCCGTGCCGGGCGTCGGTGAACAGCACTCCCCCGCCGCCGCCCGGAGCCGGTGTGAGGCTGGTGATGGCGGCGTCGTCGAGGGTGNGGTCGACGACGGTCCTGATCGTTCCGTTCTCGACGACGTGGATGCGGGCGTGCCCGTCGGCGTACGACAGGACGAACACCCGTCCCGCGGCGTCGACCGCGACGCTGTAGGCGTTGGCCAGCGGCACCTCGGTCGCCCGGTCGGTGCCGTCGTCGTACCGGCGTTCGTGGGCCACCCGGTGGCCGCGGTCGGTGGCGGCGCCGTTGCCGGCGACGAGCTGCGCCGCCGTGGTGCGGTAGTCGCCCGTCCCGGCGGCGGGATCGATCTTCCAGACCTGGCCGGCGTAGCCGGTGGTGAAGTACAGCGCGCCGCCCGGGCTCACCGCGACGCTGGTCGGCGTGCCGATCTGCGCGCCGACGTTCTTCGGCCCGGCCGCGCCGCCCGCCGGGCAGATCGTCGCCGGCGCCACCGCCTTACCGCCGTCGGCCGCCCCCGCCAGCACCCGGTCCACCGTCTCCGTCGACGGCCGCCCGGCCACGGTCTCGACCCGCCACGGCTGCCCCGCCGGCCGGTAGACCCGGCGGACGACGCAGTTCCACTCGTCGGCGATGAAGATCGACCCGTCACCACCGCCGGCGGCGATGCCGGCCGGGCGGCGCAGCGCGGCGACCGCGGCCGGTTCGTCCCGGGCCGGTCCCGGCTGGCCGCTGCGGTCGGCGCCGGCCCGGCCGACGACCGTGCTGGCCGCCCCCCGCGCGAACAGCGTCAGCGCGTGCTGGCTGGAGTCGGCGAGCAGGATGTCGCCACCGCCGTCCGCCGCCAGGCTGACCAGGCCACGCAGCGGCAGCGGCGCGCTCACCGGGTACGCCGGCGCGGCACTCGGCCGGACGGGCGCCGCCGCGGGCCCGCCGCCGCCGCCCGGCCCGACGCGCAGGACGCCCGTGGCGAGCAGCACGACGACCGCGAGAACGACCGCGATCAGGCCCGACGCGGACCAGCCGAGCTCCCCCACCCGCGCCCGCGCCCACGCCGACCCGCCCCGCTCCCGCAGCGACCGCAGGACCCCGGCGTACCGCGACCGGACCCCGCCGGCCTGCCCGCCACCGATCAGCCCGGTGGCGGGAAGCCACCCGTTGGTCGGGGGGCTGGTGGTCGGGGGGCTGGTGGTCGGGGGGCTGGTGGTCGGGGGGCTGGCGTCGGCCGGCCGGTAACGCCGCGTCGGCGGGAGCGGGCCGCGGCTGCGGCGGCGCAGGTCCTCGTCGCCGCGGAAGCTGATCCCGGTGCCCGCCAGCCAGTCCGGTCCGAACGCGTACCGGGTGGCGTCGATCAGGTCCGCGGCGAAGGCGAGCGCACTCGGCTGGCGCTCCGCCGGATCCTTCGCGAGCGCCCGCAGGGCGACGGCCGCCACCTCGGCAGGGATGCGCGGCAGCGGGTGCGGCACGGCCCGGCGGTGCCGCTCGGCCATGACGTGCGGCCGCGGGTCGGCGCCGAACGGCGGCGAGCCGGCGAGCAGCTCGTAGAGCACGGCGCCGAGGGCGTAGACGTCGGCGGCCATCCCGGCGGCGGCGAGGTCGAACTGCTCGGGCGCCAGGTACGGCGTCGAGCCGACCACGCTCGTCGGCGTGGCGGTGCCCGTCGACTCCAGCAGGCGCGCGATGCCGAAGTCGGTGAGCTTGGGCGCCCCGTCCGCGGCGAACAGGATGTTCGACGGCTTGATGTCGCGGTGCAGCAGGCCCTCGCGGTGCACCCGGTCGAGGGCGACGGCGACCGCCGCGACGGTGGCGCAGGCGGCCGGCGGCGCGAGCCCCGCCTGCGCGCGCCCGGCCAGCGTCCCGCCGGGCAGCAGCTCCATGACGATGAGGGCCATGTCCGCGTCGCGCACGTAGTCGAAGACCCGGACGATGTGCGGATGGTCGAGGCTGGCGACGATCCGCGCCTCGGCGTCGACGCCGTCGGCGGGCGGCTCCGACGCGGGCGCGGGCACCGCCAGCACCTTGACCGCCACGTCCCGGTCGAGCCGGCGATGCCGGGCGGCGAACACCCGGCCAAACCCGCCGCGGCCGAGCTCGGCGCCGATCTCGTAGTCCGGCAGCACCGCCTGGACGTGCCCCTGCACGATCACGCGCTACCCCGCGTCCGCCGCGTTCCCCGCCATTCCAGGCCCGCCACCAGGCCGGGATCATCTGTGAGCCGACTATAACCGAGCACCTGCGACCGATCCGCCACCGAGCGGTCAGGGCGCCGGGGCGCGGACGACGACCGGGACAGGGGACAGCGAGCGCCCGTGGCCGCCCGGGATTACCGCCGACGTCCTATCCACCGTCCCCGACGCGGGCCCGATGGGTTCTTCGAAACGGCAGTTCGGGGCGGGAGGACTCCCTCGCCGTTGTTCTCCGAGCAAACACCTCGGACTTCTCAGCCGGGAGGTCGGCGGGTTTCGGGGAACACCGCGTCGGTCGGATCGCGAGAGAAGGTGCCACGAAAAGCACGGGCCGCTCGACGTCCGGCGGTGGGTGATCGGCTGTCGGCTGCGGGCGGCCCTGCGGGTACCGGAACCACCGGCCGTCACGGGTCTTGCGGCCCGGTGGCACAATCGGCGCCGAGTCCGAAACGGGGGTGAGGACGGCGTGTCGGCCATGGGACGATGGGACTTCTTTCTTTCGTATGCGGCCGAAGATCGTCTGTGGGCCGAGTGGCTCGCCTGGCAACTGGAGTCCGCGCATTACCGGGTGCTCATCCGGGCCTGGGACTTCGTGCCGGGATCGAACTGGAGCCTGCATATCCAGCAGGGCGTCGTCGGCGCGGAACGCACCATCGTCGTGCTGTCTGCGGCGTATCTGCGCTCCCTGGACGACACCCCGGAGTGGCAGGCGGCGTTCGCCNCCGACCCATCCGGAGCCGGGCGGCGGCTCCTGCCTGTCCGGGTCGAGGACTGCGAGCTGCCCGGGTTACTGAAGCAGCTCGCCCCCATCGNCCTGTTCGACCAGCCCGCCGATTCCGCCCGTGACACGCTGATCGCCCTGGTCCGGCACGCGATCGACGGACGCGCGAAGCCGAACATCGAACCAGCCTTCCCAGCCCAGGCGCAAACCCGGCTGGCCGAACCCGCCTTTCCCTCGGCCCCAACCGGCTGTGGCTCGCGGGCCGGAAGTCCGGCCACACCGCCGACCGGCGAAGCGGCGTCCGCATGGCGACGAAGAACGAACCAGGCCGCCGGCACTCCTCGCCCCCCAGTCGCCGCACCCGGTGGTCCGCCCCGGACCACGCAGCNACGGCCCGCGACGATGCTGGCGATCCGGCCGGGCAGCGGCAATGACTCAGCGCCTTCCCCTCCGAACGCGGCCCCAGTCTCTCCGCTCTCCGACCCTGCCGCCCGGGGCCCAGAGGAGGCCGCCCGCAATCCGGGGCAGGCTGCCCGAGACGCACCGCGCGCGAACCCGCCGCAGAAGTCAGGTCGGCCGGCGGCGGCGCCCCGGCGCCGGCGCGGTGGATCCTGGGCGACGCTGCCCGCGGACCGGGTCATCCGACTGGCCGACACGGTCGAACCGGCGGTCCGCGCCGCGCTGGACCCGTTGCCCGCCGACGCGCCCGCCGTCCTCGGCTACCGCCCGGACGCACAGCCCTCGCTCGCCGCCTGCCAACGGGCGTTGCTCGCCGATCTGGAGTCGGTCGCGGTGGCGCTGTTCCCCGACTGGCTGCCAGGCGCCGAGGTCATCGAGTCGGCGGGCGGGGTGGGCGTGGCCGCGGCGCGGGCCCTCGCCAGCCGGAGCGCCGCCGCGCTGGACGTCTTCGGGCCGTACCTGGCGGATCTGGCCGAGCGGTCCCTGCGCGGGGCGCCGACGGGCACGCGGTTCACCGTCGAGGTACGGGCCGCGGGCGTCGCGAAGGCCATCGCCGCCGGGTTCGGCCGTGAGCGGCTGGTACTGCTCGTCGATCCGGGGGCATCCGGGGGTCGGCTCCGCGACCGACGGACCGCCCTTGACGCACTGGCCTGGTTCGCCTATACGGCACGCGTCGGCGTGTGGTTGACCGGGCTCCCCGACGGCCCGGACGCCGACCGGGCCAGGACCGTGTCCTGCCCCGCGAGCGGGCGCCCGGCCCCGGCCGACGGGGCGTCCGAGCCGGCGGCGTCCCCGCTGCCGGGCGAGGTCGCCACACCGACCCCCGCGACCCTTAGCACGGCCGCGATCAACCAGATGGAGCCGACGGCAGCGACGCGCGAGGGGCGCATCCGGGCGCGGAGCGCCGGGGCGGAGCCGGCCCGGCCGCAGTCCACCTGGAGGGCGCCGGCCGCCCCACCGTCGTCGACGACGATGGCACCGACGACGACGACACCGACGACGGCGACGGCGACGGATGAGCCGGGTATGCCGGCGGGCGGCGATGACCGACCGAACCGAGTGGTGCTGCCCGCGGTCGTCGGCCGGCCGCATCCGGCGAGCCGGGCGGAGAAGCGGCTCGAAGGCGCGTTGCGCGCCAAGGAGTGGGCGCACGGGCGGGCCTGGAACCAGCCCTACCGCTCCGGCCCCCTGACCGGGCTGCACTACCTCGACCTCATCTGGTCCGCCGAGCGGGTGGTCATCGAGGTCGACGNCCCGGAACACCGCGGGGTTGCGCACTACGAATCGGACCGGCGGCGGGACGCCGAACTCGTCCTCGACGGCTTCGCCGTCCTGCGGTTCACCAACGACCAGGTGCTCGACGACGTGGACGCCGTCGCGAGCCAGATCGAACGATGCGTCGAGGCGCGCCGAAAGACTCCGAAAGAGGCATAGGACCATGACCCCCGCCAGCTCCCCGACCCCCACGAGCGACCCGGCCCGCCCGACCACGGCGCGCCGCACGGGATCAGCCAGCCGCGACCGCTCAGCTCTGTCTGCCCGGGAGGCGGCGATCCTGCTGGCCCTGCTCGCCCAGGACCGGCCGATCTCCAACGAGGAGCTGCGCGAGCGGTTCCGCTTCACCCTGGTCGGCGCCGAGCGCCGCCGGCTCAACGAGCTGCGCCTCGTCGAGAGCGNCAAGGTGCCCGGACACGGCAACTTCCTGTTCCATCAGGTCACCGACGCCGGCTGGGCACGGGGCTGCCAGGAGTTGGCGCCGCGTCCGATCGAGACGGGCACCCTGCCCGCCGGGGTCTTCTTCGCCGTCGCCGAGGGCCTGCACCGGTTCCTGGAACGGGAGCAGATCGCCATCGGCGAGTTGTTCCGCGCCGATCCGCCCGGCCCGGCCGATTCCCCGCCGGCGAGTGCCACGCCCCCGGCGCTGCCCGATCCGAGCACGGAACCGGCGGCGGGCACCGCGACGGCTCCATCGACTGCGGCGACGGCAACCGTGGACGCCGAGCCCGCGGACGAAGCCAGGCCAGCGGACAGCGGTCGGCCCGCGGACGACATGGTCGACGAGGACGGTGGCGTGGCCATCGAGGCGGCTATCCGGGCGGCGTACGCCAGTCTCGCCGCCGGGCCGTACGACTGGGTGCGGCTGGCGAAGGTCCGCCCGCTTCTCGGCGGCACGGCCAAGGCGCAGGTCGACCGGGCGTTGCGGCGGATGGCGCGCCAGCCGGACGTGCGGGTCGTGCCGGACGAGGACCAGAAGTCGCTGAATGCCGCGGACCGCGCGGCGGCGGTCCGCATCGGCGAGCACGACAACCACCTGCTGCTGATCGGGCCGGCATGATCACCGAACTGGACGCCCTGGCCGCTGTCAGGCTGGACTGGGTGCACGCGCTGGAGGACGTCTGGCGCAGCTCCCCGGTCCATGTCGACGGCCTGCACACGCAGCCGCGGCGACGCATCCTCGCCGCGCTGATGGAGGCCGACACGCGCAAGCCGCTCGGCGTCGTCGTGCAGGGCCAGGCCGGCGCGGGCAAGACGCACCTGCTTGGCTGGGTCCGTCAGCAGGTCCAGGAACTCGGCGGGTACTTCTTCCTGGTCGGGCACGCGAGCAGCGAGGCGTTCCATGCCAGCGTCGTCGGGTCGATGCTGTCCGACCTGTTCCGGCCCGTCGACGGGGAGACCCAGCTTCGACGGTTCCTGCGGTCGCTGTGCGAGCTNCTGCGCGTACCCGCGGAGCTGACCGCCTCCGTCGTGGGCGAGACGGCGTTGGAGCCGGGGCACCTGAAGGACCTCATCGTCGCGCTGGGCGACCACGACCGGGCGCTGGCCCGGGAATGTCAGCACACCCTGCGGGCCCTGACGCTGTACAACTCCGACGACTACGACGAGCTGACCGTTGGCGAGACCTATCTGCGATCGATGGACGAACAGGAGCCCGGCGAGCGGGCCCGCCGCGGCATCCGGCCCGCCACCCGCCGCCCGGCCGACATCGTGCACGAGCTGTCCCGGCTGCTGGCCCTGACCGGGCCAAGCGTGATTGCGGTGGACCAGGTCGACACGGTTGTGGCCGAGGCAGCGGTCCGTGACGACGATCCGGACGGGCGGCGCGGCGGGTCGGTGGCGTTCAACGTGCTCGCCGATGGGCTGCTCATGCTGCACGAGCGGACCGAGCGGACGCTGTGCCTGCTGGCCTGCCTGCCGGCGAGCTGGATCCTGTTCCGGGAGAACGCGGTGACGTCCGTGCGCGACCGCTTCCACGAGATCATGCCGCTCAATCGGCTTGAGGATCCCGCGATCACCGTCCGGATCATCGAGCGGCGGTTCCGGGAGGACTTCGACCGGATCGGCTTCACCCCGCCGTACCCGACCTGGCCGGTGAAGCGCGCGGCGTTCGACCGCGCTCCCCATTACACCCCGCGCGAGCTGCTACAACGCATCGACCGGCATCTGGAGACCTGCCTGTCCGCCGGCGTCGTCCGCGAGCTGGACGACTTCTCCGCGCAACCCGACGCGCACGCTGCCGCCCGGGCCGCCGAACCAGCCACGCCCGATGCGTCCGCAACCGCGGCCGGATCCGCCGGGACCGTCGGATCCGGTATGGCTGGGATCGCGGGGGAAGTGGCCGGCCAGGCCGAAGCCCAGCCGGCGGCGGCGTCCCAGGAGGGTGCGAGGCGGGTCGGTTCGACACCCGCGGCGGACGGGAACTCGACCGGGCCGGCCTCGACCGCGGGGACGCCGCCGCACCCGGCCGAACCGTCCCTGGCGGCGCTGGACGCGGTGTTCGCCGAACTGGTCGCAACCGTGCCGAGCGTGACGCCGGCCAATGAGGACATCGTCATGCCGGAGCTACTGAACGCGGGACTCACCGCCTGGATCACCGAGAACGGCGGGACGCGCCGCGGCTTCGGCCTCGAACCGAGCCCGAGCGCCCGGCCGCCGCTGCACGCCCGGCTGTCCCACATCCTCAACGCCGAGACCGGCGAGCAGGCTCAGTGGTCGTTCCGGGCGATCACTTCCGGCCACGGCCGGGCGATCCTGCCCCGCATCACCAGCGCCTGCGTCATGTCCGGGATCGCCGCCGGCAACCCGCGCCGGCGGCTGTTCCTGCTGCGCAACACCGACTGGGGCCACGGCACGAAGACGCACGAGGCACTCGCCGCCTTCACCGAGGCGGGCGGCGTCGTGCACCGCCTCGACCGCGACGACCTGGCAACCTTCGCGGCGCTGCGGACCCTGTTCGACCGCCAGCATCCCCACCTGCGCGAATGGCTGACCGCGCGCCGCCCCGCCAGCGCAACGTCCCTGCTGCGCACGGCCTTGGGGGACGCCGCCGTCGAACCCCCCGGCGGCGCCGCGGAACCCGAGGCCGGCGCCGCGCGGACAGTGGACGACAGGGCGGGTGCGGCCGGCGGCTGTCCGACACCGGCGAACGGCTCCCCCGACCGGGTCGCCGGCATCCCCGCCCCCACCAAGCGGACGAGCGCGCCGGGCACGCCGTCCACGTTCGTACTCGGCACCTCGCTGGCTTCGGCGGAACCGGCCCGGCTCGATCTGGCCGTCCTGCGCCGGCACGTGGCGATCTTCGCCGGGTCGGGGTCGGGCAAGACCGTCCTGATCCGGCGGCTGATCGAGGAGGCGGCGCTGCGGGGCGTGTCCTCGATCGTGCTGGACCCGAACAACGACCTGGCCCGGCTGGGCGAGGCGTGGCCGAGTCCGCCGGCCGGCTGGCAGGGCGAGGACAAGAGCCTCGCCGACGACTACCTCGCCGGCACCGACGTGGTGATCTGGACGCCACGGCGCGACGGCGGCCGGCCGGTGAGCTTCCAGCCGCTGCCCGACTTCGCCGGTCTGCGCGACGACCCGGACGAGTTCGCCGCGGCGATCGACGCGGCCGTGGCCACTCTCGCGGCGCGGGCGGGCGTGACCGGCGCGACGTCCCGGGCCAGCATCGGCCGGGCGATCCTCACCGCCGCGCTGCGCCATTTCGCCCGAGGGAACCGGTCCGGTCTGACCGCGTTAGTCGAGCTGCTCGCGGACCTGCCCGACGGGGTGACCGACCTCGACCCGGCGGACAAGCTCGCGAAGGGCCTGGCCCAGACACTGCGCGCGGCGATGGTGAATGATCCGCTGTTCGGCGGGCAGGGCGCGCCGGTCGATCCCGGGGCGCTGCTGCGCCCGGCCCCGGGACGCCGCGCCCGCGTCTCCGTGATCAGCCTGATCGGGCTGNCCCAGGACGAGCAGCGGCAGAGCTTCGTCAACCAGCTCCAGCTCGCCCTGTTCGCCTGGGTGAAACGCAACCCCGCGGGCGAGCGTCCCCTCGGCGGGCTGTTCGTCATGGACGAGGCGCAGACGTTCGCCCCGTCCGGGCCGACCACCGCCTGCACCGCCAGCACGCTGGCGCTGGCCGCCCAGGCGCGCAAGTACGGCCTCGGGCTGGTGTTCGCGACCCAGGCGCCGAAGAACCTGCACAACGGCATCCCCGGCAACGCCACCACGCAGTTGTTCGGCCGGCTCAACAGCCCGACCCAGATCGACGCGGCCCGGCTGATGGCGCGCGCCAGCGGCGGCGACGCGGCGGACATCGGCCGGCTCGGCGTCGGCGAGTTCTACGCCACCAGCGAGGCGCTGACCTTCGAGAAGATCCGCACCCCGCTGTGCCTGACCCACCATCCCGCCTCCCCCCTGACCGACGAGGAGGTCATCGCCCGCGCCAGGGAGGACTAATGACCCCGAGACGCGCACCGACGACGGTTCCAATGCGCCCGTCTCGCGCACCCGCGAGAAGCGAAAGCTGATCTGCGGCTGAGCGGCGCCGAGGAGCGACTTATCCACGAGCTCGGCGGCCCGAATCCCCCACGAACGCCGTTCCTCCGGGTATACGGACGACTTGTCGCTGCGCTGGAGACCGTGCGGGAGGCCAGTTATGATCTCGTGCTGTTCGACTGCGCGCCGAACTTCGGAGTTCTGACCCGGACGGCGATCGTCGCCAGCAACTGCCTACTGGTACCGAGCCGTCGGATCGGCTTTCCACTCAGGCGATCGACCACCTCGGGGAACGGCTCGATCATTTCGTCGGCGAGTACGACGACAGAGCGGGCCCGGCAGCGACACGGAAGGGAATTCCTGCTCGGNTGATCCCTCGGATCCTTGGAGTCGTCTTCACGATGGTGCGGTCATACCAGCGCGACGAGGTCNCCCCCTCTCAACGCAACGCGATCGACCAGGTCCAGCGCAAGCTTCCGGTGCTGAACTCCATCATCTTCGACACCGTCCGGTATGGCGGCACGACAGCGACCGCGCCTATCGTGCTTGNGGATCCGCAATCCCGCCAGCAGCGGGACATTCCCGGCCAGTGNCAGGCTCTAGCAGCCGAGTTCACCGCGAGACTGGAGGCGCTGCACGATGAATGACACGAGGCCGGCGGCGCTCGCGGCCGCGCTTCGACGGCTCGCCGACCTGGTTGAGAGTCTGGACCTCGCGAGCCTAAACGATCTCCTCTCCGGCCGGCGATCTCTGATCCTCGGCGCACGAGAGCAGTCGGCGAACGCCCGCCAGGCTGGACGCTCCCCTGTTCCAGNCACCTCCACCAAACCGGCCTTCGGCGACGATCTTGGGCATATCGTCTCGCCGCAGGAGGCCACTGCCGCGCACGCCGCCCTGACGGCGATGTCTAGCCGAGAGGAGGCTGCGGCGATACCTCGACACCTTCATTCCCCGGTTGACGGCACTTGCCGACGCGCTGCACGTCCCGCACCGTGCGCGGGAACGACGAGCCGATCTCATTGACAAGATAGCGGACGCGACCGTCGGCGTTCGCCTGGACACCCGGGCCATGCGAAGAACCCCGCCGAGACCCGCCCCGTGACCAAGGCATAAAGTTTTCCGGTGTGGGGGACTCCGCGGTAACACCAGGATTGGCGGCAAGCAAGTTCGGCCTGTTCGACGGGTTCGAGGCGTACCGCACGCCGTCGGTCGAGGACTACCGGCGGGTGCTGACGAGTGGCATGGTCGTGCCGGACACGAACGTCCTGCTCAACCTGTATCGCTATCACCCGGACGCGCGCGACAACCTGTTGGATGTGCTCACCGGGCTCGGCGAACGGGTGTGGGCACCGCATCAGGTCGTCGCGGAGTTCTGGACCCAGCGCACCAACGTGCTGCGCGACCCGCGGGGCACGACGGCGGCCCAGAGCGAGCTGCTGAAGCTGCNCGACCAGGCTGACAAGGTGATACGCACCTGGGTTAACCGGCTCTCCCTCGACCTGGTGGAGGCGACCGGCCTACACAGGGCCCTCGCTGCCGGGTTCGACCATGTGTCGGAGCGGATCGCGGCCACCCATGACCGCGAGATGGCACGATATTCCACCGACTCGAACCTCGACCCCGTCGTGAAGCGACTGGCGACCATTCTCGAGCGGCGGGTCGGTCCCGCTCTGCCGCCCGACGAGCACCGCGAGGCGGTCGACGAGGGTCTGCGCAGGGTCGAGCAGCAGCGCCCGCCCGGTTACAAGGACGGCACGAAGAAGGGTGCCGCTCCGGCTGGCGACTACGTGCTCTGGAAGCAGATCCAGGTGGAGGCCGGCGCGCGACACTGCGCCGTCCTCTTCGTCACCGGAGACGTCAAGGAGGACTGGTGGCGTCTCGACCAGGGCCTCCCCGTGGGCCCGCGGCCCGAACTCGTCCGGGAGCTGCTCGACACCGCCGGCTGCGCCCTGTACATGGTCCGGCCCGACACGCTGCTCCGGCTGGCCGGGGAGATGCTCAGCGTCGAGGTGCCCGCCGCCGCGCTGGCCGACGTCGGTCGCGTCCAGCAACTGCAGCAGGAGCGGAACGATCGGGACGACGAGCCCGAGGACCAGGAGACCGGCNGGACCGCGGTGGCGCTCGACGCGGTCCTCGGCCGGCTGCGCCAGGAGGCGGCGGTGCAGGCGCGGGCGATCGAGCGGGCCGCCGAGTCCGACGGTTTCATCAGCCGCGAGGAGGTGTACCGGATCGGCTACGGGGCGGACCGCAGCCTGCGCGGGTTCACCCGTCCCGTGCGCCGCATCGTCGCCTACTTCCAGGGCCGCGGGCGCATCCCGCTCGACGCCGAGCCGCTGCTGGACGCCGTCTACGACGACCAGTCCGGCCAGGCCATCGGCTTCCAGCTCCCCGTCTCCGTCACCGCGCTGCTCGGCTCCCCCGCCGACCCGGCGGTCGACGAGGACTGAATCCACCGGCCCTGGAGTTCCGATGACCTACACGAGTCCCGTGGACGTGCTTCTGCTCCTGGTCCGCGACGACCAGGTGCTGCTTGCCCTGCGTGCGGGAACCGGATTCGCCGACGGTTGGTGGAACCTGCCCAGCGGGAAGCTCGAACACAACGAGGACGCCGCCAGCGCGCTCGTGCGCGAGGCCCGCGAGGAGACCGGCCTCGTCCTCGATCGGTCCAGGCTCTGCCTCACCGCCACGATCCACTCCCGCAATGACCGCGGNAGCGCGCGCCTCGGCCTGGTCTTCCGGCCGGCGAGTTGGACGGGCGAGCCGGTCAACGCCGAGCCGGAGAAGTGCGCCGGAATCGCCTGGTTCCCCCTCGACGCGATCCCCGCGCGGACCTACAGAACCTCCCGCACCGGCATCGAGCTGTTCCGCNGCGGCGAGAACTTCGCCGCCAAGGGATGGTGATGTGCCCGCCCACCCGACCAAGTAGCGGCCGCGTTCATTCGGTGGCATGAGTTCGGGCGCCGTTCATCTCACCGGCCTTCCGCCGGTCACCCCTGCCCGAGAAGGGTGACAGTGTGACATCGATCCGTCGCACCGTTCTGGCCGCCGCCGCGGCCGCGGCACTCGCGTGTTCCGCCGCCGCGACCGCAAGCGCATCGACGACGACAGCCGCGTCGACGACGGCGAGCACGCTGACGACGGCCCCCGGGAGTCGTGCGGCGGCCGGTGCCTCGGCGGCGCCGGGCGGGCCGCGGGAGCGGGTCTGCCCGCCCGGCGCGGTCGCCGTCGGGTTCAGCGACGCGCTGGACAAGGCGTCGATCGGCGGCGTGACGGTCGGCGGGTTGTCGGGGCTCGCGGCGGACTGGCGCAGCGGCGGGTACGTGGCGGTCCAGGACCACAGCGGGACGGATCCGGCGCGGCTGTTCTTCTTCCGCGACCCGCGCCACCCCACGCCGACGGGCACGCTGACCCTGCGCCGACCGGACGGCATCCCGTACGACGCGGCGGGCTTCGACGGGGAGGGTGTCGCCGTCCTGCCGGACGGGCGGTTCCTGGTCAGCTCGGAGACGGAGCCGTCCGTGCGGGTGTTCGGCCGGGACGGTCGGCAGGCCGGGCAGCTCGCGGTGCCGGCCCGGTTCGCGGTCGCGCCCGCCGGCGAGGCGACGGCGAACGCCACCCTGGAGGGCCTGTCGATCTCGCCGTCGGGGCGGTTCGTCTACGCCGCGATGGAGGGCACGCTCGCCGGGGACGCCCCGGCCACAGAGGCCGCCGCCACAGACGCCGCCGGTCCCGGACAGCCGGGGAGCGGACAGCCCGGGAGCGGACAGCCCGGGGCCGGACAGCCCGGGAGCGGGCAGGCCCCGTTCCGGCGGATCCTCGTCTACGCCGCCGACCCCGGCGCGGCCGACGGCTTCCGGCTGATCCNCCAGCTCGGCTACCGGGTCGACCCGGGCAACCGGATCGCCGAGGCGACGGCCTACGGTGACGGGCGGCTGGTCGTGCTGGAGGCGGCGTTCACGCCGAACGTCGGCAACACCGCGACCCTCTACGCCGTCACCGGCGCCGACCGGGCCCCGGACGTCGGCGGCATCGCCGACCTCGCCACCGCGCCGGCCGCCGACATCATCGTCAAGCAGCCGGTCGCGGACCTCGTCCGCTGCCCGACCCTCGGCGCGCCCAGCCGGGAGCCGCAGCTCAACCCGCTGCTCGACAACTACGAGGGGCTCGCCGTCGCCGCGCCGCCGGCCGGTCGCGGCCCGGCGACGCTCACCCTGATCAGCGACGACAACCTCGCCGCCACCCAGATCACCCGCGTACTCACCCTCGCCGCGCCCCTGCCCTGACCACCGCCCGCGCCGACCCCTCGGCGAGGCGATCCGGGCGGTGACTCCCCTGCCCCGCGGGGCGGTGCCGGACATCGTCCGAACGCAGGGCGATGCACCCGTTCGGGGGCGCCGGGGCGGAGTGGTCACCCCCGGATGGGCGTGGCGGGGTCCACGATGCGGGCGCCCGAACGAGCGTCACCGGGCCGGCCGTCGAAGGTGCCTGGCGAGCAGCGTCACCACCGCCGCGCGCCGCGCGCCCACCAGCGTCGCCGCGGCCGGCCGGGCGCCGTCGCGTGCCGTCGGGCGTCGGGACGGCGACCCCGCCCGGGGGAGCACCCCCGGGCACACAGACTGCCTTCGTCAACCGGTGCCGGTCCCTAGGTCCCCTTACAAAACTCCAACAGTCCCGGCGGGTTCGCCGGGACCGCCCAGGCAGAGTCGTCTCGACGATCCGTCGGTGACCGACCTGAAGGAGCCAGCGTGCCCATCTGGCACATCCGTCCCTACGAGACCGTCGACTACGCGGCCACCGTGCGGCTGCTCGAGGAGGTGCGCAGCACCCCGGGCGGACCGCCGATCAACCTGACCGACACCGTGCTGGCGCTGCGGCACGAGCCGCCCGACACCGAGTCCCCCGTCGTGGTCGCCGTCGCGGGCGAGCACATCGTGGGGGCCGCGATCGGGCGCAAGGAGGGTGGCGCGGGCCGGGTCCTCACGGTCGCGATCGCGCCGGCCTGGCGTCACCACGGCATCGGCTCCGGCCTGCTGCAGAGCGTGGAGAACCTGCTCCTGCACGCCGGCTGCCGGCGGATCACCACCCTGATCACCCCCGGCCAGTCCGGGGAGGAGGCGTTCCTCAACCGCGGCTTCAGCGCCACCGGGCAGGTGCTCTACGACAAGCAGATCCCGCTGCGCCCGGCGGACGTGTCGACCGTCGAACGCTGGGGTGGGGCGCTGCTGAGCACGTCCGAGTGGTCGAACCTCGCGGGCATGGAGGACGAGCGCAAGCTCATCGAGCAGCGGCTGCTGCTGCCGGTGCGCGAGCGAGAGCTGGCCGAGGCCTACGGCGTGGTCATCCCCACGGCGATGCTGTTGTTCGGGCCGCCGGGAACCGGTAAGACGTCGTTCGCCCGCGCGATCGCNGCCCGGCTGGAGTGGCCGTTCGTGGAGCTGCTGCCGTCGCGNCTGGCCTCGGGGGCGGCCGGGCTCGCCGCCGAGCTGCGTTCGGCGATCGACGACCTGATGGGCGTCGAACGCGTCGTCGTGTTCATCGACGAGGTCGACGAGATCGCCCAGTCCCGCGAGACCCGGCCGGAGAACCAGTCGGTCGTCAACGAGCTGCTCAAGGCGATCCCGCTGTTCCGCGGGGTGCAGGGACGGCTGCTGATCTGCGCGACGAACGCGGTGTCGGCGCTGGACCCGGCGTTCGTCCGGCCCGGCCGGTTCGACCTGGTACTCCCCGTCGGGCCGCCGGACGCCAGCGGACGCCGCGTGCTGCTGGCGGGCCTGCTGGAGCGGGTCGCCAACAAGGAGGACATCGACCTGGACGCGGTGGTGGCCGCGACCGACCTGTTCACCCCCGCGGACCTCTCGGCGGTCGTGCAGCGCTCGGCCGCGGCGGCCTTCCACCGGGCCGCGGACGGCACCTGGCTGCATGGCAAGCCCGGCTCGGACGCGGCCGGTCCCGACGGCGGCGAGAACCCCGCGGCGACGCCGCTGACCACCGCCGACCTGCTCGACGCGGCCCGACAGGCCCGTCCGACGATCAGCCTGACCGAGCTCGACCGCTTCCGCCGGGACGCGGAGGCCTTCACCCGCATCTGAGGTCCTTTGCCGGTGCCGGGTGCGGCGGGACCTTCGGTCCGTCCGCACCCGACGTTCGGCTGCTCCGCCCGGAAAGCGGCCGATCCGGCGGAGAATGACGACTGGAACAGATGCTTCTGGTTTCTCCGCGGCCTCGAGATGGGTTTCTTCGCCATGACTGTCGGAAATCGCGCGCTCTACATCGTCGTCTGCGGCGGCGGGTATCCCGCCGACGACCTCCCCGTCTTCGTCAAGCAGGCGCAGTCGACCGGATGGGACATCCGGGTCGTCGCCACCCCGTCGTCGCTGAAGTTCATCGACACCGGCCTGCTCGCCAACCTCACCGGTCACGGGGTGCGCAGCGAGTACACGCTGGTCGAGGACGACAACGAGGAGCGCCCGGTACCCGACGCCATCGTGGTGGCGCCGGCCACCTTCAACACGGTGAACAAGTTCGCCGGCGGGATCTCCGACACCCTCGCACTCAGCCTGCTCAACGAGACGATCTGCTCGGGGATCCCCATCATCATCGGGCTGCCGCCGAACCCGACCCACGCGAAGCATCCCGCGTTCCTCGCGAACATCGCGACCCTGCGTTCNTGGGGCGTACAGGTGATCTTCGAATACGAGGACGTCGTGCTGGAGAACGTCCCCGACATCGAGGCGTGGAAGGCGTTGTTCCCCTGGCAGAAGCTCCTCGACGCNCTCGAGGCCGCGAAGACCTCCTGAAAGACTGCCGCGCTACCCGGCCATCAGGCTCCCGGGCCACCAGGTCATCGGACCACCAGGTGATCGGGTGACCGTGTGCGACATCCCCCGCGCGGTCACCCGAGTGCCGGCGCCTGTCCGGCGGTCGGCGCCGGTGCGGCCGTCCGGGTCCGCAGACCGGTTCGGACGGCCGCGCCGGCCAGGAGCAGCAGTCCGACGGCGGCCCAGACGACGAGGCAGCCGACACCGGCGGCGATGCCCCGGCCATCGAAGTACTGGCCGCCGCGCAGCACCGACAGGCCGCCGCCGTGGGGAGAGTACGGGGTCAGCGCGGCCACGGTCCCCAGGACGCGCCCCAGCACCGTGGCGCCAAGCGCGCTGCCGATCGCCAGGAAGACGATCGCGTAGAACTCGATCGTTCCGTTGGGATTCGTGGACGCGGTCGGGGCCAGGTCCGTGACGGTCAGCTTCGTCCCGCTCGCGGCGGCGAAGCGCTGGCCGACCTGGACCAGGGCGTCTCGACGGAGCGCGCCGCCCCGCTCGCGACCACGAGGGATCATTTTTCGGGTCGAGCCGTCACGGGTCGGCCCAGCCCGCCACGATCCGGTCACGCGTGCAGCGGCAGATCCACGGTCACGGCGGTCGGGCCGCCGGACGGGCTGGTGACGGCGAGCCAGCCGTCCACAGTGCGGACCCGCTCCACCAGGCCGGCGAGCCCCCCGTCGCCGCCGGGGTCGACGCGCGCCCCGCCGGCACCGTCGTCGCCGACGACGACGCGCACCCGCCTGGCGCGCCCGACGATGCTGACGTGCGCCTCGCCGGCATGGCTGTGCTGGGCCGCGTTGGCCAGCAGCTCGGCGACGCAGCAGTAGGCGATCGTCTCGATCGCCGCCGACGGCCGGTCCGGCAGGTCGACGTTCACCCGCACCGGCAGCGCGCTGCTCGCGGTGAGGCTCACCAGCGCCGCGCCGAGGCCCCGGTCGAGGATCGGCGGGTGGATCCCGCGGGCGATGTTCCGCAGTTCGACGAGGACCTCCTTGACGTCGCGGTGGGCGGCGTCGACGAGCGTGCGGGTGGTCTCCAGGTCGACGGCGTCGCCGTCGGCGGCGAGGTGTTCGCGGGCGATGCCGAGGTTCATCGCCATCGCCACCAGCCGGACCTGCGCCCCGTCGTGCAGATCGCGTTCGATGCGGCGCAGCGCCGCGGCCGAGTCGTCCACGGCGGCGGCGCGGGTGCGTTCCAGGTCACGCACCCGCTGCGCGGTGAGCGATCGCCGGGTCGGGCCGAGCAGGCCGCGGCTCAGCAGCACGTCCAGTTGCACCAGCCCGCGCACCGTCCAGCGGGCGACGGGCAGCATCAGCAGCCCCGTCACGGTCACCCCGACGATGAGGGGGGCGGTGTCGAGGAAGTAGTCGGTGCCGAACGAGGCACCGCGGTGCCCCTGCCCGTCGCCGTCGTGCTGCAACGGCAGGGACGGCCGCCAGACCGCGTAGGTGACCGCGCCCAGCGCGTAGCCCCAGAGCGTGATCGAGACGATCCCGCTGACCAGCGAGAGCGGAAACTTCAGCAGCAGGTAGGCGAGAGCCCGCCAGCCGACCGTGTCGCCCAGCCCCGCCCGGATCCAGCCGGACGCACCGGGACGGCGTGGCCGGAACGGGCGGGGCGCGGGAACGCGCGCGTGCAGCAGCCCGACGGCCAGCCGCCGGTTCACCTCGCCGAGCCGGCGGGCGCCGACGATCAGTGCCGCCAGCAGCGGCAGGCCGACGACGGTGGCGGCGAGGCCGGCGCCGACGGAGATCGCGACGACCGCGTAGACGAAGGAGAGGATGCCCAGCAGCAGCCCGACCAGGGTGTGGGCGAACTCCCGGTGCACCCGCCAGCGCGGCGGTCCAGGCTCCCGCGCGGGGACGCCGGGCGGTGGGCTCGTCATGATCATCGGCGCCTTCGGAAGCAGTATGTCACGGCCCGGTCGCCCGGGACACGGTCACCGCGGGACGCCCGGTCCCCGTGGGGACGCCTCTCAGCCTGCCGCCGCGTCCTCGACGCTCCCAGCCGGTGTGCCCACCACTCGCCTTCGGGTTATCCCGACCCCGCCCCGTCCCACGCAGATCCATCCCGCCCCGCCCCGTGGCCCGCCCCGCCCCGTGGCCCGCCCCGTCCCGTTCAGACGGGCGAGGCCAGCCTTGCGGCGGGAAACTCCGCGGCGTGCGTGTCGAGCCACTGCGCGTAGGTCCGCGGCGGGCGGCCGAGCAGCGCCTCGACGGTGGGCAGCACGGGCGACTCGTCGAGCGAGCCGTCGAGGTAGAAGTCGGCCATCGCGGCGGCGTACTGCGCCGGCATCGTCCGGTCGAGCTCCGCGCGGGCCTCGTCGGGCCCGAGTGCCACCAGCCGCAGCGGACGACCCAGCCGCTCGGCGAGCAGCCGGAGCCGCTCGGCCGGCAGCAGCGACTGCGGCCCGCTGACGGTGTGGATCGCCCCCGCCTGCCCGCCCGGAGCGGTCAGCACCCGCGCGGCCACGGCGGCGATGTCGGCTGGATCGATCACCGCGGCCGGGGCGTCCGGAAACGGCTCGCGCACCTCGTCGCCGGCCTCGAGCTGGGGCAGCCAGCGCAGCGTGTTCGACATGAACGCGAAGGGGCGCACGACCGTCCACGGCACCCCCGCGGCGGCCACGGCCTCCTCGGAGCGCACCATGTAGTCGGTGACGGCGTTGCTCCGGTCGCCGCTGGCCGCGGAGCTGCCGGACAACAGCACGACGTGCTCCACCCCGGCGCGGCGCGCCTCGGCGAGCACCCCCGGCATGTCCCGGTAGCCCGGCAGCAGGAACATCCCCCGCACGCCGGCCAGNGGACCGGCCAGAGTCTCCGGTCGGTCCAGGTCTCCGCGCACCACCTCGAGCGGCGCGCGTGACGTGGATGACTCCTCGCACGGGGATGACGCAGGTGACGGGGATGAGGCGGACGGCGCGGGCCGGGCGGGCAGCTCGCCGCGACGGGTCAGNGCGCGGACCGGCTGGCCGGCCGCGGCGAGCGCGTCGACGAGTTCCCGCCCGATGTTGCCGGTTGCTCCGGTGACGAGGTACATGATCGTCCTTCCCGGCGAGAGTGCTCAATGATCAGCTTGACGGCGGTACGGAACGTTCCCTAACAATGCGGGACCATAAACCTGCACGCCGCAACCCACGGCCCGCCCGGGTTCGACCACCGACGACGAGAGACTCACGACCGTGCCAGGTACAGGTAGGACGACCGACGGCGACTCCCCGGCCCCACCGCCGCCGGCGACGCCACCGCCCTCACCGCCGCCGTCACCGTCGCCACCGCGGCGCAGTGCGGCGCAGACCCGTGAGCACGTGCTGGCCGTGGCGCACGAGCTGTTCTACTGGCAGGGCATCCGCGCCACGGGAGTGGACACGCTCGCCGCGCAGGCCGGCGTCGCGCCGACCACCCTCTATCGGCTGTTCGCCGCGAAGGACGATCTCGTCGCCGCCTACGTGGAACGGGCGGGCGCGCTGTACCGGCAGTGGTTCACCGAGGCGGCGGAGGCGGGCGGGACGTCGCCTCGCGCGCGGATCCTCGCCGTGTTCGACGCCCTGGTCGAGCAGACGCGACCCGACCGCTGCCGCGGCTGCCCGTTCCTCATGGCGCTCGCCGAGATCCCCGACCCACAGGCGCCCGCCCATCGCCACGCCGTCGCCACCAAGGCCTGGGTCCGCGACCAGTTCGCCGCGATGACGGCCGCCCTAGCCGCCCCCGGCGCCGACCCCACCGCTCCCGGCGCCGACTCCACCTCAGATTCGCGGGAGCTGGCCGACCAGCTGGTTCTGATCATGGAAGGCGTCTACGCCAGCGTGGCGGCCCTCGGCGCCGACGGGCCGGCGCGGCACGCCCGCGACCTCGTCCGGATCCTGCTGGACAGCCACGGCGCACGCCGCTAGCGCAGCGCCCTCGGGCGTCCGGCGATCGCGGCGTCGACGGCGAGCAGCCGGCGGGCGTTGTCGACGTGCAGATTTTCGATCATCCGCCCGTTGACGGTGACGACCCCCCGGCCCGCGGCCTCCGCGTCCGCCCAGGCCCGCACGATCTCCGCGGCCTCGGCAAGCTGCTCGGCGGACGGCGAGAACGCCCGGTTGCAGGGCTCGACCTGGCCGGGATGGATCAGGGTCTTGCCGTCGAACCCCAGCTCACGGCCCTGCCGGCATTCGGCGGCGAAACCCTCGGCGTCGCGGACGTCGTTGTAGACGCCGTCGAGGATCGCCTTGCCGCTGGCCCGCGCCGCCAGCAGGCACAGCCCCAGACCGGTCAGCAGCGGCGCCCGGCCGGGCACGTGCTGCGCACGCAGCTCGTTGGCCAGGTCGTTCGTGCCCATCACCAGCACGGCCAGGCGCGGCGAGGCCTGGGCGATCTCCAGGGCGCGCAACATCGCGATCGGCGTCTCCACCATCGCCCAGATCAGGGTGTGCCCCGGCGCCCCGGCCGCGTCCAGGTCCCGTTCGACGGCGTGCACGTCGGCCGGCGAGCCGATCTTCGGCACGACGACGGCATCCGGTCCCGCCTGGGCGGCGGCGCGCAGATCGTCGGCGTGCCAGGGTGTGTCCCGCCCGTTGACCCGGATCGCCACCTCCCGCCGGCCGTAGGCGCCGGCGGCCACGGCGGCGCAGACCCGCGTCCGGGCCTCCTGCTTGGCGGCCGGGGCCACCGCGTCCTCCAGGTCGAGGATGAGCGCGTCGGCCGGCAGACCCTTCGCCTTCTCCAACGCCCGCTCGTTCGCCCCCGGCATGTACAGCACCGACCGACGCGGCCGGTAGTCCGCCGCCGTCCCGTGGGCCGCCGTCGCTCCGGCCGCCGTCCCTTCGGACGCTGNCCCTTCGGCCGTGGCACCCTCGGCTGTCACCGCATCCCTCCCGTCCCCGCGCGCCCCGTCCCGCCCCGCCATCCGGACCCGGACGGTCCGCCGGAGACCAGGTGAAACCGATGTCTCTCCGACCAGACCGGCTGTTGCGGTCGAGGACACGCGGACTCACCCTACTGGCCCGGTGGCCGGTGCCGGGGGCCAGCCGACCGAGCGCAACGAGGTGAACGCACCGACCATGTGAGCGAGCCCAACGGCGCGAGCGAGCCCAACCAGGCGAGGATGTGCACGTGGTCAGTGCGAGCGGATGGCGGTTGCCGGTGGCGGCGGGACTGGAGCTGCACGTCGAGGACGTGCAGCCGGACGCCCGCCCGCCCGGTGGGGCGGCTCTGGCCGGCGCCCCGGGCGGCGGAGTCGGCAGCTGGGGCAGCCCGGTCGTGCTGGTCCACGGGATCGCCGGCAGCACCGCGGACTGGGCCGCGGTGGCACCCGAGCTGGCCGCCACGCGCCGGGTGATCGCCTACGACCATCGGGGGCACGGCGCCAGCGGCCGGGCACCCGGCGGTCGGGCGGACTACAGCTTCGACCTCCTCCTCGCCGATCTCACCGCCGTGGTTGCGGCACTCGGGCCGGCCGGGATCCATCTTGTCGGCCACTCCCTGGGCGGGGTGGTCGCGCTGCGGTACACGCTGGAGCATCCGGACCGGGTGCGTTCCCTCGTGCTCGTCGACACCGCCGCCGCGCCCGCCAGCGCCACCGGACCGGTCGCGAGGCGCATCGTGGCGGCGGTGCTGGAGGGAGCGGCGGCGATCGCGTCGGGCTCCGACCTTGCCCGTCGCGACGGCCGGGCCGGTGCCGGTACCGACGCCGACGGCCCGGCGGGCGCGGCGCAGGGCGGCGGCGTGGGTGCGGCGCAGGGCGACGGCGTGGGCGCGGTCCATGACCATCGCAACCCTGCCGAACGTCAGGTGGCGGGGCTGGGCCAGGCGGACCCGGAGGCGCTCGCCGCCTTGGGCCGGGAACTCGGCGGCTATCCCTCGCTCGTTCCCCGGCTCGGCGAGATCACCGTGCCGACGACCGTCATCGTCGGCGAGCACGACTCCACGCTGCGGGCGGGTGCGCAGACCCTGGCACACGACATCCCCGGAGCCCATCTCGCCGTCATCGCCGGGGCCGATCACAGCCCCCAGGCCAGCCGTCCGCTGGCGTGGCTGACCGCCGTCGACGCCCACTTCGCCCGCGTCGAGACGGCCGCGGCCGGCGGCACTCCGGCCGGCCGTGCCGCCCCAGCCGGCTGATGGGACGCCGTCCTGCCTGTCCGGAGGCCTCCGTGTCCGGACGCCGTCCTGCCTGTCCGGAGGCCTCCGTGTCCGTTTCGTCCCTCTGGATAGGCAGGAAGGCCAGGCCAGGCTGGCCGCGGCGGCGGGTCAGGCGAGCAGGAGGGCCGCGCCTTTCAGGGCGCACCACAGGCTGACGGCGCCGAAGGCGAGGACCCAGAACAGCGCAGGAAGATGGGTGCTCTCGGCGAGCTTGTCGGCGTCCGAGCCGACCGCGCCGCGCCGGCGGGCGCGGTGCAGGACCAGCACCGACCGCGGACCGGAGAACAGCAGCACCCAGGTGAGCAGATAGGCGTACCAGAGCTGGACCCAGCCCGGGGCGTACCGGCCGGCGAGGATCAGCGAGGCACCGACCGAGACGACGACCAGCTCCCCGAAGCGGTTGCGCATCACGAGCAGCAACGCGGCGAGCGCCGCCACCGCCAGGATGAGCACGGCGGTCACCTTGCCCGCCGCCAGCAGCCGCGCCGAGCAGACCCCGATCAGCGAGGGGAAGACGTAGCCCGCCGCCCGCGTGGCGAACAGTCCGATGCCGCGGCGCCGGCCGAACGAATAGGTCAGGCCGCTGCCGTCGGACTCGACCCAGACACCGCCCACCCGCCGGCCGGAGAGAAAGGCCGCGAGAGCATGCCCGCCTTCGTGGACGGCGGTGTCGAGATGCTCCGGCACGCTGCTGACGAGCACGGCCAGCAGCGCGAGGAGCCCGGTCACGACGGCGACCGACCGCGGCGCCGCCGCCCCGTCCAGAACGACGGCAAGAGTGCCGTCCGCCACCACGCTCACCGCGCCCCCGAAGCCACGCCGAATCCCCCCGGGCCGGCGCAGGCGCGTCACCCCGAGCCCGAGGCTGCCCGCCGCCGGCCTGGTACCCCCAGACACGGATGCCGCCCTGACACGGATGCCGCCCGGCCTCCGCTCCCGCGTCCGGCCACGATCATCCCGGGCCGATCTGGGTGACTCCTCGTCTTTTCCCGGTATCGCCGGGATTCCGCGGCCGACAGGATGTCCGGTGATCCCGCCCGGTCACGGCTTCAGACGGTGTTGAGGTACTGGTCGCGGAGCTGGCGCTTGACCAGCTTGCCGGTGGGGGTGCGCGGCAGGTCGTCGACGAAGTCGACCGTGCGAGGGATCTTGAAGCCGGCGAGGCGGGGGCGCAGGAAGTCCAGCAACTCGGCGGCCAGCTCAGGGCCGGGGACTGCGGCCGGGGCGGGCTGGACGACGGCGACGACCCNCTCCCCCATCTCCTCGTCGGGCAGGCCGATGACCGCGACGTCAAGCACCTTGGGATGCAGGGTCAGGCTGTCCTCGATCTCCTGTGGGTAGATGTTGACCCCGCCGGAAATGATGGTGAACGCCCTGCGGTCGGTGAGGAACAGGTAGCCGTCCTCGTCGAGGTAGCCGACGTCGCCGGTGGTCGACCAGGTGGGGTGGTCGGGGTGGCGGGCGGCGGCGGTCTTCGCCGGATCGTTGTGGTATTCGAACGCGGGGACGTCCCGCTCGAAGAAGATCGTGCCGACCTGGCCGGTGGGCAGCTCGGCGCCGTCGTCGCCGCAGATCCGGACGATCCCCATCCCGGGGCGGCCGACCGAGCCCGGCTTGCGTAGCCATTCCTCCGTCGTGATGAACGTGGCGCCGGCCTTCTCCGTCGACGAGTAGTACTCGTAGATGATCGAACCCCACCAGTCGATCATCGCGCGTTTCACCTCGGGCGGGCAGGGCGCCGCCGCGTGGACGGCGACCCTGTGGCTGGACAGGTCGTACTTCTCCCGGACAGCCGGGGCGAGTTTGAGCATGCGGACGAACATCGTCGGCNCCCACTGGCTGTGGGTGATGCGGTGGTGCTCGATCGCGGCGAGTGCGCCCTCGGCGTCGAAGCGGTCCATCAGCACGACCGTCCCGCCGTGACGGTGCACCCAGCCGCCGAACCGCAGCGGCGCGGCGTGGTAGATCGGTGNGGGCGAGAGATAGACGGTGTCGGGGCCGAAGTCGTACATCGACCCGAACAGGGTGACCAGCGGGTCGCCGGGTTCGTGGACCTCGCGCTCGGGCAGGTCGTCCCGGATCCCCTTGGGCCGGCCGGTGGTGCCGGACGAGTACAGCATGTCCGTGCCGCACGGCTGGTGGGACAGCGGGCCGGGAGGCACCGAGGCCAGCGCCTCGTCGTACGAGCCATACGTACTCGATGCACCCGCGTCCGCGCCGTAGACCAGCCGGATCCCGACCCGGGGGGTCGCCTCGACGATCTGTTCGGCCANGTCGAGCAGGGCGNCCGAGACGACGAGGCCGCGCGCGCCGCAGTCGTCGATGATGTAGGCGACCTCGTCCGCGACGAGGTGCCGGTTGACGGCAGTGATGTACAGGCCCGATCGAAGCGCTGCCCAGAAGACCTCAAAGGCCCGCGGGTCGTTGTCGGTGAGCAGGGCGAGATGATCCCCGCGGCGCAGACCAACCTCGTGCAGGCGGCGGGCGAGCCGGCTCGAGGCGTCCTCCAGCTCGCCATAGGTGAGCACGGCACCCGTGCCGGCGACGATCACNGCCGGCTTGTGGGGAGACTGCTCGGCGAACACCCCCGGGTACATGCGCTCTCCCTGATGCCGATGCGGCGTGGCCGTTCGAGCGGATCCGAATGTGGCAGCCATCACAATATCGACGCCGTCACGTTACGTCCACAGACTTCGACACATCGGCGCCAGGCTCGACCCCCGAACCGGGCCTCGCCAGCCGGGTTGACTTCGAGTGCGCTCTCATCGTNACGGTCGGCTGCGGGCGACGGTTTCCTGCCCGTCCGAGCCCCTCGATGTCCGATTAATCCCTCTCGATAGGCAGTGCGGGGGAGTTCTCAGCCGCGGGATCGGCGTCCACACATGCAGGGTCAGCACGTGCAGGGTCGGTACACATGCAGGGTCAGCGATGACGAGCAGGAGGCTTCACCCATGCGGTACCGCAAGCTCGCCCGGACCGGCGTCGAGGTCAGCACCCAGTGCCTGGGCGCCATGATGTTCGGCGCCTTCGGCAACACCGACCACGACGAGTGCGAACGCATCATCAACCACGCGCTCGACGCGGGCATCAACTTCGTCGACACCGCCGACGTCTACTCCCAGGGCGAGAGCGAGCAGATCGTCGGCAGGGCCATCAAGGGCCGCCGTGACGACATCGTCCTGGCCACCAAGTGCTTCACCCCGATGGGCGACGAGCGCAACCACCGCGGCGNCTCACGGCGCTGGATCACCCGCGCCGTCGAGGACAGCCTGCGCCGGCTCGACACCGACTACATCNACCTCTACCAGGTCCACCGGCACGACTGGGACGTCGACCTGGAGGAGACCCTCGGCGCCCTGACCGACCTCGTCCGCCAGGGCAAGGTCCGTTACCTGGGTTCGTCGTCGTACCCGGCCGACTGGATCGTCGAGGCGCAGTGGGCCGCGCGCCGCCGCAACAGCGAGCGGTTCGTCTGCGAGCAGCCGCAGTACTCGATCTTCGCCCGGTCGATCGAGGAGGCGGTGCTGCCCGCGACGCTGCGCCACGACGTGGGCGTCATCCCGTGGAGCCCGCTGGCCGGCGGCTGGCTGACCGGCAAGTACCGCCGCGATGCCGAGATCCCGTCGGGCTCGCGCTTCGGGTCGGAGGGGGTGTTCGCCCGCCGCCGCGGCGGTGCCGGGCTGGACGAGGACCCGAGCACGCCCGCCCGCTACGACGCGGTGGAGGGGCTCGCCACCGTCGCCGAGCAGGCCGGGATCTCCCTGACCCACCTGGCGCTGGCGTTCGTGGACAGCCACCCGGCGGTGACGTCGACGATCATCGGGCCGAAGACGCAGGCGCAGCTCGACGACGTGCTCGCCGGCGCCGACGTCACCCTCGACGCGACCACGCTCGACGCGATCGACAAGGTCGTCCCGCCGGGCANCGACATCGCCGGCATCGAGCACTACAGCGGCAACCCCTCGCTGCGCCCCGCGTCCCGCCGCCGCGCCGGCTGACCCACCTCGTTGGCATGCCCGCACTGCTTGCCGTTCCAGAGGGACGAATCGGGCGCTGAACCCTCTGGAACGGCAAGGAAGGCGAACTCCGACCCGAACGGGGGCCGCTCCCGGCGCGGCGGGGCCGGGGAGGCCGTGTCAGCGGGCTGTCAGCGGGCTGTCAGCGCGGCGGCCGCGCCACGCCCGGCGCGTCACCGGCGCCTCGCCAAACTGTCAGTGGTGGCCGGCAAGCTCATCGGCATGACGGTCACACACGAACACCGCACCCCCGCGATCGTCGCCGAGGGGCTGGTCAAGCGCTACGGCGCCACGACGGCGCTCGCGGGCGTCGACCTGACCGTGCCGGCCGGCACGGTCTTCGGCCTGCTCGGACCCAACGGCGCCGGTAAGACGACAGCGGTGCGGGTCCTGGCGACCCTGATCCGGCCGGATGCCGGGCGGGCGCTGGTCGGCGGCTACGACGTCCGCCACGACAGTCACCGGGTCCGCCAGCTCGTCGGGCTCACCGGGCAGTACGCCTCGGTGGACGAGATGCTCACCGGCCGCGAGAACCTGGTGATGATCGGCCGACTGCTCGGGTTGTCCCGGTCCACCGCGAAGGCCCGGGCGGGCGAGCTGCTCGCGGACTTCCGGCTCACCGAGTCCGCGGACCGGTCGGCGCGGACGTACTCCGGTGGCATGCGCCGGCGCCTCGACCTCGCCGCGAGCCTGGTCGGCCGCCCGCGGCTGCTGTTCCTCGACGAACCNACCACCGGTCTGGACCCGCGCAGCCGCAACGAGATGTGGGACGTGGTGCGCGACCTGGTCGGCGGCCACGGCGTCACGGTGCTGCTCACGACGCAGTACCTGGAGGAGGCCGACCAGCTCGCCGACGACATCGCGGTCGTCGACCACGGGCGGATCATCGCCCACGGCTCGCCGGAGGCGTTGAAGAAGCAGACCGGCGCGCAGACCCTGGCGGTCCGCCCCGTGGACGGCGCCGACACGCCGCTGGTGGCGGCGACGGTGGCCGAGCTGGTCGGGGTGGCGCCGGACATCGCCGCCGGCCTCGTCAGCGTCCGCGTCACCGACCCGGCCGTGCTGCCGGCGCTCGTGCGCCGCCTCGACGACGCCGGCGTCACCGTCGGGGAGATCACCCTGCGCAGCTCCAGCCTGGACGAGGTGTTCCTCGCGCTGACCGGCCATCCGGCCACGGACGGCCCGACCCCCGCCGAGCCGACCTCCTCCACCGACGTGAACGCCGGCGAGCCGGCCGTCGACGACCCGGCCGCGCGGATTCCCGCGGCGACAAGGAGCTGACCCGCCGTGACCGCCCTCACCACAGCCCTGCCGAGCCAGACCCCGGGGACGACCCGGGGAACGCAGCCGCTCGGATCCGCGCGGGTCACCCCGCTCGACGCGCTTCGCCACACCGCCACGCTGGCCTGGCGCACCCTCGTGCAGGTCAGGCACAACCCGATGGAGCTGCTCGACTTCAGCGTCCAGNCGCTGATGTTCCTGTTGCTGTTCACCTACGTGTTCGGCGGGGCGATCTCCGGCTCGACCGGCGACTACCTGACGTTCGCGCTGNCCGGCATCATCGTCCAGAACACCCTGTTCACGACGCTCAACACCGGCACCGGGCTGAACACCGACCTCACCAAGGGGGTGTTCGACCGGCTGCGCTCGCTGCCGATCGCCCGCAGCGCGCCGCTGGCCGGGCGGATCCTCGCCGACATGACCAAGCAGCTCTGGGCCATCGCGATGCTGCTCGGCCTCGGCTACATCCTCGGCTTCCGGGTCCAGACCGGGCCGCTGCAGGCGCTGGCCGCGGTCGGCCTGGTGGTGCTGTTCGCGCTGGNCGCCTCGTGGATCTCCGTGCTCGTCGGGATGCTCGTCTCCGAACCGGAGAAGGTGATGGTCTTCGGCTTCACGCTGATCTTCCCGTTGACGTTCGTCAGCAACGCCTTCGTCCAGACGTCGACCATGCCCGGCTGGCTGCAGGCGTTCGTCAAGGTCAATCCGGTCACCGCGCTCGCCGACGCCACCCGCGGCCTGCTCGTCTCGGGCCCGGTCTGGACCCCGACATGGCACGCGCTGCTGTGGGCCGCGGGCCTGGCCGCGGTGTTCGCGCCGCTGGCGGTGACCGCGTTCAGGCGGCGGGTCTGACCGGCACGCGCACCGCGACCGCGTGGCCGCATCCGACCACCCCGGCCGCCTCGGCCACCCCGGCGCCAGCCCGGCCCGGCCCGGCCCGCGAGCATCGGCGGCGCGCCCGGGCGACCCGTCCTCACTAAGATCGAGACCAGCGCCGCCGGCGTCGCATCCACCACGTGAGGGAGCCTGCGCGATGAACGGTTCCGATCTTCTANCCGACGCCTTCGGGCGGATCCGGGACGAGGTGCGCGACGCCGTCGCCGGACTCGACGCGCAGCAGCTCGCCATCCGCGTCGACGGGACGTCCAACTCCGTCGGCTGGCTGGTGTGGCACCTGACCCGCGTTCAGGACGACCACGTGGCCGACGTCGCCGGGCTCGAGCAGGTCTGGACCGCGGGGGGCTTCGCGGACCGGTTCGCGCTGTCGCTGCCGGCCGCGTCGATCGGCTACGGGCACACGACGGAGGAGGTCGACGCCGTCCGCGTGGCCGACCCGGCGCTGCTCGTCGACTACCACGAGGCCGTCCACGACCAGACCGTCCGCTACCTCGCCAAGATCACCGACGGTGACTTCGACCGCGTGGTGGACGAACGGTGGGAGCCGCCTGTCACCCTTGGGGTCCGCCTGATCAGCGTCGTTTCAGACGACCTCCAGCATGTCGGCCAAGCGGCGTTTCTGCGGGGCATCATCGAGCGACGGCAGTCGTGACGGCGCCGGGACGGGCCGCAGGCCGACCGGACGTTTCGTCACCCCGGTCGGGAACCCATCGCACAGTCGGCAAAAGGTAGGCGTCGTGCCCCATTGTTTCGTTGCNGGCGACGGTCAGCTCATCGTGCTCGACGTCTGGCGGCCCACCGAGGCCTTCCACCAGTTCTTCCTCGACCCGCCCGCGATCGACATCCTCATGCGGGACGCCGGGGTCGTCGACCCGCCCGAGATCCCCGTCTGGCAACCGACCGAGGGCGCCCCCGACACCTCCTGACTCCTCCANGGACACCCCAGCCCCGGCCGCCACTGGCCGCNACCGACGACCAACAGCCGGACGCGCACGGGACCGGATGCAAGAATCTCGGTCATGCCCGACGCCGGATCACGGCCTGCTCCCGGCCCGTCCTCCGTAGCCGCGGCGTTTCCCGCTCCACCGCCGCAGGACGAGATCATCCTCACGACGGCACGGGACGGGGACGCGGATCAGATCGTCAAACTGCAGTATCTCTGCTACCAGTCCGAGGCCGAGCTGTATGGCGACCACTCCATCGCGCCGCTGACGGAGACCGTCGCCGAGCTGCGCGCCATCCTCGCCGCAGGCGGTGACGGGCGGCGTGGCGACGCGGCGACCGTCCTCGTCGCGCGGTGCGGCTGGGAGGTGGTGGCGGCGGTGCGCGGGCGGCTCGACGGAGACACCTGCCGGGTCGGCCGGCTCGTCACCCATCCGCGGCTGCGCCGCCGGGGGCTCGCCAGCCGGCTGCTCACCGAGATCGAGCTCCACCACGCCACCGCCGCCCGTTTCGAGCTGTTCACGGGCGCTCGCAGCGTCGACAACATCCGCCTCTACACCCGCCACGGCTACCAGGAGACCGGACGGGCCATCGACGGCGGCATCGAAATGATCTTTCTCGGGAGGCCGGCCGGGACGCCCGCCTGAGCGGCCGGCCCGCCAGGCACTCCCACCGGCAGGCGCGGGCGCCTCGGGCCGTCAGGGATTGCGGGTGCGCAGCAGGGTGCGCAGCTCCGCGTTCCAGTCGATGCCCTCGCTCTCCCGGCCCGCCGGCACCTTCTCCTCGATCTCCGCGAGGAACCGGGTGACGATCGAGCGGGGCAGTTCGAGGTCGGCGTNCCCGNACGGACTGGACAGGGTGACGGTGACGACCGCGCGCCCCTCCGACCTGGTCGGCCGGATCCGCACGTCACCGGTGCCGGTGGGGCTCTGCGTCCCCTCTGCCAGCAGCGTGCGCGCGAAGATCCAGGTGATGGACTCCCGGCCGGGGCGCAGGATCAGCTCCACCGCGAACGGATCCGCCGGATCGTAACGCAACGTGCCCGCAACGGAGGCTCGCGCACCGTCCTCCGTGACGAAGTCGGCGGAGAGATCGCGCACCACGACATGCGCGGGCGTCGAACTGTGACGGAGCATCGCTGCCTCCCAACACGGTCAAATCCGACCGTGTCAGCATCTCTCCCGCCACGCTTCGGATCAGCCGCCCGAGGGGCCCCTGTGTACAGGCGGAACAACCCGACACTCACGGGCCGATCAGCAGGAGCGTTCGCTGGAGGTGCGCGGGGGAGGGAGCTCCAGGTCATCCCCAGGTGGTGAGGTTGCGGCTGAGGCCGCCGACCGGCGCGCCGATCACCTCGCGGTTGATCCCCCGCGTGTCCAGGACGATGGCGCCGGACGGTCGGATCCGACCGAGCTCGCCGTCGAGTTCGTCGTCGGTGTCGCCGCCGGAAGCGCTGGGGGCGCCGTCGCGGTCGCGGCCAGGGGTGTCCACGCCCCCGGCACCGGCACCGCGACGGACGGCGTCGGGAACGACGGGCGGATCGGCGTCCCGATCGGTGGGCCGGCGCAGCGGCAGGGCCGCGCCGCGCGGGACCGCCCGCCCACCGCGCAGCACGATGACCCCACGCAGCACCGTGCCGACGAGAACGTCGGTGCCGGTCGACGCGGTGACCGGCGCCGTGACCACGGCCCGCAGCAGCCAGCGCGGCCCGTCGAAGCCGAGCACGCGCACCAGCCAGGCCTCCCCACCGAGGGGCGTCTCGGCGCGGGCCGGTGTCTTGGCGCGGGCCGACGTCTCGGCGCGGGCCGACGTCTCGGCGCGGGCCGACGTCTCGGCCGTGAGCCGAAGCTCCGCACCGCAGTCACCGACGGTTTCCCGGACCGGCCCGCACGTCCTCGGATCGGCCCAGCCGGCGAGGCCCGCGAGCCGCTCGGCGGGCGAGGCGCGCAGCTCGGCGCGTGTCTCCTCCCACAGGCCCTGGCTCTTCGGCGCGGCGTACGCGGCGAGCGTCATCGTCGCCCGGCCGGCCCTCACCTCGACGGCGACGCCGCGGCCGGTGTCCGGATCCATCCGTAGGTCCACGGAGACGCCGGCCGGCACGGGGACGACGAGCGAGNCCAGGTCGAGGCGACGGATCTGGTCGTTCGGCGCCTCGGCCAGATCGTAGGGTCCCAGGGGCGGCTCGTGGCGCCGGGCGGGGACGCCCGCGAGATAGTCCGATCGGTCATCGGCGGCGGCGCCGAGACGGTTGCGNCCGAACCTTCCGAACATCGCGACCGCCCTCTCCACCTGGCAACCCGTTCAGGATCGCCGATGCCCCGGCCGGTGTCGACGCGAACGAGGATTCGCCAGCCGTCAGTGTGACCTGGAACCGGTGTGTACCCGTTGGGTAGACCGAGGGTAGGTTCGGGCGGGTGAGCGGAGTTCGACAGCCCCGGCCGGCGCCGCCGGCGACGAACCGTCCGCGGTCGCACGCGCGGGTGATGCACCCGGGCGCCCCGCACCCGCCGCACCGAGCCGCATGATCAGCGCCGTCGGAACGTCCACGACCGTGATCACGGCGTCCGCCCCGCTGAGCGACATCGGGCACTGGGCCCGCGGCAGCGGCCTGGAGGTCGTGCTGCTGGTGACGGGGGCGGCGCTGCTGACCCGGTTGGCAACCTGGCTCGGTGACCGCGTCACGAGNCGGATCGACGTACCCGCGACCGGCGCCGACCGGGTCGTGCGCACGGAGGCGGCCAAGCACCGGCACGCCGTCGCCCAGGTCGTCACCTGGACCGTGCTGGTCATCGTCTACNGCCTGACGGCGGTGCTGGTGCTGCAGCGCTTCGGCGTGCCCCTGACGGGTTTCGTCGCGCCGGCGACGATCGTCGGTGTCGCCCTCGGCTTCGGCGCCCAGCGGGTCGTGCAGGACATCCTCGCCGGGTTCTTCATCATCGCCGAGCGCCAGTACGGGTTCGGTGACCTGGTCCGCCTGCTCGTCGCCGGCGGCCCGGCGGCCGGGTCCACCGGCACGGTGGAGGAGGTCACGCTGCGCATCACCCGGATCCGGACGTCCAGCGGCGAGGTCGTCACCACGTCCAACGGTCAGATAGTCCAGGTGATCAACCTGTCCCGGGACTGGGCCCGCGCGATCGTCGACGTGCCGATTCCCGCGACCGCGGACCTCACCACCGTCAGCGATCTGCTCAACCGGGTCGGCGCCNAGGCGTACGCGGACGAGACCCTGCACGCCCTGCTGCTCGACGCCCCGACCGTGATGGGCGTGGAGAGCATGGACCTCGACGAGTTCAAGATCAGGGTCGTGGCCCGCACCCAGCCCGGCCGGCAGTTCGAGGTGGGCCGGACGCTGCGAGCGCGCATCGGCACCGCCCTGCTGCGGGAGGGCATCATCGTCCCCACCGATCTCGACACCGCCGCCCCCACCTCCTCATGACCCGCTCCGGCCGCACGACCCGCCCCGGCCTGGTGACCCGCGCCGGCCGCACGACCCGCGCCGGGTGCGTGGCCCACCCCGATCCGACCAGGCGGTGCCGAGCATGACCTCGCTGTCCTCGTTGCGGCCGGTCCAGTTCCTGCAGTCGATCCACATGCGCCGCTCCACCATCGGCCTGGTGGTGTTCTTCCTGCTGACCGTGGNGCTGTACCTGCTGGTTCGCCCGACCCCCGAGCGCGTCGTCCAGAACCGCCGCCTGGCGCAGACCACGCAGTCGACCGTGACCGACGGATCGGACGACGGCGCCGCGACGAGTACGACCAGGCCGCGTCGCACCACCCCGACGCCGACCGGCACCGTGACGCCCACGCCGNCCCCGGCGCCCACCGCCACCGAAGATCCGGCGGCCACGGCGAGCCCCACCGCTGCGTCGACTCCCCTCTCCCCGACCGCGACCGCCGACACCGGCTCCGGCCTGCGATCGGACGGCACCGCAGCGACGCCGGGCGCGACCGCGCCGGCACCCGCCGCCACGCCCGGCCTCGGCTCGTCGGGAACCATCCCCCAGCCGTAGCCCGACCGACGTAGCCGCGCGACGTCGGACCGCCGCACGTCGTCAGACCACCGCATGTCGTCAGACCACGGAATCACCACGTATGGCCACCCGAAAGTGGGGATATGGACCGGTCGGTTGGGTACAGACCGACCATGACCACACCGCCCACCCCCGCATCGCCCGAGGGCGGTGCCCCGCGAGCCGGGACCGGTCCCACGGGATCACCGGTGTCGACGACCGCACCGATTCCCGCCACCCAGATGCCGACCGGCGCGCCGCCGCCCACCGCCGCGTACCCGTCACCGCCCACGCCCGCCGCCGCCCCGTACGGCCAGACGCCCCCGCCCGGCGCACCCGCCGGCACGGCGCCCGGGCAGTACCCGCCGCCGACCGGCGCGCCCGGATCGTCGACCTCGCCGCGGACCGCGCCAGGATCATCGCCCGCGCCGACGGCCGCGCCGGGTGCGGGATGGCGGCGAGGTCCGGGGCGGGGCGGGCGCGCCGAGCGCCCGCACATCCCGGTGACCCGCACCAGCCGCGTCTGGACGACGCTGGTGCTGTTCGCGCTCGTCCTCATCCTTCTGCTGATCTTCATCCTGCAGAACCAGGACGACGTGAAGCTGTCGTTCCTGGGGGCGCACGGGTCGATCCCGCTCGCCGTCGCGATGCTGTTCTCGGCGGTCGCCGGCGCGCTTCTCGTCGCGATCCCCGGCGTCGGCCGCATGATCCAGCTCCGCAAGGTGGCCCGGCGCGGCACCGCGGCCGTCCCGGCTCGCTCGACCAGCGCGCCCGGCTCCACCGTCCCGACTGGCTCCACCGTCCCGACTGGCTCGAACGGCGTGGCGGGGTCGAACAGTGTGGCGGGGCCGAACAGCGTGGCCGGCACGGCCGATCGACCGGTCCCCACGGATCCGCCGGCCGGCAGGCCGGCCAGGAAGCTGCTCCACCGCTCGGCGCGGTGACCGCCCCGCGATGAGAGGGCGCCGGAGGGATGGTCGGGCGACCGGCCAGCGTGCCGCGGCGGCCCCGGACGCCGGTGCCGGTCGCGAGGTCGGCGGTTCGTCCGCCGGGACCGCCTCGGATGCCGGCCCCGGACGCGAGCCGCCGGCGGCGGTGCCGGACCAGACGCTGATGGTGCCGGACCAGGCGATACTGCGGGATCAGGCGGTGGCGGCCGTGCGGGCGGCCGACGGGCCGGGGCAGGTCACCGAGCTGCCCCGACGCTCCTGGTTCGGGGTGCTGCGCCGCACGGTCCGGGAGTTCATGGACGACGACCTCCCCGACCGGGCGGCCGCGCTGACCTACTACGCGGTGCTCGCCATCTTCCCCGCGCTGCTCGTGCTGGTGTCGCTGGTCGGGCTGCTGGGCAGGTCGACGACGGACCGCCTGCTCGACAACATCGAGCAGCTCACTCCCGGCGCCGCGCGCGACATCCTGCACAACGCCGTCAACGGGCTGCGCGACAGCGCCGGGTCCGGCGGGGTCGTCGCGATCATCGGCCTGGCCGGCGCACTGTGGTCCGCCTCGGGGTACATCGCGGCGTTCATCCGCGCCGCGAACGCCGTCTACGACATGCCGGAGGGCCGGCCCGTCTGGAAGATCGCCCCGCTGCGCCTGCTCATCACGATCACCCTGGTGGTGCTGCTCGCGGTCAGCTCGGTGATCGTCGTGTTCAGCGGTGCTCTCGCCGAACAGGCGGGCACCGCGATCGGCCTGGGCCACGAGGCGATCACCGCCTGGTCGTTCGCGAAGTGGCCGGTCCTCGTGCTGATCGTCACCGCCGTGATCGCGCTGTTGTACTGGAGCACGCCCAACGTGCGCCCGCACGGCTTTCGCTGGCTGACGCCGGGCAGCGTGCTGGCCGTCGTGATCTGGCTGGTCGCGTCGGGCGCGTTCGCCTTCTACGTGGCCACGTTCGGCTCGTACAACAAGACCTACGGGACGCTCGCCGGCGTCATCGTGTTCCTGGTGTGGCTGTGGCTGTCGAACCTGGCGATCCTGCTCGGCCTGGAGTTCGACGCCGAGATCGCCCGGGCGCGGGCGATCGCCGCGGGCCTCGACGAGGGCGTCGAGCCGTACGTGGAGCCGCGCGACACCCGCGCCTGGCCGCGCCCGCGCCGACGAGTCGCCCGGAACTGACAGGGCACGGAACGACCGGCTACGAGACGACGACGGGCTAAGGGACGACGGTCACCGGCCACAGGCCGCTGCGGACCAGGCGGCTCGCCAGGGAGCCGATGAGCCGGTGCCCGGCGCTTTCGGACGCGCCGACGACGACCATGTCGGCCTGCACCTCGGCGGCGCTGCGCTTGATCCCGTCGAAGGGGTCACCGGCGCGCACGAGGAAGCGGATCGGCACGCCGAGCTCCTCGGAGCGTTCCTGGATCGACGACCGCACCTCGGCGGCGATCGAGTCGATGACCTGCTGGACCGCCTCCCCGGCCGGGGCCGGCGACAGCGCCGCCCAGACCGACGGCGACGCCACGTACACGACGACGAGCCGGGACGCCTGCCGCCGGGCGAGACCCGCCGCGAACGCCGCCGCCCGCATCGCCGTGCGGGAGCCGTCCACCCCGGCGAGGATCGCCCGCGGGCCGTCCGTGCCGAGTTCGAACCGCCCCGGCTGCCACGCCGGCCCGAAGTCCTCGACCAGCATCACCGATGGCCCCACCTCAGCACTCACACCCGCAGTCTTTCGCACCCGACCGCGTCTGGACACCGGCGGGCGCCGGCAGCGCGCAGGCCGGTGGTCGGCATCAGGTGCAGGACCACCCCACCTACCGGTGCCTCAGGCACAGGGTTGCCTCAGGCGCAGGGCCTGCCTCAGGCACAGGGCTGGTGGTAGGGCAGCGACGCGAACGCGTCGGTCCACTCCTCCGGTGTGATCCGGTTCGCCGGGTCGGCGCAGGCGGTGCGGGCGAGGCGGCCCGGGTCGGCCTCCCACAGCCGCAGCGTGCCGTCGTACCCGGCGGACAGCACGACGCCGGTGCCGGCGACGAACGTGACCGTGCTGATCGGGCGAGTGTGACCGTGCCACTGGGTCAGCGTGACCGGCGCGGCGGGGTCGCTGACGTCGAACAGGCGCACCGTCTCGTCGTCGCCGCCGGACGCCACGAGCGCGGGGGCGGCGCCACGGGCCACGCTCGAGACCCCGCCGAGCTGGCCGGCGACGACCGCCTGCGGGACGGGACGCCCGGGTTCGCGCACGTCCCACAGTCGGACGGTGGCGTCGACGCCGCCGGAGACGAGCAGGCCACCGTCACCGCCGAAGGTCACGGCACGCACGGCGCGGGTGTGTCCGCGCAGGACCGCGGCCGGTGTGGGGTGGGCCGCGTCGCGGATGTCCCACAGCCGCACCGTGCCGTCCTCCCCGGCCAGTGCCAGTGTCCGGCCGGCGGGTGCGAACGCGACGGAGTACACCCCGCCGGTGGACGTGTCGGCGCGGGAGCGCTGGGTCGGGTTGGCAGGGTCGGTGACGTCCCACAGCGCGAGGACGCCGTCGGCCCCGGCGGAGGCGAGGGTGTTGCTGTCCGGGCTGAAGGCGACGGTGNGCACGGCGTCGGTGTGCAGCCTGGCGACGGACCAGCGGGTGATGTGGGCCGGGTCGTGCACGTTCCACAGCCGCACCGCGCCGTCGGTGCCGCCGGAGGCGAGCAGGTCGCCGCCGCCGTTGAAGGCCAGCGCGCCGATCCAGCCGGTGCTCGTCACCGAGCCGAGCCGGACGAGCCGGGTGCGCTCGGCGACCTCCCACAGGGTGATGACGCCGTCCGTCCCGCCGGTGGCGACCCGGCTTCCGTCCGGGCTGGCCGCCGCCGACAGCACGGCGCCGGGCCCGGTGTCGACGGTGGTGGGGGGTACGTCGGTGCCGTACAGGGCGATCATCGCGCTGCGGGTGGCCGGCGAGCTCGGCGCCGCGGTGTAGGCCGCGAGGGCCAGGCGGCGGNCGAGCCCGTTGTCGTCGTCCTGAAGCGTGATCGCGCGGGTGGCGACCGAGTCGGGCACGTTCGACGCGGCCGACCCGTTCCCACCGCGTCCGACGAGCACCACGACCAGGCCCGCGGCGATGGCGATGACCGCGACCGCCGCCACGATCAGCCACGGCCGCCCCGAGCGACGCCGCCCGCGCGCCGACGCCGGCGCCGCGGTCTCGGCGCCCGACGCGGAGGGCGCGCCGGCGGCCCAGCCGACGTCGTCGCCAACGCCGGCCTCGACCCTCGTCCCGAGCCTCTCCCTCGGCCCAGACCCGTCCCCGGGTCCGGACCTCGCCGCGATTCCGGCTTCGCGTTCGGGGGTGCGGGCGACGCCGCCCGACGCCTGGCCGACGGCGTGGCCCGACGGACGCGCGCCCGCGCCGCCGCGGGGCTCGGCCTCGGTCCAGATCGTGACCAGCCCGTCGGTGACCTCCGGCAGGCTCGTCTGCCACCGCTCCGCCGGCTGCCAGACGGAGTGCTGGCCCGACGGGGACGCCTCCCCGACCGGTCCGGCCGACCCGGCCGACCTGACCGGCCCGGACCCGCCGGTCGCGGCCGGCGGGCCGGAACGGCCACTGCGATCGCCCCGGTCCGCGGACGGCAGGGAGCCGGAGAGGTCGGCGCGTGCAGGCGTCGGCGGGAACTCGGGCGGCGGCCCGACAGGCTGATGATCGGTGATGGGGGTGACGGGGGTGAGGGGGTCCGCGGCGGCCGGGGTGGGGGGCGGCTGGGTGCCCCGCGGCGTGGTGTTCAGCGGCCGGATGAGCGCGGTCACCTCGGACAGCGACAGCGGCGGCTGTGGCACCGGGACCGGCGCGTCGGCCCGCAGGTCGAGCAGCCGGGCGTAGAGCTCCTCGGCGCGCGGCCGGTCCGCGGCGACCTTGCGCATCGCATCCTCGACGAGGGGGCGCAGGCTGTCCTCGAACCCGTCGAGCGTGGGCGGCTCGTTCACGGTGCGAAACAGCAGCCCGGGCGTCGGGCCGCCGCCGAACGGGTACCGGCCGGTCCCGGNGTAGATGAGGACACCGCCCCAGGCGAAGACGTCCGCCGCCGAGGTGACCTGCTCGCCCTTGGCCTGCTCGGGCGCCATGAAGGCCGGCGTGCCGAGCTGGCGGTCCCCGCCATGGTCGAGATCGAGCCTGGTGGCGGTGTCCAGGGCGCGGGCGATNCCGAAGTCGATGACCTTGGGGCCGAGCCGGGACAGCAGAATGTTGGACGGTTTGAGATCGCGGTGCACGATGCCGGCCCGGTGGATGGCCATGAGGGCGGTCGTCATGCTCACGGCGAGCTGGTGCAGCTCCGCCGTGTTCAGTGGGCCGCGCCCCACCACCGCCTCGGCGAGCGTCGGACCGTCGACGAACTCGGTGATCAGGTAGGGCTGCTCGGCGGTGATGTCGACGTCGAGGACCGCGGCGGTGCAGAACCGGGCGACCCGGCGGGCGTTGTCGGCCTCCTGCTTCAACCGCGCCCGGAACTCGGCGAGGCGGGCGAGGTCCGGGCGGATCAGTTTGACGGCCACCTGCCCGCCGGTGGGGGTCTCCCCCAGGTAGACCGTGCCCATGCCGCCCGCCCCGAGCCGGCGCAGCAGGCGGTAGGGGCCGACCTGGGTCGGTTCTGCGGGCCCAGGCCCGGGACGGCGGTCGTGCGCGCCGTCGGNGGTGGCGCCGTGACCGGATGGGTGGGACATCGGTGCGTCACTCCCGCCCTGGTCGTCGAGGAAGCCGGCCAAGGCTCGGCCGGTGGCTAACGGCTAGCGGCGCTGCGCCCTGGCCCGGCGCCGCCCCCGGGCCGCGAGCTGGTAGTGCACGGCCAGGAAGGACAGCGCGAGGAACAGCGGCAGCAGGACCGACGTCGCCGTCGCGCTGGTGTCCGCGGAGACGAGCACCATGTCGATCCCGGCGTCGAGGTCCTTGCCGCAGTCCGCCTTCACCGGGCGGTACCCCGGCCGGAAGCTGGCGAACTGGACGACAGTCTCGAAGGTACCGGCCTGGTCGGCGACGGCCCGCCCGACGAGTTCGCCACCGGCCGTGAGCACCGCCGGCGCCCCGGGCCGGCACCCGGCGCCGCGGGCGAACAGGGTGTCCCCCGCGGTGACGACGGTCCGGTCGAACAACAGCTCGCCGGGATGCGCCTCCCGCGCCACCGGGGTGCCGACCGGCGGTTCCGGTGCGCCGGCGGGAAGCACCGGGGTGCACGCGCCGAGCACGCGGACCGTGCCCTTGGCGCAGCGCGGCGGCGCCGGGACGGCGCACAGCTCGTCGAGCGGCACCGCGACGCCCCCCGGGCACAGCCGTCGCCCGGCCGGGCAGTCCAGCGTCGCCGCCCGCACCGAGCCGTCCCAGCAGACGACGGGGACGGGCGGTGACGGCGTCGGCGCCGGGCACGCCTCGCCCACCGGCACGCCGACCGGCGAACCGGCGCAGAACCGCTGCGGCAGCGGGCACTGGTCGGCGGTGTCGCGCACCGACCCGTCCGGGCAGGTGACCGAGGCATGCGGCGACGGCGAACCGCTGGTCGGCGTCGGCGCAGCGTGGTCGGTCCGGGTGGCGGTCGGCCCCGGGCAGGGCGTGGCGGCGGCCGCCGCCGGGCCGCGGGGGCGGGCCGGGGTCGCGCTTGCGCAGGGCGGCCGCTGGTCGCAGCCCGGCGCCGGTGACGATCCGGTCGGGCAGGTGGTCGAGCACGAGTCGGCGGACGGCTCTGCGTCGACGATGATCGGGCCCTCGGGCGCGGTCGTCAGTCCACAGGGCGGCGGCGGCGCGTGGCAGACACCGGCGGGGGAGGGGGCGGGGGCGCCGCGGGACGGCGAGGAGCAGGCCGTGGAGATGGGTCTACAGGTCCCGTCCGGGCCGGCGGTCGCGGCGGTCGGGCACACCGGTGCAGACGTCGGGCAGGTACCGGCACCGGCCAGCGCCGGGCAGACCGTGGGCGTGGGCGTGCAGTCCCCGCCGACGGCGAGGGTCGTCCCGCTCGGGCAGGCGGAGGGAGTGCTCGTCGGGCCGGTGGGGCCGGCTGAAGCCGAGGGCCCCGGGCCACTCGGCGACGCGGTGTTCTCGCCCCCGGACGGCTGCGCCGGAGTCGTCGGAGTCGTCGGCCTGGGCGGCGGCTGCGGCGCGGGATCCGTGGTCGCAGGCCCCGCCGGCGAGCCACCGGAACCCGGCGGGGTGCCACCCGACCCGGACTGGCGACCCGGTGAGCCGATGCCGGTGGAAGTACCCCCGGACCCGCCGGTGGAGGAGGCCCCGGACCCGCCGCCGGTGGCCGCGCCGCCCGTGGTGGACCCGGCGCCCGCACCCGGGTCACCTGCGGCTGAGCTGCCGGCGGGGGCGCCACCGGTCGAATCCGCGCCGGCCGCGAGGCCCCCGGACACTCCGGAACCCGACACGGCACCGGCCCCCGATGCAGAGCCGGTCCCCGACGCAGCGCCGGAATCAGCCACCGAGCCAGAACCCGACACAGAGCCAGAACCCGACGAATCGGCGGAATCCGATGAGACGGCGGAATCCTGCGTGCCGACGGAATGAGGCGGGGCATCGGTAGCCGTCGCCGCCGCGTCGTTCACACTCACCAGCCGGGGTGGCCCGAGCAGGCCGCCGGCCGCCCCCGCTCCCGCACACAGGAGCAGGACGCCAAGAAAGACGGTCGGCACGACCCCACGCCGAGACCGCCGCCCGAGTCGGTCGACCGATCGATGGCCAGACACCAGTGCGCCCCCCCGGGTGCGACCGGCAACACGTTGAGGCNGGCCCATCCCCATGACCCGCGAAAACACGTGATGCACGATTGGCGGAAGTCCCACCATACGACGCTCGTTAGAATAACAGCAGACCGGCCGCACATCCCGGTCGCGGGGGGAAGTAGTGACAATCGCAGGGCCGGCCGCGCGGCCGGCGCGGGAAAGAATTCTCATCACTGTTTGCCTGGCGGCGTGCCTCGGTTGGCTCATGTTGTCCCCGCCACCCGCTGCCCGTGCGGCGCCGGGGGGTGGCGTGGNGCTGGCCGTGACCGTCGACGGCCAGCCGCTCGGCCGGGGCGATCTCGTCCTCGATGCCGGCGCGGTAGCCCGAGTGGTGGTCGGCGTGCAGAACCTGAGCCGGTCGGACGTGGACGTCGACTCGGTGCGGCTGAGCGGCACCGTGCTCGGCCTGACCTTCTTCGACTACGACACCCGCGTCCGCACGACCGTGNCGGCCCGCGGCTCGGCGAACTGGACGGTCGATCTCGACATCCGGGACCTGGACGGGCGGGCCACCGGGCTGATGCCGATCGAGGTGGCGCTGCGCGACACCGATCTGCACACCGTGGCGAAGGCGACCGGAACCGCGAGTGTGCACGGCTCGCTGCTGTCCATCTACGGCCTGTTCGGGCTCGGCCTGCTGGTCCTGATGGGGCTGCTGTGGGCGGTGGCGCTGCTCCCCCTCGGCCGGCACGCCGCACCGGCCGAGTGGTGGCAGCGGGGGCTGCGGTTTCTGCCGGCCGGCTGCGCGGTCGGGCTGTTCGGCGTCTTCGCCCTCTCCGCGACCCGCCTGTTGTCGCCCACCACCGCCGTCGACGTGTCCCTGACCGTCATCGCCGCGGCCGTCTGTTTCGCGATCGGCGCCCTGCTGCCGCGGTTGACCCCCGCCCGGCCCGCGTAGTCCCGCACCGCCCGTCCGCCGCGCACCCCGCCATCCAGCCGGGGCGTGTCGCTTGTTGACGCCATAACGACGCAGCGCCACCATTCAACTTCATAGAGTAGTTGCACGGTGGAGAACGCCAGGTCCTCCGTCGGGCGGACAGGAAAGGCGACTCACGTGCCGAACGACCGCAGGACCTTCATCCGCCTGGCCGCGCTGGCCGGCGCCGCCGCTCCCCTCGCGCTCGGCGCGGTCCCACCCGCCGCGGCGGCGACGGCAGGCGCCGCCACCGGCGACGCACCCGCCGCGGCGCCGCCGCCGCGTCCCCCGTTCGGGCGTCCGCCGGTGCTCGTCCCCGGCCCCAACGCCTACAGCCCGGGCCGACTGAAGGCCGGGAACGCCGCGGGACTGCTCGTCGGAAGCTGGGACGACTCCCCGTACAGCGCCATCGGCGGCATCTGGCGCGACGGGACCGTGCACTTCCTCCCGGGCAGCAACGATCCGGTGGCCGTCAACGAGGCCGGCGTCGTCGTCGGCGACGTGGTGACCCACTACGAACGCCAGGTGTTCCGCTGGTTCAACGGCAACTACCAGCGCCTGGAGCACCTCGGCGGCACCGACACCGCCGGCGGGCGCTCCAGCAGCGCGGCGGCCGTCAGCCCCACCGGGGCCGTCGTCGGCACCAGCAGCACCAACAGCGGCACGCGGCATGCCGTGCTGTGGCAGGGCCTTCGGCCGCAGGACCTCGGCACCCTCGGCGGCCCGTCGAGCCAGGCGTCCGACGTGAACGCCGCGGGCAACATCGTCGGTTCCGGCCAGACCGCCGCCGGCCAGTCACACGCCGCCGTCTGGTTCGGGGGAACCAGCCACGACCTCGGCACCCTCGGCGGGCCGACGAGCGAGGCCGTCGCCATCAACGATCGCGGGCAGATCGTCGGCCAGAGCGAGACCGCGGACGGCCACCACCACGCCGCGCTGTGGGACCGGGGCCGCGCGATCGACCTCGGCCCCCTGCCCGGCGAGACCACCTCGCGCGCGGTGGCGATCAACAATGCCGGCCAGGTGCTCGTCAGCTCGTACGGGCCGACGAACAGCGCCTTCCTCTGGCAGGCCGGACAGCGCACCCGGCTGTGGGCGCCCGACGGCTCCGTGGAGGCGACGGACCTGAACGACCAGGGAGTCGTCAGCGGCACGGTGACGGCCGCCGACGGCACCACACGCGCGTTCCGCTGGCGGGCCGGCCGGCTCACCGAACTCCCCACCCTTGGCGGCAACTACGCGAACGCGGGGGCCGTCACCCCTACCGGGATCATCCTCGGCACGTCCCATTCGGCGACCTCGCCGCTCCCGCAGGCGGTGTTCTGGCCGGCCCCCGGCCGCTGATCCCCCGCCGACCCGGCCGGCCGCGAGGGCCGGCCGGGGAGGCCGGGAAAGCGCCGTCAGGCAGCCGGCTCGGCCAACACCAGAAGATATTCGAACTCGTACCGGCCCGGACCGCCGAGCGGGCCGAGATACTCGCCGGCGGCGAATCGCAGCAGGTCGTCGTCGAGTGCGGCGAGGAGTTTCGGATCCGGGCCGAGACGTTCGTATGTCTCGACCACCGGAGCGAAACACGCCCGGTAGAGCGTGCACCATTCCGCCGGCGAACCGGCGAAGTCCAGGCGGGCCGTACGCCGGTGCGTTTCCAGCCGGCCGACCCGGTCACCGAACAGGGCACGCACGTGGTCCGGGTCGCCCCAGTCCGTCGGCGCCGGCGCACCCTGCGCCCGGGTGGGGNCGTACCGCTCCAACAGCGCAAACAGNCGTCCCATCGCCCCACCGGCGGTCCAGTTCGCCATCGCCACCGTGCCGCCCGGGCGGCACACCCGCACCAGCTCCCGGGCCGTCGCCGCCTGGTCGGGCGCGAACATGGCGCCGATACAGGACAGCACCACGTCGAAGTCCTCGTCGGCGAAGGGCAGCAGCTCCGCGTCCGCCTCCAGCCATTCCATGCTGATGCCGCGGTCGGCCGCGGCCTGCCGGCCCCGCTCGATGAGCTTGGGAGTGAGGTCGGAGGCGGTCACGTCCGCGCCCAGCTCCGCGGCCGCGATGGCCGCGTTGCCGCTGCCGGCGGCGACGTCGAGCACCCGGTTGACGGGGGTGACCCCCGCGGCCCGGACGAGGTCGCCGCCGAGGCCGACGAGCAGGCGGGCGATCACCGAGTAGTCCCCACGGGCCCAGGTCCGGCCGTCCGGGGCGGGCTCTCCCGGTGCCCCTGCGGCGGCGGCCGCCGCGTTCGCGGAACTCACTGGCCGCCCGACCAGCGCGTGTGCATCGAGATCGTCAACAGTCATGATCTTCCTTTCCCCGGCACGGGTTCACGGATTACACCGGGCCGATCCACCGCACCACAAAAGAAACCCCAGGTGGATCGCCACTTAACAGAGCGGAGCACCCATGAAGGGCACTCCACACCCGCCCCCGAGGCCACTGAATATCCCCGGAAGCCGACAGGAAATATTCTCCGTGATCGGCCGGTGACACGCCAGCGATACGCATAGCCGGGGAATTGAAGCGGTCACGCCCCGGCAATGCGGCGGATGCGGTATAAGGCCCGTCCGGACGACGAGGGCGCCGATCACCCGGTTTCGGCCGGCGGGCACGGCGCGCCCCAGGCCGGCGGATCGGCCAGGATGTCGGACGGGGCGCCCGACCCTCGGCAAACGCCGGCACCGACCAAACAGCGGAGGATCAGCATGAGCGAGTCCGGCGACGTCGCCGTCCAGACCCGGCCCGACCACGTCGCGGTCGTCGAGATCCNCCGGCCGCCGCACAACTACTTCGACGTGCACCTCGTCGAGGAGCTCGCCGACACCTACGACAAGCTCGCGGCCGGGTCCGAGGTCCGCGCGATCGTCCTCGCCGCGCAGGGCAGGCACTTCTGCGCGGGCGCCGACTTCGCCGGCGCCAGCACGGCGGCGGCGGTCACGGCCGAGGAGGGCGCGCCGGCCCTCTACCGGGCGGCGGCGCGGCTGTTCGCCGCCCCGATCCCGGTGGTGGCCGCGGTACAGGGCAGCGCGATCGGCGGCGGGGTGGGGCTCGCCCTGTCCGCGGATTTCCGGGTGGCGAGCCCGGAGACCCGGTTCGTGGCGAACTTCTCCCGGCTCGGCCTGCACCAGGGCTTCGGCCTGTCGGTGACGCTGCCGGCGGTCGTCGGCCGGCAGAAGGCGCTGGACCTGCTCTACACCGGCCGCCGGGTCGCCGGGCAGGAGGCGTTCGAGATCGGCCTGGCCGACCGGCTCGCCCCGGCGGAGGGGCTGCGCGACGCGGCGCTCGCGTTCGCCGCCGAGATCGCCGCGGCCGCGCCCCTGGCGGTGCGCAGCATCCGGCAGACGATGTGGGCGGACCTCGTGCCCGCGATCCAGGCCGCCACCGAGCGGGAGGCGTCCGAGCAGGCCATCCTGCGGGCCACCACCGACTTCGCCGAGGGCGTGCGGGCCACCGCCGAGCGCCGCGCCCCTCACTTCACCGGCCGCTGAACCCCGCTGTTCACGGGCGACCGGCGGTCGCGGGCGGCGGGGCACGGTTGTCGACGATGTCGCCGGTGGCGAGGTGGCAGCCGCGTTCGAGCAGGCGGCGTGCCGTGGACCTGCTGTCGACACCGTCGGCGATCACCTCGATGCCCAGGTCGATCACGGTGGCGAGGAACGCGTCGGTGAGGATGCGCAGCCGGTACTGGGTCGAGCGGTCGACCCACAGCGCCGTGTAGGCGGGATGCAGGGTGATCAGGTCGACGGGCAGCAGCCGCAGGCTGTCCACCGTGGTGTCCGCCGAGCCGACCTCGGCCAGGGAGATCCGCACGCCCGCGCGGTGCAGCCGGGTGAGGACCGCGGCGGTGGCGTCGAGGTCGCGGTCCCGGCCCGTCCCGCGGATGTCGAGGACGAGCGCACCGGCCGGCAGCCCCGCGTCGGCCAGGGCCGAGGAGATCTCCGCGGGTAGTCCCTCGCGGGCGACCCGCTCGGCGAGCAGCGGCACGTGCACCGCCGCCGGTCGCGCTCCGGGCTGCGTCCGGCCGGCGATCCACGCCAGGGCGTGGCGCAGCAGGAACCGGTCGAGGGCCGGCCCGACACCGGCCGAGTCGCCCAGGGCGGCCAGCCGTTGCGGACGGAACACGCCCAGCCGGGGATGATGCCATTCGAGCCGGGCCTGGTAGGCGGGCACCTCGTCGGTCGCCAGGTCGACGACGGGCCGCAGGCAGACGTCGAGCCGGCCGCCGCTCGGGTCGTCGCGGGCGGCCGCGGCGAGGGCGGCCCGCAGGGCGGGGACCGTGTCCGGCGCGCCGAGGCCGGCGTCGTAGACCGTGAGCAGTCCGGTCTTGCCGGACTTGGCCGAGTACATCGCCAGGTCCGCGCGATGCAGCAGGGTCTCGGCGGTGATCGCGGTGTCGGCGGTGCCGACGACCACGAGCCCGAAACTGGCCGCGACGGCGTAGGTGGTGTCGGCCAGCCGGACCGGAAGGCGCACCGCCTCCGCGAGCCGGTGCCCGATCGCCACCGGGTCCTCGCCGGCCTCGGCGTCGGACTCGGACTCGACGTCGGACTCGGACTCGGACTCGGTCTCGGACTCGGTCTCGGTACCGCCCCCGTCGTGGGGCCGGGCGCGGGCGGATTCGAGCAGGATGGCGAACTCGTCCCCGCCGAAGCGGGCCACGGTGTCGGTGGCCCGAACGGCGGCGGTGAGCCGGCGGGCGGTGACGCGCAGCAGCTCGTCGCCGGCCGCGTGCCCGAGCGTGTCGTTGACCTGCTTGAAGTCGTCAAGATCGCAGAAGACCACGGCGACCGGGTGGGGTACCCGGGCGTAGCGGGCCAGGGCCTGGTCGAGCCGGTCGGCGAACAGCGCCCGGTTGGCCAGGCCCGTCAGCGGATCGTGGAAGGCCAGCCGGCGCAGCTCCCGCTGGTTGTCCTCCAACCGCTCCAGCAGCCGCACGTTGTCGGCCATCGTCGTCAGCTGCCGGACGAGGGCCANCACGAGTAGGCACAGCAACGCCCAGATCTCCTCCTGCCCGGCCAGATCGGTCCCCAGCACCCGCACGACCGCGACGGCGGCCGCGACGAGCAGCGGCAGGTAGGGCAGCATCACGTGCCACCAGCGCCGGCGGTACTCCGCGGCNGTCCACTGCGCCGCCGGGACCACGACCAGGGGCGTCTGCACCGGCGGCANCAGCGCGGCGAGACCCACCAGCAGCGGACCGATCACGAAGCCCATGTCCAGGATGCGCGGAAGGTCGGCGAGGCTCCGCGTCGTCGCGTACAGGTAGATCATGATGGCCAGCGCGAAGACCATCAGCCCCGAGCCGAGCAGGCTCAGGCCGAGCAGGGAACGCGGGCGGCGGAACGTGGCGATCAGGATGATCGTCACGGCGGTGACGAGCGCGGCGGCGGTCACGACCAGGGCCGGCAGGATGTCGTAGACGGGATGGTCGCCCTCCTTGATGCCGTTCTGCAGCACCGTCACCCAGGCGAGCAGCGCGACGGCGCCGGTCACGATGACGCTGTCGAGCACCGTGATCAGGTACCAGCGCCGCTGCCGGGCGGTGNCGCGCGCGAGCGTGTCGAACGGCTCGGTCGGATAGCGCAGCACCCCGGCCAGGCCGCACAGCCACGGCACCAGCAGGACCAGCATGGGCAGGGTGATGTGCGGCACGGGTTGTCCACCACGGACGACGTCGCGCAGCGAGGCGAGCGCCGTCCCCGACAGCGCCAGCACCATCACGCCGACGAGCAGGCGCCAGGTGCGTTCCGCGCCCTCGCGCCGGGCCGCGGTCACGAGGCAGGCCAGCGCGCCGGACGCCGTCGACGCGAGCCCGGCGGCCCGCACCACGATCAGCGCGGCCCGGGCGGGCAGCGTCAGCGTGGCCAGCGCCACCGCGACGACGACCACGGCGACGACGATCGCCGTCCACCGCCACCACCGGGCGACGGGCGGCCCCCCGAACCCGGCCGAGCGGGCCCGCGCCGGCCCGCGTGCGTCGTCCCGGATCCGGCCGTCACGCCCCGACCCGTCGTCACGCCCCGACCAGCCGTCACGCCGCGTCCGGCCGTCACGCCCCATCTGAACGTCACCGTCCAACCCGGCCGAGCGCGGCGTCACCGTGGCGGTCCGCCCCTCGGCCCCTTCGTACCTATGCCCGTCCGGCGACCCAGACCCGACCGAACCAGCCCGACCGCTGCCCAGCGTGACCCCCGGGTTCGGGGTCTGGCCTGGACGCCCGGCAGAGACCGGCGCTCCCGGGGCCGATGCACACCGGCGGCGACGGCCTGCCGGGCACCCGCGGCGAACGGCCACGGCGCTGCCCGGGCCGGTGTTCATCCGTCGTGCAGGACCGCGGCGAGCCGGTCGACCGCGGCGACGAGGCCCTCACCCGAAGTGCGGCTGTAGGTCAGCCGCAGGCGGGGGGCGACGACCTCGCCCACGGTGTAGGCACTGCCGGGCCCGACGGCGACGCCCGCCCGCCGGGCGGCCGCGGTGACGAGCCGGTCGTCGGCACCGGGCGGCAGCGGCAGCCAGACGTGCACACCCCCGCTGGGCGGCTGCGGCGGGTCGAGGGTGGGCAGGGCGCGCGCGATCGCGGCGAGCAGCGCCGCCCGGCGGGCCAGCAGCACCCGGCGCAACGAGGCCAGGTGCCGGCGCCAGCCCGGGATGCTGAGCAGCTCCACCGCGGTCTGCTGGAGCACCGGGGCGACGAACAGGTCGTCGGTGATCCGCACCCGGGCCAGCCGGGCCGCCACCGGGCCGCGGGCGGTGACCGCCGCGATCCGCAGGCCCGGGGACACGCTCTTCGACAGGGACAGCACGTGCACGACGTGACCGTCCGGGTCGGCGGCGGCCAGCGGGGGCGGGCTGACCGCGGTGAGATCCAGCGGCGCCACCCAGTCGTCCTCGACGCAGAACGCCCGGTGGTCCCGCAGGGCCGCGAGCACCGCCGGCCGGCGGTCCGGGGCGAGCACCGCCCCGGTGGGGTTGGCGTGCCGCGGCTGGAGGTAGACCAGCCGCGCCCCGCTGCGGCCGAGGACGTCGGCGAGATCGTCCGGGCGCACCCCGGCGCCGTCCGCCGGCACCGGGACCGGGACAAGCCCGGCGGCCCGCGCGGCGGCCAGCGCCCCCGGATAGGTGGTGTGCTCGACCGCGAGGGCCTCCCCGGGCCGGCCGAGGGCGCGGAAGACCAACGCGAGCGCCGCCTGCCCGCCGCTGGGGACGAGCACGTCGGACGCGGTGTGGGACGGGCTGACGAGGCCGGCGATCAGCCCGCGCAGGTCGGGCAGGCCGGCGACCGGGGTGCGATCCCAGGCGCCGGGCCGGCGCGCGGCGCGGGCGGCGGCCGCCGCGAGCAGGCCCACCGGCTGGGCCGCCGGATCCAGGTAGGCCGAGGCGAGGTCGAGCACGCCGTCGGGGACGGGTGAGTACAGGTCGGTCATGTCGTGCGGCAGGTCGTCGCGGGCGCCGAGCACGGCGGTCTGCCAGCTCAGGTCGGTCGACCGCGACGCCGGCGGCGCGGCGACGACGCTGCCGCGGCCGGGCGTGGTGAGCAGCAGCCCGCGGGCGGCGACCGCCGCGAGGGCCCGCTGCACGGTCAGCGCGCTCGCCCGGTGCCGGCGCTGGAGCTCCCGGGTGCTCGGCAGCGCCGAGCCCGCGGGCAGGCGGGCGCACAGCGCGGTCAGCTCGTCGACGATCCCCGCCGGCCCGCCCCCACCGCCCGGCCCGCCCCCACGGTCCGGCCCGGCCGCCGGCCCGCCGGCGCTTCCACCGATATCCTCGTACATGAGAGGCAAGGAAAGCGCATTCGTCGGGAGCGGGGAAGCGCGGGGGCTGGTGTCGGGCGCCGCGGGGGTGGTGGCGTTCAGCCTCACGCTGGTCGCGACCCGGGCCGCGGAGCCCGCCTTCGGTGCGCTGACCGTCGGCGCCGGGCGCGCCGTGCTGGCCGCCGGCCTCGCGGCGGCCCTGCTACGCCGCCGCGGCCTGCCCCTGCGCCCCCCGGACGGGCGGGCGGCGACGATCGTCATCGCGGCGACCGTGGTCGTCGGGTTCCCGCTGCTGACCTCGTGGGCACTCGCGGACGTCCCGGTCGCGCACGCCGCTGTCGTGGTGGGCCTGGCACCCGCGGCGACGGCCGGGTTCGCGGTGGTGCTGGCCGGCGAGCGGCCGAGGCCGCCCTACTGGGCGGCCCTGGGCGTCGGGCTCGCCGCGGTGCTGGCCTTCGCGGTGGTGCAGGGCGCGGGCCGGCCCCGGCTGGCCGACCTGCTGGTGCTCGCCGCGGTGGCACTCGTCGGCCTCGGTTACGCCGCGGGCGGGGTGCTCGCGCGGCGCTTCGACGGTGCGGCGGTGATCTGCTGGGCGCTGCTGGCGGCGCTGCCGGTCACGGTGCCGCTGACCGCGATCGGCCTGGCCGTGCATCCGCCGCGCGCGGTGACGGCCGGGGCGGCCGCCGGACTGGGCTACGTCAGCGTCGTGAGCATGTTCCTCGGCTTCGTCGTCTGGTATAGAGGGCTCGCCCTCGGCGGGGTGGCGCGGGTCGGGCGGCTCCAGCTCGCCCAGCCGGTGCTGACGCTGCTCTGGGCGGCACTGCTGCTCGGAGAGCCGCTGACGCCGGTCGGCGTCGGGACGGCGGTGGTCGTCATCGCCTCGGTCGTCCTCGGCCGCCGGGCTCCCGTACGCCCGAACCACGCCGGCTCCGTCACCGGCCCGGGCACGACCACGGCAGATCACCGGTAACGGCTGGTCGCGCTGGGCGGGTGGCCGAGCGCGGAGTTGCGGTGCGCAGTGCACGATCCACCGGCGTCAGACCGTGCACATCGCGCCGCGGCCGGCCCTGCCCCGGTTCGGACTCACGCCGCCGGGTCGCTCCCGTCGGTGCGCAGTGGATCGGGGGTGGCCCGCTGGGACGGGTGCGCGGCGCCCACCGGGTGGGCGCCGGGCGCCGCTCGCCCGCGCACTCACCAAGGGTGGGGGCGGCTTTGCCACACCCTGCCACCCACCGGTATGCATAAGGGTTCTCCGTACTTCACATCCGGCGGAACGAATCCAAACATCCGAGGCCGTGGAACCGGATTTCCCTCGGCCCCCCGCGAGCGGCCGAGACCCCCTTGGATGCCACACGTCGCAGGCCTGATCGGCATCGCCGCGGCGCCCACAGCGGTGAATCCGCCACGCCGAAGGCACCGATGGGGGGTGGCCGTCATCGGAAGGTAATGAAGCACCTCACCGCGGTCACCCGATGAGGCCGTTCATCCCCTCGTCCCGCTCATCCTCGTGGACANCGTGGCGCCGGAGGAAATCGAAAAGCCGCAGCGCCGGTGCTCGCAGCGGGACCCACCACAAAGGCATCTGTGCCGCCCGATACCTTGTGCTGCCCCTCGCCCGGTAGCCCGGTCCGACCGAGCGTCGACCCGACTACCACCCATGGGCCGGCAATGGGCCCGAAAGGGCCCGAAAGGGCCCCGTCCCCCATGTGGTGGACGGCCCGGGACAGGCACCAGCCCAGGAACAGGAACCGGGCTCGTTCAAGGCACGGAGACGGTGAGGAATGAGAAGAAGCCTGCGTTCATCCGTCGCGGCGATAGCCGCGGTCGCCAGCATGGTCGTCGGCGTGACCGCGTGCGGCGGAGGCGGGGGGAACGGCGGGGACATCCTGAGCCAGGCTCGCAACGGCGGGTCCGACCCGTGCGCGCCGACACCGGGCGTCGACCGCGACACGATCGGCCTCGGCCTGCTGTACTCCGGCTCGCCGTACGACGGCGACCCAAGCGCGCTGTTCCGGGCGGGCGTGGACGCCCGCCTCGGCGAGCAGAACGCCAAGGGCGGGATCTACGGCCGCCGGCTGTCCTACCGCATCGAGGACGACGAGGCGGTCCCCGCGCTGAACGCCGTCGGCGGGCGCGCCCTGGCGCAGCGCGACAAGGCGCTCGGCATCCTCCAGTTCAGCGTGGCGGCCGCCGGATCGGCGAAGCAGCTGGAGTCCACCGGGGTGCCCGTCGTCGACGGGCAGATCACCGATCCGTCGCTGGCGCCCCGCTCGAACGTGTTCAGCTACTCCCGGCCGGCGGTACAGGAACCCACCTCCAGCGGCTGGGGCGAGTTCCTCGCCAACCGGGGCGCGCACCGCGCGGTCACGGTCTCCCTGGAACTGTCCTCCGCCACTCGGTCGACAGCCGACGCCGCCCGCCGCAGCGTGCTCGCCGCCGGCCTGAAGGTCTCGGACAACCTGCAGGTGCCGAGCGGTCCCTTCGACGCCGACCGGTTCGTCGACGAGGTCCGGGACTCCGGCGCCGACAGCCTCATCGCCTTCGTCCCGGCGCCGAACTTCTACCAGATCGTCNCCGCGGTGCAGGACGCCGACCTCGGCCTCAAGGCGATCCTGGGCAACCCGACCAGCTACGACCGCAGCCAACTCGCACGAGTCGGCGACTCCGCCGCGGGGGCGTACGCGTTCCTCGACTACACGCCGTTCGAGCTCAACACCCCGGCGCACCGGCGGTTCCTCGCCGCGATGGCCGCCTACGCGCCCCAGGCCGCCGCGCTGCCGGACGGCACCGCGCTGATCGGCTGGATCAGTGCGGACCTGCTGCTGCGCGGCATCACCACCGCCGGCGTCTGCCCGACCCGCGCCGGCGTGCTCGCCGGCCTGCGCCGCCAGACCCGCTTCGACGCCGACGGGCTGCTGCCGGCGGCGATCAACCTGAGCAGGGGCGTGGCCAACATCGCGCCCTGCTACGACTACGTCCAGGTCACCCAGGACGGCAGGAAGTTCGTCCCGGTGCCCGGCAAGCCACGATGCGGGCGGATCCTGCGGGCCGGCTGACCGCGCCGGCCGAGTGACCCCGCCGGCCGGGTGACGGCCGGGTGACCGCGCCCGCGCGAACGGCCGGGTTCCCGCCGCCGACCCGAGCGGGCGGACGGCGGGAACCCGGCGCGCCGGGGCATCACCCCGCGGTGAGCAGGTCGGACGACCACCTAGCGTGCGGTCGGCCACTTACCCCAGTAGTAGAAGCCGGGGTGCCATTCCTTGGGATGCCAGACCTTCGGGAAGTAGTGGTGGTGCCACCAGTAACCGGGAATCCAGTAGCCGGGTTCCCAGTATCCGGGGTGGAAGATCCGGTGCTGCCCCTTGTGGTCCTTGGGGCCGTCGTGCGGCTTGTCCACCGCCTTTGGCGGCGGCGGTGCGGGCGTGGTGGCGGCCGGACCTGGGCTTGCCAGTGACGGCGTGGCCGCGCCGGCGGGCGCGGCCGTCAGGAATGCGGCGAAGGCGAGGACGACAGCCAGGAGCAGATGTCTGCAACGCTTGATGATTTTCATGCACATCCCTTCGGCAGATGCGCCGTCACGACACCCCGACCGTTCGGATCTCCCGTCGGCAGGCCCTCCCCGGCGCACCTGCTGAATACCCTCGCCACCCTCCGCACAATCGTCGGCACGCCACGTTGTCGTGATCGGGCGAACCGCATTGTTCGGNGTTCGATACCCAGCCTCCGCCCGCTACCGGAATCGACACGTTCTGAATCCGACGGAAAAGGCGGCTTTTTCCTGCGGTGCCCGTCCGCGCAGGCGGCTCGTCAGAGCACGGCACGTCAGGACACCGCGCGCCAGGACACGGCACGTCACGACATGGCGCGTCAGGAGACGGTACGACCGAGGTGACCGGCCAGCCGACGGTAGGCGTCCGCGTCGGCGGGCACCTCGACCACCGGGCCGAAGGGCATCTCCTCGCGGCCCTCGACCGGCACGGCCCGCCGGGCGATCTCCAGCGAGATGACGGCGAGCTCGGGATCGAGGCCGCCGGTGCGGCCCGTCGCGACCGCCAGATCCCAGGCGTGCGTCGTCAGCTCCTGGGTGTAGGCCGCCGCGGCAACCCGGCCGGGCAGCACCGCCCAGGGCAGGCGCAGCGGCCGGTCGAGCAGGGCGTCGTCGGACCAGACCGCGCGCAGCTCGGCGGCGGCCTTCGCGTAGCGCTCCGCCCAGCCGTCGAACGGCACCCCGGTGGTCACCAGCGGCAGCTCCCGGGGGTCGCCGCCCCGACCGGCGACGGCGACCCGGTCGACCACGGTGAACAGGTGCCCGACCAGGGTGGCGACGTCGAACTCGGAACAGGGCGTCGGCAGCGCGATCTGGTCCGGCTCGACGGCGGCGACGAGCCGCCCCGCCTGGTCGAGGGCGCGGTCGAGCAGCGGACGCGGGTCGTCCAGCGGGTTCATGGGGGTNCTCCTTCGGTCGTCGTCGGTCGCAGTGGCGTGTTCGGGGGCGACGGTAGCCACCGAACAGGACACCTCCTGTCCTGTTCACGGCGCCGGACACGCCCGCTCGCGCGGCACCCCGGGAGACATGACCAGGCCACAGGCCGGATACCTACTCATCACGCTCAGGCCTGGTACACCCACGGCTTCTACGGCTCGGTCAGCCACAACGTCAAAGGGGTCTACCAGCGGTATCCGATCGTGACCCCCTGAGCCGGCCGGGCCGCCCCCGGGATCGGGCTCGGCCTACGGTGATCGGGTGCGTGCGAGTCGACTGATCGCCATCACCATGATGTTGCAGGCNCACGAGCGGCTCACCNCCGCGCAGATCGCCGGGCGGCTCGGCGTCAGCGACCGGACGGTCCGCCGGGACCTCGACGTCCTCGGTGAACTCGGGGTGCCGCTGTACTCCGAGCGGGGACGCGGTGGCGGGTGGCGGCTGGTCCACGGCTGGCGCAGCGACCTGTCGGGGCTCACCGCCGACGAGGCGCACGGGCTGTTCCTGGTCGCGGGTCCGGCGGCGCGTCCCGGGCTCGGGCTGGAGCCCGCGGTGGACTCGGCGCTGCGCAAGCTGCTGGCGGCCCTGCCGGCGGCGACCCGCCCGGACGCCGAGGCCGTCACCGCCACCCTGCTCGTCGACCCGGGCCGCTGGGGTGGCCCCGCCGTGACGCCGCCCGCCCAGCTCGCGACGCTGGCCGGCATCCTGCGGGCGGGCCACCGCGCCCGGGTCCGTTACGCCGGCCGGGCCGCCCGCGCGGCCGGCGAGCCCGCCCGCGACCGGGACGTCGACCCCTACGGCCTGGTGCAGAAGGGTGACGTCTGGTACCTCGTCGCCGGGACGGACGCCGGCCCGCGCACGCTGCGGGTCTCCCGCATCGAGTCGGTCACCGAGCTCGACGAACCGGCGAACCGTCCCGCCGACCTCGACCTGCCGGCCCTGTGGGCGCAGTCGCGCCGCGCGGTCGAGGAACGGATGTGGGCCTACCGGGTCCGCCTGCGCGCCGACCCCGCGATCGTGCCGATCCTGCTCGGCGTGCTCGGCGCCCGCGGCCGCATTGAACCGCCGGCCGCGTCCCCCATCGGCGGGAGCACCGCCGATGGCGCCGAGCATCTGCCGGCGCGCATCGCACCCCTGGGCACCGTGGACGACCACACCGCCGGCTGGACGGCGCTGTGCGCCTCGTTCCCGAGCGCGGCCGTCGCCGCCGCCGACCTCGCCGGATTCGGCGCCAGGGTCATCGTCGACGAGCCGCCCGGCCAGCCGGACGGCGTCGCCGCGCACCTTCGGCGCATCGCGACCGAACTGCTCGCGCGATACTCGGGCCCGGCACCGCGGACGGCACCGAACCCCGAGGCCGAAGATCGTCAGGAGATCGCACCATGACCCAGACCGGTACCGAGCCCCAGACCGGCGCCGAGACCACCGGACCCGATTTCGCCGAGCTGCCGCCGCGCAGCCGTCTGGTCGCCGAAGCGCTGCACGCGGCCGGGGCGGAGCAGGCCGCGCGAGCCATCCGCGAGCTGCCCGACTCGGCACGGACGGCGGCGGAGGCCGCCGCGGCGGTCGGCTGCGAGGTGGGCGCGATCGCCAACAGCCTGGTGTTCGTCACGGAGGCCGCGCAGCCGGTGCTGGTGCTGACCAGCGGCAGCCACCGGGTCGACACCGACGCGCTCGCCCCCAGGCTCGGGGTGGCCGCCCTGTCCCGGGCCAGCGCCGCCCAGGTGCGGGAGGCGACCGGGCAGGCCATCGGCGGGGTGGCCCCGGTGGGTCATCCGGCGCCGCTGCGCACCGTCGTCGACGTGACCCTCGCGGACCATCCCCGGATCTGGGCCGCCGCCGGCACCCCGCACACCGTCTTCCCGACGACCTACGAGGAGCTCGTCCGGGTCACCGACGGCACCCCGCTGCCCGTGACAGCCGACTGAGCCGCCGCCGGCACGCGCGGTGTCACGACACCTGTAGGGCCGCCGGCGACTCGGGCAGGATCTGACCACCGTCGACCACCAGCGCCTGCCCGGTGATGTAGGAGGCCTCGTCCGAGGCGAGGAACAGCGCCGCGTGACCGATCTCGTCGACCTCACCGAGCCGGCGCATCGGGATCGCGGCCTCCATCGAGTTCAGGTAGTCGGCGCCCAGCTCGTCGAGCCCTTCGGTGCGGACGCTGCCCGGGAGCACCGCGTTCACGGTGACCCGGTCCCGGGCGAGCTCGACCGCGGCGGTGCGCATGAACCCGAGCACCGCCGCCTTGGACGCCCCGTAGTGCGACCACCCGGGATGACCGGTGACCGGTCCGGTGATCGACGAGGTGAGGATCACCCGGCCGCGGCCGGAGGCGACCAGCGCCGGCAGGAACGCCTGCACGGTGAGGATGGCGCCCTTGACGTTCGTGCCCAGCACCTCGTCGATGTCGGCCTCCGTGATCGTCGCCAGCGGCACGGACGGGAAGATCCCCGCGTTGGCGCAGACGACGTCCACCCCGCCGTGCCGCTCGGCGACGGTCCGGGCCAGCCGCGCGCTGTCCTCGGCGCTGGCCGCGTCGGCGAGTACGAAGCTGACGGTGCCCTCGCCGAGCTCGTCGAGCTCCTGCGCCGTGGTGGCCGCGGCGACGACATCCCGGCCGCTGAGCACGACATTCGCCCCCGCCGTCGCGAAGACCCTGGCGATGCCCTTGCCGATCCCCTTGCTCCCGCCGGTGACCACGACGGTCCGACCCGCGACCGAGGTGAACATGTGGCACGTCCTTTCGCCGATGCGCGGTGATGTCCGCATAGTCCCCGGCCGATGGGNCGTTCAAGCAGCCCGATCCGCGGTCAGCCGGCGAGCAGGCGTCCGGCGAGGTAGGCCTCGGCGAGCTCGCAGCTGTCGCGGGCGTACGCCGGGATGCTGGGCACCGCGTCGGAGTGCGGGTGGGTGCCGAGCCACGCGACGAGCAGCAGCCGGCGCAGCAGCACGAAGGTCGGGATCATCGCGACGTCCGCGGCCGTCAGCGGGAGCCGCCGCTGGTAGGCGGCGAGNCACGCGGCGACGAGATCGCCGGCGGAGTCCAGGTGCTCNATGAACGACAGCGACGCCGCGAGATCCCACAGATACCAGCCGAAGCCGCAGTCGTCGAAGTCGATGACGCACACCTCGTCCGCCTTCACTGACTTCGCCGCCTGCGCCGCGCTCGCGCCTCCCGTGCCGATGACCAGAGCGTCGTCGGGGACGAGGAGGTTCGCCATCCGCATGTCCGCGTGGATGAGCCCGAACCGCTGCGGCCCCCGGCCGAAGGCCGCCAGGCGCTCCTGGGCGACGGCGACGGCCCGGCCCAGCAGCTCCACGGCCTCACCCGCAGCGCCACCCCGCGATCCCCGCCCGGCGGCGACCGGAGATCCCGGCGCGTGGACGACCCGCGATCCCGGGTCGTCCACGCCCGCGGCTGCATCTGCTCCGACGACGACCGCCTCGGCCAGCGCCGTGCGCAGGCCGGAGATCCAGCTCCCCCACCGGGCGGCGGGTCCGAGGGTGCTCTCCCAGGTCCAGGCGAAGCGGGCGAACGACGGCGGGCGGGCCCAGCTCCGGGCGTGCCGATGCAGCCGGGCGGTGACGTCGCCGAGCTGGCCGAACGTCCCTCGCAGCGCGGCGGGTTCCAGGGCCTCGGGCGACCGGCCGTCGACCCACTCGAACAGCACGGCATGCCGCCCGGTCGCGGTCGCCACGAGGGCGCCGGTGCGGGTCGGGACGACCGGCGGAGTGCGCACGACACCGTCGGCGCGAAGGGCGGCCACCCAGGCGAGCTCCCCGTGGATCTCGGCGAGGCTGTGGTAGCCGGGGCGGTGCAGCCGCAGCGCCCAGCGACGCCCGCCGGCCGGGTCGTCCACCTGGTAGGTGACGTTCTCCGAGACGTGCAGGAGGGTGGCCTTCGGCGCCGGCCCGAGATCGTAGGCGCTGAGCACCTCGTCGACGGTCGCGTCCAGCCCGAGCAGTCCCTCCGCCGAGGTTGCGCTCATCNCACGGCCCCCCGACGCGACGGCACCGCCCCTGCCGCCCCCACCTTCCCGTCCTTCGGCACGGGAGCACCGTAATACGGCTCCATCGTCCGTCCAGGCGAAGGTCCGTACCGTTACGCGAGCGGAGTGCATCGTCGAGCGACATGCGTCCGCGGACGGAGTGCATCGGCGAGCGGATCGCGTCTGGGACGGGAGGTGGCCGCGGTGGCCTACTGGATGACGGTGCGCGGCGAGCGGCACGTGTTCGCCGATCTGGCGGAGCTGTTCGCGAAGGCGAACGAGGAGAAGTCCGGCGACCAGCTCGCCGGGATCGCCGCCGGGTCGGCGCGCGAGCGGGTGGCGGCCAAGCTCGCGCTCGCCGACGTCACGCTCGGCGAGATCGTCGCCGCGCCGCTGATCGACGACGCGGTCACCGACCTGATCCTGCGCGGTCAGGACGCGGCGTTGTTCGCCCCGCTGGCGTCGCTGACCGTGGGTGAGTTCCGCGAGCTCGTGCTGTCGCCGTCGTTCCCGGCGCGCTGGCGCGACGACGGCCTGGCCCGCGCGATCACTCCCGAGATCGCCGCCGCCACCGCGAAGATCATGAGCGACAAGGACCTGATCTGCGCCGCGAAGCCGCTGCGGACGGTCACCCGCTGCCGCAACACGATCGGCGAGGCGGGCGTTCTCGGCGTGCGGGTGCAGCCGAACCATCCCGCCGACGACCTGGAGGGCATCCTGCTGTCGGTGCTCGACGGCCTGCTGCACGGCTGCGGCGACGCCGTGCTCGGCGTGAACCCGGCGCGCGAGTCGGTCGAGCAGGTCGGGACGATCCTGCGCGGCCTCGGCGCCCTGGTCGACGCGCTGGCTCTGCCGACGCAGACGTGCGTGCTCGCGCACCTCACCACCCAGCTCGCCGCGCTGGCCGCCGGGGCGCCGGTGGACCTGCTGTTCCAGTCGGTCGCCGGCACGGAGGCGGCGAACACGAGCTTCGGGATCACCCTGGACCTGCTCGCCGAGGGCCGCGAGGCCGTGCTCGCCCACCATCGCCGGGACCGGTCGGGCGACTTCGTCGGCGAGCAGGTCATGTACTTCGAGACCGGGCAGGGCAGCGCGCTGTCCGCCGACGCGCACCACGGCGTCGACCAGCTCACCTGCGAGGCGCGGGCGCACGGGGTGGCGCGGGCGTTCGACCCGTTCCTCGTCAACTCGGTCGTCGGTTTCATCGGCCCGGAGTACCTCGCCGACGCCCGCCAGATCACCCGCGCCGGCCTGGAGGACCATTTCGTCGGCAAGCTGCTGGGCCTGCCGATGGGCTGCGACGTCTGTTACACCAACCATGTCGACGCCGACCAGAACACCAACGACGACCTGCTCGTCCTGCTCGTCGCCGCCGGCTGCACGTTCGTGATGGGCGTCCCGAGCGCCGACGACGTCATGCTCGGCTACCAGTCGACGAGCTACCACGACGCCGCCGGCATGCGCGAGCTGTTCAACCTGCACGCCGCGCCGGAGTTCACCGCCTGGCTGACCGACCGCGGCCTGCTCGTCGACGGCCACCTCGCCGACCCCACCGGCCCCGTCGCCGCCCTGCTCACCGCCGGCCTCGACGACGCCCTCGCCGCCCTCCCCACCCGACCCGCCCTCCCCTCGGGCCCGACCCGGTGACCCCCGATTCCGACCCCACCGCCGCATCCCCCGAACGGACCAGTCCGGATCGGGGGCCCGCGGCGGTGCCGGTGGATCTGGCGGCGCTGGCCGAGCGGGTCCGGGCGGTGACGCCGGCACGGGTGTTCGTCGGCCGGACCGGAACCTCCTACCGGACGGCGAACCTGCTGGCGCTGCGGGCCGACCACGCGGCGGCCCGCGACGCCGTCGACGCCGAACTGGACCTCGCCGGCCCCGCGCTGGCCGCGACGACCGAGCGGTTCGGCCTGTTCGTCGTGCAGTCGGCCGCCGCCGACCGGGCCGAGTACCTGCGCCGGCCGGACCTGGGCCGGCGGCTGTCCGACGCCGGCCGCGCGCAGGTCGCCGCCCGCTGCCCGCCCGGCGCGGACCTGCAGATCGTGATCGGCGACGGCCTGTCCGCGGCGGCGGTGGACGCCCAGGTCCCGGCGTTGCTGCCCGCGCTGCTCACCGCGGCGGCCGAGGCCGGCTGGTCGACCGGCCAACCGTTCGCGGTGCGCCAGTGCCGCGTCGGCNTCATGAACGACATCGGCGACCTGCTGCACCCCACGGTGATCGTGCTGCTGATCGGCGAACGCCCCGGCCTCGCCACCGCCGAGAGCCTCTCCGCCTACCTGGCCCACCGCCCCCGCTCGGGCCACACCGACGCCGACCGCAACCTCCTGTCCAACATCCACCGCCGCGGCGTCACCCCCACCCAGGCCGTCGACCGCATCACCGGCCTGGCCCAGACAGTGCGCGCCGCAGGCACCAGCGGCGTCTCCATCAAGGAACCTCCGACAGCGCCGCAAATCCACACATAGCGGGAGCTTCGACCACGGAGCCGCCATCCGACCACCCCGGACGATCAGGACGTCCCACCGCGTTCTATCGTGAAGCCATCCGGAATAACGTGAAGGAGGCGGGGTTCGATGGAGCAGCCGGCCGAGGCGTCGATCTTTCTGAGCTGGTGTCATGGCGACCTCGCCGCCAAGGAGGCACTGCTCAGCCATCTGCACCTGGGCACCCTGGCCGGGGTGCGGATCGCCTGGTGGGAGGACTCGCACCTGCTGCTGGGCGCGGACTGGCGGCGGCAGATCCTGGCCCGGCTGGCCGCGTGCGACTACGGGTTGTTGCTGCTGAGCCCCGGGTTCTTCGCCAGCCGTTTCATCCTGGACGAGGAGCTGCCCCGCCTGCTCGGCCCGGACGCCGACAAGGTGCTGCCGGTGATGCTGAAGCGGGTGCCACTCGACGGCTCACGGGACCTGCACGGCCTGGACACGCGGCAGATCTTCACCGGCTCCGGGGGGCGCTGCTTCACCGAGACCCGCGGAGCCGGCCGGGAGCGGTTCGCCCTGGATCTGACGACAGCGATCCGTCACCGCGTGCTGAGCGACGCGGCCTGATGCGGCGACTCCCCCGCCGGGCGGTGCTGCGGCACCTCGACCGGCTCACCGACGACCTCACCCCCCGGCAGATGTCCCGGCTGCGGGGGCTGGCCGACCTGATCGGCGACGACGACCGCATCCCGATGCCACAGGCGTTGGACGTGGCCACCCCCGGCGGGGGCGATGTGAAGGCGCAGGACACCTTCCGCAAGTTCCGCGCCGCCCTCGACGACGCGGCGAAATCGGCCAAGGTCGACCTGCGGCTGGTCAGCGACCGGCGCAAGGCCCCGCCCACCGACCGGTTCTGCTGGTTCGAAGGCGCCGACGTCACCGTTGAAGAGATTGCCGAGCGTTCCGAGCGAGAGGCGGACCGTCGGACCGTCGACGAGCTCGTGCCGGCATCGGTGGCCGAGGTACTCCAGCCGGTCGTCCACGTCGAGACGGCTCCGCAGGCCTCCGAGGCGATCCGCGGTCTGGAGCGTCAGTTCGTGGAGCTGCTGATCGAGCAGGCCGCCGCCAGCTACCGGATCACCAGCCCGTTCGACCTTCGGCTTGGCGTCGACATCGTG
>NZ_LJFZ01000030.1:0-106959 GCF_001420875.1 Frankia sp. AvcI1 | reverse complement strand
CATCAAACTCCCCCGCCCCGTACAAAAAACCACCCCGACGCGTGTACGTCGTCCCCACCCGCTCCGGATCCGGATCAAACAAACCCTCCAGATCCCAACCCCGATCAGCCGGAAAATCACCCGTCACATCCAGACCATCCACCACCACCCGCCACAGATCATCCGGAGAAACCACCCCACCCGGATAACGGCACCCCATCCCCACAATCACCACCGGATCAGCCGAACCCGCCCGCACAGCAGCCGTCACCACCGCCGCGGCCGCGGGCTCGCCGGCGGCTCCGCGCGCGTGGTCGCCGCGCAGATGGCCGACGAGCGCCTCCGCCGAGGGGTAGCTGAACAGCGTGGCCGTGGTCAGCTCGGTGTTCAGCGCGCCGGTGAGCCGGTCGCTGAGCTCGGTCATGCCGAGCGAGTCGAGTCCCAGGTCCCGGAAGGGAGCCGCCCGGTCCAGGGCCGCGGCGTCGCGGTGCCCCAGCACCGCGGCGAGCTCCGCGAGGACCACCTGTTCGACGTCCGGCCCGGACGAGTTCGGCTCGCCCGCCACCGCCTCGACGACGGGCTCCGGCCCGAGGGCAGGCGGCGTCTCGACGGCCGGCTGCGCCTCGGCGGCGGNCTTCGGTCCGGGTGCGGGCGGGGTGCTCGCGGGGTCGGCCCCGGTCCCGAGTTCGAGCCAGTGGCGTTCGCGCTGGAACGGATAGGTCGCCAAGGCCACGCGCGGGCCACCGGGTCCGAACACCGCGTCCCAGTCCAGGCTCGCCCCGGCGACGAACAGCCGCCCGACCGCCAGGTCCAGATCGTCCTGATCACCCAGGACCGGCACGACGGCGGCGGCCCGTCCCAGGCTCGCCCGGCCCAGCCCGCTGAGCGTACGGCCGGGGCCGGCCTCCACCAGGATGGCGGCCCCGAGCTCGTGCAGCCGGTGCAGGCCCGCGTCGAACAGGACCGGGCGCCGGGCGTGCTCGACCCAGTAGTCCGCATCGCCGGCGTCCGCCAGCTCCCCGGTCACCGTGGACACGAACGGGATCACTGGCGCACGGAACGTGATGCCGGCCAGCTCCGCGCGGAACTCCTCGAGCATCGGTTCCATGAGCGGCGAGTGGAAGGCATGGCTGACCTCGAGCCACCGGGTGCGATAGCCCCGGTCTGCGGCCGCGGCGCGGACCGCGTCGAGCGCCGCACGGGCGCCGGCGACCACGACCGAGGACGGTCCGTTGACGGCGGCGAGTCCCGCCACCTCCTCGTGTCCCGCGAGCAGAACGGAGATCTCGTGTTGCGGCGCGGCGACGGCCAGCATTGCTCCGCCGCCGGGAAGNCGCTGCATCAGCCGGCCGCGGGCGGTGATCATCCTGGCCGCTGACGGCAGGTCGAGGATGCCCGCGCAGTGTGCCGCGGCCACCTCGCCGATCGAATGCCCGGCGACGAGGGCCGGTTCGACTCCCCACGACGCGAGCAGCCGGAAGGTGGCCACCTCGACCGCGAACAGGGCCGGTTGGGTGTACCGAGTCTGCCCGAGTAGCTCCGCGTCCGCGCCGGACGCCCAGATCACCTCGCCGATCGGCCGGGGAAGGTACCCGTCGAGCGCGGCGGCGGCCTCGTCGAAGGCGTCTCGCCAGACGGCGAAGTCCCGGTAGGCCCGCCGTCCCATCCCAAGCCGCTGGCTGCCCTGCCCGGGAAACAGCACCGCGACCGCGCCGGCGACCGCCTGCCCGGTGACGATCCCCGCATCGGCGCGCCCTTCGGCGAGCGCAGTGAGGCCTGCCAGCGCGTCCCCGGTGACCGCGGCCCGGACCCCGAACGCCGTCCTGGTCGCGGCGAGCGTGCGGGCCAGGCCCGCGGGCACCCCGCCGCGCTCGGTGACGAGGTCGCGCACCTGTCGCGCCCGGGCCCACAGCGCGGCTTCGGTGCGCGCGCTCACCAGCAGGGTGGCGACCGTTCCCGCGGTCGCCTCGCCACCCGACGGCGACAGCGACGGCGACGGCGGCTCGGCCAGCACGAGGTGGCAGTTGGTGCCGCCCATCCCGAACGAGCTCACCCCGGCGACCAGCCGCTCCTCGGGCCGTGGCCAGTCACCGCCGAAGTCGCGCACCTGCAGGTGCGCGGCGGCGAGGTCGATCTGCGGACTCGGCTCGGCGTAGTTCAGGCTGGCCGGCAGCGACCGCCTGGCGATGCTGAGCACCGTCTTGAGCAGGCCGGTGATCCCGGCCCCGCCCTCGAGATGGCCGACGTTTGTCTTGACCGACCCGACCTGCAGCGGGGCCCCGCCACCGGCCACGAGGCCGAGCGCGCGGGCCTCGATCGGGTCGCCCACCGGTGTGCCCGTGCCGTGCAGCTCGACGTACTGGACCTGCTCGGGTCGGACTCCGGCCTCGGCCCGGGCGCGGGCGATCACCTGCGCCTGCGCCTGCGCGCTCGGCACGGTGAGCCCGTCGGTGGTCCCGTCGTTGTTGATCGCCCCGCCGAGAACGACCGCGTGGACGTGGTCGCCGTCGGCGAGCGCCGCGGTGAGCGGCTTGAGCAGGACCAGCCCCGCGCCCTCCCCGCGGACGTAGCCGCTGGCCCGGCGGTCGAACGTGTAGCAGCGCCCGTCCGGGGACAGGGCACCGAAGCGGGTCACCGCGGCCGTGCCCCGGGGATCGACGATGAGGTTGACCCCGCCGGCGAGCGCCGTCGTCGACTCCCNGCGCCGCAGGCTCTCGCAGGCCAGGTGCACCGCCACCAGGGACGAGGACTGGGCGGTGTCCACCACGATGCTCGGCCCGCCCAGCCCGAGGGTGTAGGACACGCGATTGGCGATGATGCCCCGCGTCGTCCCGGTCAGGGTGTGCCGGGAGGTCGAATGCCGGGACAGCGCCGCGTACTCGTCCGCGAGGGAGCCGATGAACACCCCGGTCGCGGTGCCGCGCAGCGAGGCGGGCAGCACGCCGGCGTCCTCCAGGACCTCCCAGCTCAGCTCGAGGATCAGCCGCTGCTGGGGATCCATCGCCGCCGCCTCGCGCGGTGAGATCCCGAAGAACTCCGCGTCGAACTCGTCGATCGCGTCGAGATAGCCGCCGTAGCGCTGGCCAGGGGCCACGAGGTCGTCGAGCGCCGCCGCGTCCCAGCGCCCCGCCGGCACCTCGCGCACGCTGCTACGCCCCTCGACGAGCAGCCGCCAGAACGCCTCGGGATCCGGCGCGCCCGGCAGACGGCACGCCAGCCCGATGACGGCGACGGGCTCCTTGGCCGAGGCGTTCGCGCTGCTGTCCATGGTGTCCTCTCCAGTTGTGAGCCGCGCTTTGCTCGACGCGGCGGTCCGCTCGGGTTCAGCGGTCCCCGTGTGCNTGCCGGTGGAGGGCCGCCACCACCACGTCGGCCACCTCCCGCGCCCGCGGCACCAGGTAGAAATGGCCGCCGGTGAACACCCGGGACTCGAAGCCGCCGGCGGTGTGGTTGCGCCATCGCCGCGCCTCGCCGACGCTGACCCTCGGGTCGGCCGTGCCCGTCAGCACGGTGATCGGGCAGTCGACCCGCGCGCCGGGGATCGGTACGTATCCGCGCAGTGCCTCGTAGTCGGCCCGGATCGCCGGAAAGATCATCCTGCGGAGATCCGTGTTGTCGAGCACCGCGCGGGAGGTGCCGCCCAGGGCGAGCACCTCCTCCTCCAGCGACCGGTCGTCGACGAGGATCGCCGGGTCGATCCGGATCGCTGCCGGGGCGCGGGCCGCCGACGCGAACAGCCGGACGGGCGCTGTCGGGGCGAGCAGGGCCGCCTCGAAGGCGACCAGCGCCCCCATGCTGTGGCCGAGATAGGCCGTGGGCGTCGCGTCGTCCAGCGCGGCGAGCTGGGCCGCGACCTGCCTGGCCAGTTCCCGCAGGTCGCTGACGGCGGGTTCGTCGAAGCGGTCCAGCCGGCCGGGATACTGCACCGCCAGCAGCTCGGCACGCCCGCCCAGGCTTCTCGCCAGCGGCCGGAAAAACGCGGCCGAGCCGCCTGCGTGCGGGAAGCACACGACCCGCCCCCCGGCGCCGACACCGGTGGCGACGCCGGTGCCGGCGGCAGTGGCGATGCCGGCGGCAGTGGTGGTGCCGGCGGCAGTGGTGGTGCCAATGGTGGTGGTGAACTGTCGCAGCCACACGCCGCGGTCCGGGGCGCCGGTGATGGTCATCAGCCCGACCCGGACCGCGCCCCCGCGACAGCCGCGGCAAGCTGTGCCTTGACGCCGTCGTCGGCCCCCGGCCACATGTCGAGGATCGCGTGCAGGCTCCACAGACGGGTCTCGGCGAGGTGCGAGGGCGCACCGTGCACGTCGTCGTGTTCCACCAGCCGCAGATCGCGCACCGCGGCCTTGAGCCGGTCGACGTCCCCGGCCGGGATGATCTCGTCGCGGCGTGCGGCCACGACGGCCAGCGGGATGTCCAGCGCGCGCAGCCGCTCGTCGTCGAGCGCCCACGGCCCGATGCGCGCGAAGACCTCCTCGGCGCTGACACCGACGAGGTGCGCGAGGGTGTCCCTGGTCACCTTCGGGACGCGCCGCCACCAGGCGGCGTCGGTGAAGAAGTCGCTCACCGGCGTGCCGTTGCCGACGATGCCGCGCACCCGTGGGTCGTGCAGCGCCGCCGTGACCGCGAGGTGCCCGCTGAAGCTGAGCGCGAGCAGGTAGGTCTGCTCGACCCGAGCCTGCCCGCTCAGGGTGTCCAGGATCGCCGGGAACAGCCGCCAGCTGTCACCGCGGTAGGGCAGCGGGTTCTCACCCACCCGCGGCAGCTCGGCGACCACCCCGGCAAAGCCGAACTGGACCAGCTGCGGCAGCACCGCACCCCACTGCTCCTTCGGGCTGACGATGCCACCTGTCATGATCACCAGCGGTCTGGGGTTCTCGGCCGACAGCCCCATCGTCAGGACCCGGACCGGCAGCCCGTCGATCTGGATCTCCGCCGTGTCGAGGNCGGGCTGCGTCACCCGCCACCGGTCGAACGCGTCGACGCAGCGACCCAGCGCACGCGCCCGGCCTGGACCGTCGACGAACGGGAACCGGCCCATGTTGTAGTACTGGCAGGCGGCCAGGGTCTGGCCGGCGGCATCGAGCTCCTCGCCGGCGCGGATCCACTCGTGGGCCCACGAGCCGGGCCCGTCGCCCGCGTCGGTCGTGATCGCGTCGAGCAGGCTCGCGTAGTGGTCGGCCGCGAGATTCTGCGAGATCGCGTGCGCCACCACGAACCGCTTCAGCTCGGCGAGGTCGTTCATTGCTCGACCGCCTCCAGCGCCGCAGTGATCTCGGTCAGGATGTCGGCGGCCTCCGCGCCGTCGATCACCCGGTGGTCGAAGGTCAGCGACAGCCGCAGCACCGGCGCGACCGTGACCTGCCCGGACCGGACGACGGGTCTGTCGACGATCCGACCGACCCCCAGAGTGATCGTGGTGCCGCCGACCGAGTGGAACGAGTCGACGACACTGTGCCCCAACGAGGTGACGCTGAAGGTGCCCACGATGGCCGGGCGCAGTTCCAGCCGTGCCGCCGCGGCGCGAAATCTCTCGTGGGCCTGCGCCGGCGGCAACTCCCGCAGCGCCCGGATGGCGGCGAAGTCCTCGGCGGTGTCCGGGTCACCCGCGGCGACCTGGTCGAGCCGGGCCTGGATGTCGGCGAGGCTCGCGCTCTGCAGGTCGGGAAGCACGGTGGCCAGCACCACCCGCCGCCCGTCGAGGATCCGATCGAGCGTGACCTTCGCGCTCACCGTGTCGAAGGTTGCCAGGCGCGGCTCGATCCGTCCGTCGATCGCCGCATTGGCCTCGGGGTGCCGGCGCAGCACGCCGGCCGCGGCGTGCACGACATAGCTCACCACGGACCGACGCCCGCCCGCCGCCGCGGCCTTCGCGCGGCCGGCGACGATCGNGGTCGCGTCCACCTCGGTGTCCAGAAAGACGGGGGAGAAATCCCTGATCTGATCGAGGAAGAACAGGGTGTGCTGCCGTTGACTGGGAAACTCATGCTCGCTCATGCATGCACCAGCTGGTAGATCGACTCCAGGCTCCCGGCCTCCAGCAGCGCCGGCAGGGAGATCTGGGCATCGGCATTTCTCTCCAGGATCACAAGCACGGCCAGNAGTTGCACCGAATCCCAGCCGGGCAGCTCGTCGAGACCGAGTCCCAGATCCTCCACGTTCACGTCGAGCCCTATCTCGTCCCGCAGGAGACCGACGAACGTGGTTCTCGTCATGGCGGCCATCNACACTCACCTCCAGCCGTTCACTTCAGTTTTCCGGTGGGCCGGTCACGCTCTCTCCAGCGCCAGACCCGACTTGATCCACTTGCTCGACTCGATCGCCACGGCAAGNACCTTCGCCGGCCCCGACACGATCTCCAGCAGCTGATCCAGCTGGAAGAAGAGCAACGCGTTGCCGTTGTTTCCGGTCGATTCGACGCAGGAGATCTCCCGCGCTGACGGCAGGTTCAGCCTGCTGGTGATCTTTGTGGTCATCGCCACGGACAGCTGAGGCGGAAGCAGGTAGTCGACCTCGGCGCGCTGNCAGTCGAGGTCGTCGAGGAGCTCGTCGACCACCTCTTCGCTCATCTGCGGCACCGACTCCTCGATCGCCTTGTAGTCCTCCTGGGCCGCGACGACAGGCCCGTCCCGGTCGACCAGGCCGAACCACCGCAGCACCTGACCCGGCTCACGATCGAGGCCGGTCAGGCGAGTCAGTACCGCGCGGACGACGGGGGCGTCGGGACGGTCCTCGGTGGACAGCACCGCCGCCCCGGCCCCGTCGCCGAACAGGACGAAGTTGACCAGTTCCCGCGGCGGCACCGCGGCGAGCTTGACGTTGACGTCGTAGTGCTTGGCAATCACGTCCCCGCCGATGACCAGGGCCGTGCGGTAGCGCCCGGTCGCCAGCAGGGAGGTCGCGACGTCGAAAGTCTGTACCGCGCCGGAGCAGCCGGACTGGAGCTGGAAGGTCGGCACCCCGTCGATCCGCAGTCGATCGGCGATCACATTGACCGTGGCCGGCATGAGGTCGTCCGGGGTCGCGGTGCCGAGGACGACGACGTCGACATCCTCCGCGCTGATCCGGGCCCGTTCGAGGGCCTTCGCCGCCGCGATGTACCCGAGGTCGGCGAGGGACTGGCCCGGCTCGCCGGTCGCCAGGTCCACCGCCAGGTGCCGGGTCTTCGTACCGATGAAGGTGTCGACCCACTGCTGCCACAGGTGGTCCATTCCGAACCGGCCGGCCAACGCGGCGGTGTCAATGGGCGGCCCCGGCAGAGNGGTTCCGGCGGAGAGCAACCGCACTGGACCTCGCGGCATATCTTCACCTCTACTGTAGATGTCGCCTTCCGTTGTGNCGAAAAACTACTACGCCACGCTAAAGAGACTCTTGTATCGCTGCTCGACGGCCGCGGACGACCACCGGTCCGGTCCGCTAACCCGCCACCACGAGGTCACGCCGGTCGTTCAGGATTGNGTTCTGCAACTGACGCATCGTCTCGCTCGGCTCGAGCCCGAGTTCCTCCCGCATGAGGCGCCGCGCGCACTGGAACTCGCGCAAAGCCTCGGCCCGCCGACCCGACAGATGCAGGGCCAGCATCAGCAGTTCCCGGAACGCCTCGTGGAACGGGTGCTCGTCGATCCAGTTCGTGAGATCACACACCAGCTCCCGGTGACGTCCGGTCCGCAAGGAGCAGCGGGCGATCGACTCCAGACACTCCAGCCGCATTTCCTCGGCCCACCGTATGAAGGTGCTCACGATGTCGCCGTCCCGGATCCCGGCAAGTACCGGCCCGCGGAAGAGCGCGGCCGCGGCGGTGAAGCTGACGAACGCCCGCTCCGGCTGGTCGGCCTGATCAGCCCGCCCGCGCGCATGCAGCTGCTGCAGGTCGTGGACGTCGGTCAGCGAGTCGTCCACCCGCAGGACGTAGCCGTGCGCGTGCGTGGTGATGACCGCTCCGCGACCTTCCGGGCCGATGCAGATCTTGNGCAGCTGGGAGATGTAGACATGCAGACCGGCCCGGACCCGGCTGGGGCGGTCGTCCCCCCATATCTCGCTGATGAGCTCTTCGGCAGAGACCGGACGATTCGCTCTGATCAGAAGCGCGGCGAGCAGGATCTCGACTTTCGGCGCGCTGATCCTGACAGGCTTTTCATTCCTGATCTGGAGAGGCCCGAGCAACTCGTATCGCGTGGCTTCCACAGTCTGTCCTCCACGGACGGGGAGACGGACCGGTGTCCGCTTCACCTGGCGTCGGCCATTCTCACCAGACGGACGAAGCAGGCACATCAGCGGAAGTGCGTATCTTCGGCCCAGCCCGTACGTACTCGCCGAGTGCGGCCGGGTCGTGGNCATAGGGGCGACTCGACGTTCGGGCGCCGCCGGATCCCGATCTCGGCGGCCTCAGCCCTGCACCGCGCCGGAACTTCGGCCCGCCCGCCCGGCTCGATGCCCGCGGCACGGACGGATCCGCTCGCCGCCCACGCCGATTCGGCGCGTGGGACCAACCGGCCGAACAGCCCGGCGAGCCGGCCCGGTGCGGTGCTCCACGCACCGGCGCATCACTCTCGATCGTTTCCCGCGGACGGGATCGGCCCCGACCGCGATCGTATCGAAGGCGCGCGTTTCCCCCGCCGACCCCCGACTCCGATTACACACCGCAACCATTGGCGGGTACCGGCGGCGGCCATTGGAAGCGGCAGCCGACCAGGCAGCGGACCAGGCAGCGGGCCACATATCCGCGGCCGGGCGGGCGACGACCGGAACGGGCAGGACGGACCGTAACGGTGGACAGTACGAAGAGGCTCCTCGTAGGATGCGAAGGTGCTCCGCAGCCCATCTCGTCGCGCCCACATAGACTTCGCCCGGGTGTCCAGCGCTTTGTGTCCGTAGGCACGACTGTTCCGATCTCTGGCATCGGGGCACTGCTGTTTTCCGCCCTCGCGGGCGGCCTTTCCGGCGGCCGGGCCGTGCGCAGATCCGCATGGGGATGTCGCAGCCACATCGTACCGTGCCGCCGCTCTGACTCGTGCCGCCGCTCTGGCTATGGTGCGAAGCACTCATCCGCGCACCTTCACCCACGGCCACGGCCGGTGGTGGACACAACGGTGTGATATACGCCGCGCGGGCGCGATCGCATCCAACCGCCCGCCATGGCCGGCACGGCCGGCCCACGCCACGCACGGCCGCCCAGGCGGCCGAACCTCGTGTCGAGGCTGCAAAAATACAACACAATGAACGCGTCACCGCGCGCGACGGTCGCGGATCCCGCGCCCGGCCCGACGCTTCCGGGGACAAGGGGAATGCCAGATGGAGTCGTNGCTCCACGCCATGACGCCCTACGCACCCGCGCACATCAACCCACCCGAGTCCACCGTCGTGCGGACGGCCGAGCTGGAAACGCTGCAGACCCTGGTATGCGAGCCCGCCCGCGCAGGCAGTTTGATCGCGGTCGTCGGCGACCCGGGGTCGGGCAAGACGCATCTGCTGGCCGCCCTGGTGCGCCACCGGTACTCCAGCGAGCGCCCGGCCATTGTCTACCGCCACTCCCCGGGCCAGGACGCGGACTCGTACAGCCCACTGCAGTCCGCGCTGTCGCACATCCCGCCGCCCCGCTCACCGGACCTGCCGGCCGAGAACGTCGCGCGGCTGCGGCGGTGGTCGGCCAGTCGGGGCCTGCTNGTCCTGGAGGACGCCCATCTGGCGAGCGCCGCCACGATAGGGGAGCTGACCGCGATCGCAGCGGGGAAGATCCGTCCCCGGTGGGACGTGGTCGTCTCGCTGCGGCCCCGCCAGACCCCCATGGAGCTGGCCGAGGCGATCTCGCTCGGCGTCACCTTCGGCCACGCCAGTCGGATCGAGCTGGCGCCGCTGACCAACGAGCAGGTCGTCGCCCTGCTGTCGCGACCACTGACGCGGGAGATCCGTCCTGACGACCGCAATCCCTTCAACCTGCGCGCGCTGCTGGCCCTCGAACAGAGCAGGCGGCAGTGCCAGAACTCGATCGTCGCGCCCTTCGAGTTCGCCGCGCTGGTCGAGACCCAGGGCCTGAGCGCGACGGAGCACCGCGTCCTGCAGGCAGCCGTGGTGCTGCGGGACCACTTCGACGTCGAGCTGCTCTCGGNGGTTGCCGAGCTGGACCATCCGCAGGTCTCCGCGGCGGTGCGGGTGCTGGTACAGCGCGACCTGTTGCGGCCGGACGGGATCGGGCAGGGCTTCTCCATCCGCCACGACGTCCTCGGCACGCTCCTGCACCGGTCGATGGATCCGATCTGGGCGAAGAACGCCCACCGGCGCGCCATCGGCAGCCTCGCCAGCCGGGGCCTGACCAGCCGAGAGCTCGGCTTCCATCTGGTTCACTCGCTCTTCCGCGCGCGGCCTGAGGAACTCGCGCAGATCGTCGCGGCGGCGTGGGACGTCATGGAGCTCGATGTCTCGGAGGCCATCTCGTGGCTCACCACGGTGACCGAATGGACCTCCCCCACCAGCGCGATCGGACGCAAGGCCCGACTCGCCCTGGTCGCCGCGCTCGGCAACTCCGGGCGCATGACGGAAAGCCGTGCCCTACTCTTCGACATCCGCCGCCACCAGGAGGATCTCCACGAGGCCGACTGGGCAGATCAGGTCGCCTTCGTCAGCGTGATCGAGGGCATCGCCAGCCACGACGTCCAGACCCTCGGCCTGCTCGGTGAGCAACTGGATCTGCCCGCGGCCCGATCCTCGATCGCCTGGCCCCGGATGGTCTTCGCCCACGGCCTGCGGATGGCGATGATGATCGGAACACACGACCNCCAGCTCATCGACGCCGCGGTAGAGGTCGCCCGACGCAACGGGACGGACGCGGACATCTGCGGGCTGCTTGCCATCCGAGCGCTCGCCTCGATGCAGGCGGGGGACTTCGACGCCGCCTGCACGGACGCGTCCGCCGCCGGGGATGCCCTTTCCCGGTGCCCGGAGCGGCTGGTCAGCCAACGACTGGAATACATCTTCGCGGTCGGTCTCGCCGACCTCTATCTCGGCCGGTGGTCGGATGCCCGCCATCACCTCGGCCGCGGGGTGGCAACGGCCTACCGGTCGCAGCGGACCTTCATCCTGNCGAGCCTGCTGGTGCTGCTCAGCGAGGCCGAGCGCAACCTCGGGCTGCTCCGCCAGGCGCGCAAGTCGGCGCAGGCGGCTCACCATGAGGCCGGCACCACCTCCACCCTGCGCTGGTCCCAGGCTCTCGCCCTGCAGTCGCTCAGCGAGGTATGGCTGCAGCCGCCGGGCAGCGGGCGGGCGCGCGCACTGGCGAAGCAGGCGCTGTCCGGGCACCCCCAGGAGCCGCAGATGCCACTGCGCGGCGACGTCANCGGCAGTGCGTCGATGGCGATCCTTTCTCTGGCCATCTCGGCCTGGCTTGACGGCGATCCGCAGCACTGCGTGACGTTGCTGCTCAACGAGGGCAGGGGAGCGCAGCTGACGGGGCTGCCACTGATGCAGCGCGGCCGAGGTTGGGAGCTGCTCTGCGCGGCCGGGCTCGACGCCGGACTGCCCATCACCGAGTGGGCCGCGCGCAACGAGCACCACGCCCGCGCGGTATCGCTGCCCTCTCACCAGGCCTTCGCCCTCCTCTCGCGTGGCCACGTGCTGCGTGGGACCGGGCGGACCGCCGACGCCGCCGCGTGCTACCTGGAGGCGGCCACGCTGTTCGCCTCGGTAGGCATGACGATCGATCAGTGCTACTCCCTCGGTCTCGCCGCGGCGGCGCTGCGATCGCTGGGCCGCGCCTCGCAGGCCGCGGACCTCGCCGACCTGGCGGCGGAGATCGCCGGGCGCCGCGACGCCCGCACCCTGCTGGACTGGCTGGGCCGGCAGGCCGGCCAACCCAGCCGAACCAGCCGACCCGACCAGCCCCGACCACCGGACCCCGTCGACTCCGAGATACTCGGCGCGCTCACCCGGCGCGAGCGCGAGATCGCCTTCCTCATCTCGTCGGNCATGAAACGGCGGGAGATCGCCGAGCGACTGACGATAAGCATCAGAACAGTCGACGTCCACCTGACCCGAATCTATCGGAAGACCGGATTGAACTCAATGGTGGAGCTGGCTCTCGCGGTGACCCGGAGCACCGGTACGGGCCAGGCCGAGGACCAGCGCCCGACGCTTCTCTTTAGANCCATTTGAGCCCCCCGACATAGCATTTGGACAATATTGACCGAGGGCTCGGCCGGCCGGTGGACCGACGGCGCGACGGGCCGCGCAGCCAGGAGGGACCGACACCATGACAGGTACGTCGACGACCGGCCNCACCGCACCGGAGGATCTCGCTCGAACGGGCGCGGTCTTCACGTTCACCGCTCCCCCAGAGACCAGTTCGGCCGAGGTCGACGGCCTCCGCCAGCCGGCGAGGTCGCTGATTCTGCGCGACCTTACCGAGAAGGTGACCGCGTACCAGTCGACCAACGACGACCTGACCGGAGCGACACCGACCGAGAACGATGTCGCCACCGTGGAGCTTGACATATTCGCTCCGGACGGGACGCTGCTGGGGAGAACGGTGGGTGGCGNCCGAATGCTCTACCAGCAGGCCGACGACGGCCATTACATCGCGTACTTCGGCGAGGAGATATCGCTGTTGGACGGAAACGTCGTGCGGTCGGGCGGGCTCGTCGACGACGCCCGCCTGACCGCCGGGGAGCCGGCGACCTTTCCCGCCGTCGTCGTCGACGGCCCCCTGCGCGGGGCCATCGGTTACCGCCAGTTCCGGCCCCTGGTCAAGGAGACCCACGACACCTACATCTCCTCGATTGTGCTGTACGGACGGTGATCTCCCGGACCTCCTCCGAGGATTCCATCACCCGCCTGCCCACCCGGCGGATCGGCACTCTCACCGTCGGCGCCCAGGGGCTGGGGTGTCTGGGCATGACCGAGTTCTACGGTCCGACCGATGACGCCGAGGCGATCGCCACCATTCATCGTGGGCTCGAACGCGGGATCACCCTGCTCGACACCGCCGACGTCTACGGGCACGGCCGCAACGAGGAGCTGATCGGGCGCGCGCTGCGGGGCCGGCGCGACCAGGCCGTCATCGCCACCAAGTTCGGCGTGGTCCGCCCCGGACCGGGTGTGGGCTCGGGTATCCGCGCCGACGCCGACCACGTCCGCCGCAGCTGCGAGGACTCCCTGCGTCGGCTGGGTGTCGATCATCTCGACATCCTGTGTCTGACCAGGGTGGACCCCTCGGTACCGATCGAGGAGACGGCCGGGGCGCTGGCCGNGCTCGTCACCGCCGGCAAGGTCCGCGAGATCGGGCTGTCCGAAGCCGGGGCCGCGACGATCCGCCGCGCCCACGCGGTCCATCCCCTGGGAGTACTCCAGACGGAGTGGTCGCTGTGGTCCCGTGACATCGAGGCCGAGATCGCGCCGCTGTGCCGCGAGCTGGGCATCACGGTCGTCGCCTACGCGCCGCTCGGCCGCGGCTTCCTCAGCGGCACCATCCGCTCGGTCGACCAGCTCGGTACCGACGACTTCCGCCGGATCGCCCAGCCCCGCTTCGCCGCCGAGAACCTGCCCCGCAACCTCACCGTCGTGGACCGGCTGGTCCGGCTGGCGGACGAGCGGGGCGTGAGCGCGGCGCAGCTGGCCCTGGCCTGGCTGCACCATCGCGACCTCGACGTCGTGCCCATTCCGGGCACCCGACGGCGTTCGCACCTGGACGAGAACGCGGCGGCCGCCTTCCTGGACCTCGATGCCGAGGACCTGGCCGCGATCGAGGCGAGCGTCGCGCCCGGGCACATCGCGGGTGCGCGCTGGAACGAGCAGAGCATGCAGTTCATCGAGCTCTGACGGACGCCCCGCCGGTCGACCTGTCCCGGTCGGCCGGCGGGGCGCTCCACGACGGTCCTCAGCATCCTCGGCAGCATCCTCGACGTCCACGACGATGCATGACGGCCCACGATCTTCACGACGATTCGCGACGGGGGCGGCCGGGCACAAGATCACCCGGTCGCAGACCCACCGAGCAGCGTGATCGCGGCGGCCGGGCACAGATACTGGGCCTTGCGCAGCAGGGGCTCGTCGCCGGCCGGCCGATCCGGCTCGACGACGACCACCAGACCCTCCTCGTCCTGGTCGAAGACGTCCGGCGCCGTCGCCAGNCAGCGCCCGGCACTGATACACAGGTCGCGGTCGGCCTCGACCCGCAGCGCCGCTACCACTCGACGGGAAGCTCGAGGACACGCTNCACGGTGCCCGCGCTGAGGATCGGCAGCTCCTCCATCGGCACGGCCAGGCGCAGTCCCGGCAGACGGGTGATCAGCTCGCGCAGCGCCAGCTCGATCTCCAGCCGGGCGAGGTTCTGCCCCAGGCACTGGTGGATGCCGAATCCGAACGTCAGGTGGAACGTGTCGTCGCGCTGGATGTCGAACTCGTCCGCNCGCTGGTGCACCTGCGGATCGCGGTTGGCCAGGGTGCCGGAGACCAGGACGGGCTCGCCCTCCCGGATGTGGTGCCCCGCTATCTCGATGTCGCCCTTGGCGATCCGGACGGCGACCAGGTCCGTGGTCGCGACGTAACGCAGCAGCTCTTCGATCGCCCCGGGCAGCAAGGAGATGTCGGCCCGCAGCTTGGCCAGTTCCTCGGGGTGCCCGAGCAGGTTGATGATGCCGATCGCGAGCGTCGACGCCGTCGTCTCGTGGGCCGCGATCAGCAGGACGAGCGCGATCGACACCAGTTCGTCGTGGCCGATGTCGCCATCGCTGACCCGCTCCCGCACCAGTTGGCCGATCAGGCCGTCGGTTGGGTTGCGCTGCTGCTCCGTCACCAGATTGTCGAGATACTCGACGAGGTCCTGGGCCGCCTTGCCGGCCTCCTCCTCGCCGGCCAGCATCACCTTGCCGCTGCAGTCCTGGAAGAAGTCGTGGTCGGCGTAGGGAACACCGAGATGGTGACAGATGATCAGCGAGGNCATCGGCACGGCGAGCATTTCGATGAGATCCGCCGGCGGACCATGATCGATGATCCGATCGACGTAACCGGCAATGATGCGCTCAAGCTCCGGTCTCATCGCCCGCACGGAACGGAGGCTGAAATGNGGGTTGAGATAGCGACGGTACACGTCATGGATGGGCGGATCCATCGCGAGGAGGGCCAGGCTGCGCGCCACCGGCGAACGGAACCGCGGCGCCACGATGGNAAAGTTTGGATGGGTACNCAACGACGAGAGGTTCGGATGCGTGAGTATCTCTCGGGACTCCCGGTATCCGGTGACCATCCAGGACTCGCGGCCGTCGAACAGNCTGACCTTGACGACCGGCCCTTCCTGGCCGATCTCTTTATATGCCGGCGGCGGCTCGTAGGGGNAGGTCCGCGTTTGCGGATACTGTGGGGCCTGCGTCATTCGCGGGATCCTTCCGCATGAAATCTTGCAAGTCGTCGACAGTACCGAAGTTATGACCCGGGCCGACGAGTGAGGGCCACCATAGGAATGTAGTGGTAGAGGCGTACGACCGGCAAGAGCGGTTAAGAATGCCTTCAGCGTCGCGGCGGGCCGACAACGACATCGTCGGCCGACTCGGCGGTGGCCGACTCGGTGGTGTCCTTCTGCGCGACGGCCAGGCGGGGGACCGCGGCGAGCAGCGCCTGGGTGTAGGGATGCCGGGGAGCGCCGAACACCTGCTCCGCCGGTCCCTGTTCGACGACCTGCCCCCGGTGCATGACCACCACCCGATGGCTGAGGTAGTGCACGACGCCCAGGTGGTGGGAGATGAAGACGTACGCGACGCCCAGGCGGGCCTGCACGTCCCGGAACACCTCGAGCACCTGTGCCTGGATCGAGACGTCCAGGGCCGACACCGGCTCGTCGCAGACGATCACCTCCGGGTCGGACGCGAGCGCGCGAGCGATCGCCAGCCGCTGGCGCTGGCCCCCGGACAGTGCCCTGGCCCGGGTGGGCAGGACCTCCGGTCCGAGCCCGACATGCTCCAGCAGCTGCCCCACCCGCTTCGCCCGGTCGGCGGCCGACGTCGACGACACGCGCAGCGGCTCCTCGAGGATCTGGCGGGCCGTGTAACGGGGGTCGAACGAGCCCAGCGGGTCCTGGTAGATCATCTGGACCCGCCGGCGGGCCGCGCGCCGGGCGGCGCGGTCCAGCGCGGTCCACCCGACACCGTCCACCGTGACCTCGCCGGAGTCCGGTGCGACGAGCCCCATCAGCATCCGGCCAACCGTGGTCTTGCCCGACCCGGACTCCCCGACGAGCCCGACGGTCTCCCCCGCCCGCACGACGAAGGAGACGTCGTCGACCGCTGTCAGCCGCTGCCGGCCGGGGAGTTCGTAGGTCTTGACGAGCCCGCGGGCCGCCAGCACCGCCGCAGCCGGATCGGCGGGCACCCTCGGCGCCGGCCCGGGCGGGGGGCTCACCCGCACCGGTGCGGCGGCGACGGGCGTCGAGGGTGCCGGCGCCCCGCCGCCGTGTGTACCCAGGGCCGAGGCCGCCGCGAGCAGCTGGCGGGTGTAGGCGTGGGCGGGCGCGTCGAGCACGGTCCGGGTGGGCCCCTGTTCGACGAAGACCCCATCCCGCATCACGTAGACGTGGTCGGCCAGTTCGGCCACGACCGCGAGATCGTGGCTGATCAGCAGCATCGCCGTGCCGTCCGCCGTGCGCTCCCGCAGCAGTGCGAGCACCTGCTTCTGCACCGTCACGTCCAGCGCCGTGGTGGGCTCGTCCGCGATGACCAGATCGGGCCGTGCGGCGAGGGCGGACGCGATCAGCGCACGCTGGCGCAGCCCACCGGACAACTGGTGGGGATGCTGGCGCAGCCGGGTCCGCGGGTTCGGGATGNCCACCTCCGCCAGCAGGCGGACGACCTCCTCCTCGACGCGGCCGCGTTCGACGGTGCGGTGCTCTCGCAACGGCTCGCCGACCTCGGCGGCGATGGAACGCAGGGGGTCCAGCGAGCCCATCGCGTCCTGCAGGACGAAGCCGATCCTGCCGCCGCGCACCGAGCGCCACTGCCGGGATCCCAGCGTGCGCAGATCGAGGCCGTCGAACGACAACGCCCGCGCGCGCACCGCCGCGTTGTCGCCGGCCAGGCCCACCAGGCTGCGGGCGGTCACGCTCTTACCGGATCCGGACTCGCCGACGATCGCCACGATCTGGCCTCGTCGGATCTCGAAGGAGACTCCCCGCACCGCCTCCGCGACCTGCTGCTCCGGGGACGACCGGCGCTCCCGGGACGACTGATGCTCCCGAGCGAAGGAGACGCGCAGATCGCGCACCGCGAGCAACGGCTCGTCCCGCGCCGGCGGCCTGTTCGGCGCGCTCATCGGGTCAGNCCCTGGATCCGCTCCCCCACCACGGTGACGGCGAGCACGGCGATGGTGAGCGCCAGGCCGGGGAAGACCGCCGGCCACCAGGCCACCTCGAGGTAGTTGCGGCTGCCAGCCAGCATCGCCCCCCACTCGGCGGTCGGCGGCCGGGGGCCCAGCCCGACGAAGCTCAACGACGAGCTCGCCACGATCATGCTGCCGAGACCGACGGTGGCGAGCGCGACGATCGGTCCGACGGTGTTCGGGACGATGTGGCGCACCACCACCTGCAGTTTGCTCCATCCCAGCCCATGCGCGGCCTCGACGTAGTGACCGGACCGGACGCGGATGACCTCCGCCCGGGTCACCCGGGCGAAGCCGGGAATGCCAACGACCGCCAGGCCCACCGCGGCGTTCCTGCTGCCGGTGCCCAGGACGGCAACGACGAGAAAGACCAGGAGCAGGCCGGGCACCGACATGACGACGTCGAGCAGTCGNCTGATCACCTGGTCGACCACGCGGTTCGACTGGGCGGCGAGCACCCCCACCACGACGCCGCCGACCAGCGACATCAGGGACGCCCCGACCCCGATCAGCAGCGAGGGACGGGCGCCGTACACGATGCGCGCGTAGAGGTCACGGCCGTTCTGGTCGGTGCCGAACCAGTGGTCCCCGCTCGGCCCCCGCAGCNTGTGGCGCAGGTCGGCGGCGTTCGGGTCCACCCCGGTGAACAGCCCGGGAGCGGCCGCGACNCAGGCCAGCAGGAGCAGTACCGCGATCCCGAGCCCGAACCCGACCACGGATCGCCGACGGGGACGGCCCGCGCCGACGCGCCCGGGGATCAGCCCGATCCCCGTCTCGGCAAGCTCGGCGTCGAGCGGCTGCGACGCCCCGGTTGATCTCTGTGTGACTGCCATCGGTCTCCCCTCCTCGTCAGGTCCGCGTCCGCGGGTCGATGAACCAGGTGAGGATGTCGACCAGGACGTTGATGAGCACGAATGTCGTCGCCGCGACGAGGACGATCCCGATCACGACGGGCATGTCCCGGTTCTGGACGGCGGACAGCACCAGCCGGCCCATCCCGCGGCGCGAGAACACCGTCTCGATGATGATCGCCCCACCGATCAGGGAGCCGGAGATCCAGCCCAGCAGCGCCGTGGCCGGCAACAGGGCGTNCCGCAGCGTGTGCCGCAGGCGCACCGCGCCCTCGCTGATCCCCCGGGTGCGGGCCGTCACCACGAAGGGCTCGTCCAGCGCACGCAACATCCCCTCGCGCAGTACCCGGGTGGTCACCGCCACCGGCCCCGCGGCCAGCGCGACGGTGGGCAGCACGAGCCCGGCGGGAGACGACGACCCGATGGCGGGAAACCAGTGCAGGGAGAAGGAGAACACCGTCAGCAGGACAAGCCCCAGCCAGAACGGCGGAATGGCGACGACCAGCGATTCCACGGCGGCGACCACCGAGCGCAGCCACCGGCGGCGGGTGGCGCTGAGCGCCGCGAACAGCACCGAGGCGACCACCGTGGCCACGACCGTCGTCGCCACCAGGACGAGGGTGTCCGGGAGCTGCTCGATGATCGCTCGCCACACCGGCTTGCGCAGCATGTAGGACTCACCGAAGTCGCCCCGGACCACCCGGCCGAGGTAGGCGAAGTACCGCACCGGCAGCGGGTCGTCCAGCCGGTACCGCGAGATGAGCTCTGCCCGCACCTCCGGGCCGGCCTGGGACTGGGCGAGCATCACGTCGACCGTGTTGCCGTGCATCAGCTCGAGCAGGAGGAAGGTCGCCGTCACCGCNCCCCACAGCACCGCCACGGAGGCCAGCACCCGGGTCAGAACCAGCCGGGCCAACGGGGCGCCGAGGCGGCGGCGGCGCGCGCCGCCGTCCGGCGTCTCGTCGTGGGCCTCGGCCCCCGGTGCCGTCGAGGTCAGGAGCTCAGCCATGTGTCGTAGAAGATCGGGCTGCCGTCGATGGCGAAGGTGACATCCCGGACCGCGGAGCGGGCCGCGACCGTGGACAGGGGCGAGTAGATCGGGAACGATGCGGCGTCCGCGGTGAGCTGGCGCTGGGCCTGGCCGTAGACTCGCAGCCGTTCTGTCACGTTGTCGCTGGCCGCGGCCTGCAGGAAGAGCTTGTCCAGCTCGCTGTTGGNGGTTCGGGAGATGTTGTTGGCCAGCCCTCGGGTGGGCGAGGGAACGTTGNCCGAGCCGTAGAGGACCTTGAGAACCTCCGGGCCGGGGGAGGCGAAGTTCGTGTCGGCGAGCTCGTAGTCGGCGGACAGGATCCGGTCGACGTACGTGCCCTCGTCGATGTTCTCNTCGACGATCTCGATCCCGANCTCCTTGGCGGCGGCCTGAATCTGCACGGCCAGATCCTCGATGGACGGGTCGGACCACAGGTGGCGCAGCGTCAGGCGCNCGCCGTTCTTCGTCCGGTACCCCTTGGCGTCACGCGCCGTCCAACCCGCCTGGTCGAGCAGCCGGGCGGCCTCGGTGGGGTTGTAGGCGTACGCCGACTCCTGGGACTTGTCGTAGCCGAACGTCGTCGACGTCAGGACCCCGCGAGCGACGGGGTAGGCGCCGAAGTAGACGTTCTTGACGATCTGGGCCCAGTCGATCCCCGCCCGAAAGGCCTTGCGGACGGCAACGTCGGNCAGCACTCCCTTCTCGGTGTTCGGGAAGTACGTGTAGGGGATGCCGGGGAACGGCACCGAGAACAGGTGGAAGCCGTCGGCGGTACGCANCTCACGCAGGTTCACCGGGGACAGGTTGGTGATCGCGTCGACCTGCCCGCTGGTCAGCGCTCCGTAGCGGGCGGAGTTGTCNGGTGCGACCCGGATCCGGATCGCGTCCAGACGGGCGGGGCCGGTGTGTCCCGCGCCGGGCGGTGCCCAGGCGTAGTCGCGGTTGCGGACGTACTCGATCCCCTGCTGCTGACGGTAGCCGCCCGGGCTGGCGAACGGCCCGGTGCCGACGATGGTGGCACACAGCGNGTTGTTGCCCCGGGTGAGGGTCGCCGGCGACTCGATCCCGAGATTCGGGGTGGCCAGCGCGTCCAGCAGGGCCGAGGAGGGCTCCTTGAGCCGTATCTCCACGGTGTGCGCGTCGATCGCCCGCGAGGACTCGTAGCCGGTGAGGAGACTGGCCGCAAGCAACGACTTGGTCTTCGGGTTGACGATGTGTTCCAGGTTCGCCACCACCNCCGCGGCGTCGAAGCGTGCACCGTCGGTGAACCGCACGTCGTCCCGGAGGGTGAAGGTGTAGGCCTTGTGGTCCGCGGCGATGGTCCAACGACTGGCCAGCCAGGGTTTGATCGCCCCCTTGGGGTCCTGGTACACCAGCGAGTCCACGATCGGCCGGGAAACCACGCGGGCGGCGGCGCTCGGACTCTGATGCGGGTCCAGGCAGTCGGGCTCCCTGCCGATGGCGAGGTTCAGCGTTCCACCGTCTCGGGGGGCTTCCCCGTCCGCGGAACTACCCGATCCGCCGGCGCAGGACGATGCCAGCGCCAGGACGGCGCCGAGCGCGACCGCCGGCACCACCCGTCTTCTCGGGGCCGCACGAAACCGAACTCCGGAATTCATCCAACATCCATAATTGTCTCATCGAACTGACTGGTTAGCCTCGGCGATGCGCCTCGGCGCGGAGCTGGGCGCAGGGCGGCCGCGGGCGCCGGCGGCACACCGGATTCCCAATACACCGCAACGGCGCGTCACAGTGCCGGGCAATTCCTGAAAAGCCACCGGCGGCCTCGTGCAGGGCATTCCGAGTAAGCCGGTGGCCTGCGGAGGCTCCGCCGGCCATGACGTTACGGTCGCCGTCTAAAGCCGTTCTGAAGTCGAGCCGTACGCCGGCCAGGGCGCAGCGCGACCGCCGGCCCGCCCTGCAACAATGGCTCGGCCGACGGGACCGACACCGGGGGAGTACCGAGGGAGTACCGTGCTGGATCCCATGGGTCCGCGTGAGCCGTCCGTAGTTGATCTGACTGCTCTGACCTAATATCTCGACNGGAACTCCGGCCGCCCACCAGTCTCCTCGGCCGGGGGTGCGGGACATCCTCGACGGGCCACCCCGGGTGACCCGTCGGGCCCAGTTCGATTCCCTGTTCGACTACCGTGCGCAGCAGATCGGCTGCGTGGTGGTGTCTCCCGTGCACTGTCCCCGACCTACCTGTCCCACGGGCAGTGGGAGGTCGGCCGCGACGAGATCATCGAGTACGCCCGCCGGCTCGCCGCGCCCGGTGTGCCGACCGAGCTGCACCCGTATCCCGGGGCGTTCCACGTCTTCGAGGTGAAGGCGCCGGCGGCGCAGGTGGGCCAGGCCTCGCCCGAGGCGCAGGTGCCTGCGCTGCGGCGGGCCCTGACCAGCCGAGTCAGGCCTGGTCACGCCGTGCACGGCGCACCGCCCGCGGGCCGTCCACCCAAACCCTTGACTACCCGAGGCAGCCTCAGGTTAACTGATCGTCAATTAACCTGAGACTGGCTCAGGATATTGGGACGTGTGCAGCCGCGGAGGTTCCTGCCATGACCACAGCCACCAGTCCGCAGGGCGCCGCAACGGCGGCGCCACCGGGCGGATCGGGCCTGGCCCTGACCGCGATTGTGGGAGCGGAGTTCATGCTCCAGGTCGACGGGATGATCGTGAACGTCGCTCTGCCCGACACGCAGAGCGATCTCGGTCTCTCGACGACCTCGGCCTCCTGGGTGCTCAACGGCTTCTTCCTCGCCTTTGGCGGGCTCCTGCTCCTCAGCGGGCGGCTCGGCGACGTGTTCGGCCACCGCCGGCTGTTCCTTCTCGGCATCGGCCTGGTCGCCGGCGCCTCGCTGCTCGCCGGCCTCGCGCCCAACTTCGGCGTGCTGCTGACCGGGCGGGTACTGCAGGGCGCGGGCGCCGCCCTCGCCGGCCCCACCGGTCTGGCCCTGCTCTCCATGGTGTTCCAGGGCGAGCGCCAGCAACGCGCCTTCGGCCTCTACTCGACGATCACCGGTCTCGGCGCCGCCACCGGCCTCATCCTCGGCGGCATCCTCACCGGCGGGCTGGGCAGCTGGCGCTGGTGCCTGCTGGTCAACGTTCCCTTCGGGCTNATCATCCTGGTGATCGCCCTGCGATCACTCGGAACGGCCGCCGACGGCGCCCGCAGCCGGTCCCTGAGCCTGCCCAGCGCCGCGCTCGTCACCGCAGGCCTCACCGCGCTCGTCTACGGTCTCGTGCAGGCGGCCGACCGTGGCTGGGGCGACCTGTGGACGGTCGTGCCGCTCGCGATCACCGTCGTGGTCGCGGCCGCGCTGCTCGTCGTGGACCGCCGGGCCCCCGAGCCGCTGCTGCCCGGGCGGATCTTCACCAACCGGACCCGCGTCGGCGGGTTCATCAACCTGCTGCTGCTGTCGTCCGTGCTCGGCGGGTTCGTCTTCTACCTGTCCCAGTACCTGCAGACCACGCTGGACTACGGCGCCCTGCGCACCGGCCTGGCGATTCTCCCCTTCGGCCTCGCGCTGCTGGTCACCACGCAGCTCCTCACGAAGTGGCTCAGCGGTCTCGGCCTCACGACCCGGGGCACCATCGGGCTCGCCCTGCTCGCCCTCGGCGTGNCCTGGTTCATCCGCCTCGATGCGGACAGTGCCTACGCGGAGGGGGTGCTGCCCGGCCTCGTCGTCATGGGCCTCGGGGTCGGACTCGCGATCATCCCNCTCAACATGATCATTCTGTCGACNAGCCGTCCGGAGGACGTCGGCATCACCGCGGGCATCCTGCAGGCCGCGCTGACCGTCGGTGGCAGCATCGGCCTGGCGGTGCTGCTCATCCCGTTCAACGCCGGTGGCCGCCCGGTCGCGGAGAACATCAGCACCGTCTTCACCTGGGCCACCGTCGACTGCGTCGCCGGGTTCGTCGTAGCCGTGCTGTTCTGGTTCGGTCCCGGCCTGCGTCCATCCGCCACCCGCACGTCCTCCCCCGAGGCGACGGCCCCCGAGCCGCCCGCCCCCCGGGAGCCCGCGGCGGTCGAGTCCCGGTCCTGACCCCACCGGCGCGACGCGCCCCGCACCTGTCCAGGTGCGGGGCGCGTCTGACCCGCGGGCTGAAACAGCCGAGCACGCAGAAATGGCTCGTGTAAACCAGAAACGCCGCTGAAAACCAGAAACGCCGCGACGAACCGCATCCCCGTCGGTGACGGCAACCTCGCCGCCCGCTTCTGCGATGCGGAGACCGCCGGACTTCCCACCATCGACTGGCTTCTTGGCCGTCACCCGCCGGCCACGGCCGACGATGGCGGTGAGCGCGGCAGGAGACCACCGCGCCGGACGCCGCCAGTGCCCGACAATGGTGCCAACGGAGTCCTTGGTAACAGCTGAATCAAAGGGCGGCAGCGGCCTTGGCGAGCAGCTCGTAGGAGCGAATCCGCTGCTCCAGCCCGGGGATCTGCGAAAGGGCGAAGAACTCGTCCGCACCGGANTCACGCACCAGCGCCTCGAACCTCGGCGCCACGGTGGCCAACGAACCCACGAGCTGCGGGTCGATCCGCTCCCGGCGGAAGCTTTCCTCCGCGCTGCTGAAGCGGTGCCGCCGCGTCTCCTCCTCGGTCGGCAGCAGGGTGTCGGGGTCGGTCGTGCGCAGAATGATCTGGCCGAGGACGAACGCGTCGGCCAGCGAGTGCGCACGGTCGTCCGAGTCGGCGAGCACCACGATGGCGGACACCGCGCCGCGTGGATGTTCCAGGTGCACCGACGGCCGGAAGGCCTTGCGGTAGGCGTCGAGCGCGACGGGCGCGAGCCCCGGCACGATCGTGTGCGCAAAGACGTACTGCAGACCGCGCGCCCCCGCGAACGCGGCGCTGCTCGGGCTGGAGCCGACCAGCCAGAACTCGGGCGGGACCGCCGGCTCGGGAACCGCGCGTGCCTGCACGGGCCCGCCTGCGCGGTGGAAATACCCGACGAGCTCGTCGAGTTGGGCCGGGAAGCCACGCGGACGCGGGTCCCCCAACCGAGCGCCCACGGCGGCCGAGCCCCCCACAGCCCGGCCGATCCCGAGGTCGACCCGCCCGGGGTGCAGGGACCCGAGCACGCCGAACTGTTCAGCCACGTCGTACGGCGCATGGTTGGGCAGCAGCACGGCGCCCGAGCCGACCCGGATCGTGCCGGTGGCCGCGAGGATCTGCCCGGCAAGCACGGCGGGAGCCGAGGTGGCGAGCGCGGGCGTGCTGTGATGTTCGGCGACCCAGTACCGGCGGTAGCCCAGCGCCTCGACCGCGCGGGCGAGATCCACGGTGTCCCGCAGCGCGTCGGCGGCTGTGCCGGACCGCCACACCGGCACCGTGTCGTGCACCGAGACGAAGGATGGTTCGACCATCGGGTTCCTCTCCTGGCTGCCTCCCCAACGTAATGTGAGGCAGGCTCGATTTCGACTCGATCAGTCAAGCTGAGCTGGCCTCACGTTGTCAACATGCCCTCGTCACCGGCCCGGTTGCGGATCCGCCGGCCGTCCCGCCGCGCGATAAAGCCGTTCTAAAGCCGGCCGAGACGTCCATTGTCATCGCCAGGTGCCACATCTAGCGTGACCGCGTCGAACCCGGCGATCCTGACCCCGCGCCGGCACGGACAGCGAGGAGGGCTGCCTTCATGACCANCCCCACGCCGACGCTCCCGGACGCTCCGCCGTATCCCCGGCCTCGTGCGTGTCCCTACCAGCCGAGCCGCGAGTACCAGGAACTCGGCGAGCGGGGGCCGATGAACCGCGTCACCCTGTTCGACGGCGCAACGGCGTGGTTGGTCACCGGCCACTCGCACTCCCGCCGCCTGCTCGCCGACCCGCGGGTCTCCGCGGACCGGTCCCGCCCCGACTTCCCCGTCGTGCTCCCCCGCTTTGAGGCCGACGTGTTCAAGCCCCTGGCCATCATCGGGTTCGACCCGCCGCAGCACGGTTTGCAGCGCGGCCTGCTGACGGCGGACTTCAGCATGCGCTCGGTGCGCGCCAAGCGGGAATCCATCGAGCGGCTGGTCGAGTCGCTCGCCGACCGGATGCTGGCCGCCGGGCCGCCCGCCGACCTCGTCCTGGACTACTCCCTGCCGATCCCGTCGATGGTGGTCGCGGACCTGCTGGGCGTCCCCTACGCCGACCACCAGTTCTTCGAGGACGCCACCGTCCGGCTGCTGCAGGCGACCACCCCTCAGGGCGCGGAGGCCGCCGGTGAGGAGCTGCTGAACTACCTGGACGAGCAGATCCGGCTCCGGGAGCGCGATCCCGACGACACCCTGTTGTCCCGGCTGGGCGAGCACGTCCACGACGAGGGGCTGGGGCGCGACATCATCAACAAGATCGCGCTGGCGTTGCTCGTCGGCGGGCACGACACGACCAGCCAGATGATCGCCCTCGGCGTGGTGACGCTGCTGGACCACCCCGACCAGCTCGCCATCCTGCGGTCGGACCCCTCGGCGCTACCCGGTGTCGTCGAGGAACTGCTGCGCATGGTGTCGGTCACCGATCTCGCGGGCGTCCGGGTCGCCACCGAGGACGTGGAGATCGACGGACAGGTGATCGCGCGGGGCGAGGGCCTCATCTTCTGCAACTCGATGGCGAACCGGGATCCTGCGGTCTACGACGCGCCCTACGAGTTCGACGTGCGCCGCTCGGCGGACGACCCNCCGGCCACCCGGCGGCACCTGACCTTCGGCCACGGCCCCNACCAGTGCATCGGGCGCAATCTCGCCCGGATGGAGCTGNAGATCGCCTACCGCGTCCTGTTCGAGAAGATCCCGAACCTGCGGCTCGCCGTGCCGCGCGACGAGCTGCCCATGCGCCACGGCAGCACCATGCAGGGAGTCCACCGNCTCCCCGTCACCTGGTAGGGCGCTCGGCGGCGGAGCACGACCCCTCCACCGAGGTAGCATGAGACTGCCTCAGGTTACCGGTGCCGCCCAGGAGGGGTCACGTGGAGGACGCCGCGCCGTACATCGCCCACCGCCCCAGGCGGGCCGACGGCATCCGCAACTACGACGCGATGCTGGCCGCCGCGCGCAAGGCCTTCGAGACCGCGGGCNCCGACGCCTCCCTGGAGGACATCGCGGCGCAGGCGGGGGTCGCGATCGGCACCCTCTACCGGCACTTCCCGACCCGCGCGGCGCTCGTCGAGGCCACCACCCGTGACGGGCTCGCCTCGTTGATCTCCTATGCCGACGAGGTCCGCGCCTCGCTCCCCCCGTTCGAGGCACTGCGCTCCTGGATGGGCCAGGCCATCCAGCACTTCAGCACCTTCCGGNGCCTCGTGAGCATCCTCACCCGCAGCATGTACGACGACGGCACTCCCTCCCACGCCGCCTGCGCAGCCATGCACGGCAGCGGTGCACGGCTGCTGNGGGCCGCCCAGGACGCCGGCCAGGTCCGTGCGGACCTCACCCCCGACGAGCTGTTCGACCTGCTCACCGGCGCGGNCTGGGTCCGGGAGAACTCCCCCGCGGGGCCGGACGGCAGCGTGCGCTTCCTCGAACTCATCCTGGCCGGGGTCAGCACCCGCGGCGCGGGTTCCGCNGAATCTGCATGACCNTGTCAAGCCGTCGCCCTGGAGGACTGTGGCGCGAGTGCCGCCGGGACGTCGGCGAGACGAGGACGCGGTCCTCCTGGGAACGGCACTCCCTGCCTTCTCCACTGGGATAAATCAGACACCGAACCCTGTGGAGGAGGCAGGGAACCGCTCTCCCACGCACCCACCCTGCTCGCAGCAGTCGAGACAAGGCGCCGCGCCGGAATCCGGACACCCGGCGCGGCCCCTGGGGAACCCCACGATCACCGGGCCGGGNCGAGGTCCGGACGGGTGGTCAGTCGGCGGCCGGCGCCGCGGCGCGGGCGATGGAACGATTGCGGACGGCGAGCCGCCACGTACCGTCGGCGGCGCGGACCAGCCGGTCGTCGTAGCGGCCGAAGCCGGTCACCGCGTAGGTCCCGGCCTCGGTGACCTTGATGTTGACGACGTCGGTCAGTGCGTGCGCGCTGGAACCGGTGACCGTGATGGCCNATTCCCCGATCAGGTGCACGCCGCTCCACCCGGTGTCGGGGACCTTGTTGATCTCTGCTCGGATCGCCTCCCGGCCGTAGAGGGTGCCGCCCGGCGAGGTCAGGACCGTGTCGTCGGCCAGGTACGCCGCAATCCACTCGTCGTGGCGATGGCGGTCGTAGAGCTGAACGAGCCGAGCAATCAGAAGACGGATCTGCTCGATGTCGTNCTCCACGTCCCGCCCGCCATCACCGTCCGGCCCGCCATCACCGTCGCGCCCGATGTCACCGTCACGCCCGATGTCACGCATGGCCGTCGCCCTCGCTTCCTTCGGCCGCCGGCCGGCCANCCGGGGGCAGCAGGGGGGTGGGAAGCCGCCGTGCAAACGTCCAGCGGCCGGCACCGTCCCGGACCAGCTCGTCCTCCAGCCGGACCACCGACGTGATCGAGAAGCCGCCCGCCGGGTCAAGACGGACGGTGAAGCTGTCGGTCGAGGCGTGGGNGACGGGCCCGTCGATCTCGATGACCGGGATGCTCAGGAAGTTCACGGTGTGGGACTCTGCGGGTGGCGCGAGCCCCAGCAGGGCGCGTACCGCCTGCGGCCCCTCGGCCAGGGCACCCCAGACGGTCGTCTCGCTCGTGTACTGGGCGATCCACTCCTCGTCGCGATGGTCGTCGTGCGCCTGGGCAACCCGGGCCAGCACGGTCGCGACGTCCTGGACGTCGTCACTCATGTCCGCCTCCGGCCACGAGCGAGTGCTCCGCGCCGGCCGGCTGGCGCGCGGCGAGCGGCATGTGGGTGACCAGCCGGGCGGTGAACCGCCACCGCCCGTCGGCGCCGCGGACGAAGTCGTCCTCGTACCGGCCGGCGGCGGCGACCTCGTACCGGTGCTCGACGGCATCGGCGGGCGCTGGCCCGGTTCCGGCACCCGCACCCGCGGCCGCAGGCAGCCGGTCGGCGAGCCGCACGAGGGCGAAGTCGGTGGCGGCGTGGGCCCGCCCGCCGGCGACATCGATCACCGGCTCACTCAGGAAGTGCGTGGCGCGCCAGCGCCCGGACGCCCCAGCGCGAAAGTGCGCCAGGACCTCGCCACGGCCCTGGTACAGCCCATCGCCCTCCGGCAGCGGATCGTCCTCCGTCCGATAGGTGAAGTCGTCGACGACGAGGTGTTCGNCCCACTGGTCGTGGCGCTCGCGGTCGCCCAGGTGCGCGAACCGCGCGATGAGCGTACGGATGTCCCCGATATCGGTCACGGGTCTCCTTGTAGGTCCGGTCGAGGGATTCCTGATGAAGCGAAGACCGGCCGAGTCATGGCCGGTCGGGCGCAGGCCGGTCGAGTGCAGGCCGGTCGGGTGCAGGGCCGTCCGTCCGGCGGCGACCGAGCGGCCGTGGGGGTCGCGGCACCGCGGGCGCGGGCCGTGGAGCACGGCGGACGGGGGTGTCCGGTCATCTAGCGCGGGCCGGCCGGGGTGTCGAAGGCCTGGGAGATCCGGTTGAGGGCCAGGACGGTGACCACGACGACGAGGCCGGGCGCGGCCGTCATCCACCAGCCGGTGTCGAGGTAGCCCCGACCGTCCGCGACGAGTGCCCCCCATTCCGGGGTCGGCGGCTGGGCGCCGAAGCCGAGGAACCCCAACGCGGCGACCGCCAGGATCGCCCCGCCGAACTCCAGCGCGGTCAGCGCGAGCACGGGCCCCCGGGTGTGGGGCAGGATGTGCCGGCGCAGCACCGACAGTGGCCGCGCGCCCGCGACGAAGGCGGCCTCGACGTACGCCTGATCCCGCACCCGCATCGCCTCCGCCCGCATGAGCCGGGCGAAGCTCGCGATCGAGCTCGTGCCGACCGCGAGGGCCGTCTGAACGGGGCCGAAACCGAACGCGGTGACCAGCATCGTCGCCAGCAGCAGCGACGGCACGGAAAGGACCACGTCGACGAGCCGCATGACCGCGGCATCGACCATCCCCCCGACGAAGCCCNCGGCCAGGCCCACGAGCGACCCCGCGACCAGTCCGACCAGCACGGCGATGGCCGCGCAGGACAGGGACAGGCCCGCCCCGTGCACGACCCGCGCGAACAGGTCGCGGCCGAGCTGGTCGGTGCCGAACAGGTGCGCGCCGCCGGGCGGGTGCAGCTTCGCGGCGGGCCGCACCCGCAGGGGATCCGTGCCGGTGAACGCGGCGGGGGCCAGCGCCGCCGCGACAGCCAGCACGACGACGACGACGGAGGCCGCGAGGATCGGCTGGCGCAGCACACCACGACCGATCTCCCGGCCCCGCCGGGACCGGCCGCCGCGANCCCGCTCGGCCGGCGGCCCACCGATGCCACCGTCGTGCGGGGCAGGGCCGCGGGCCGTCGCGAGCCCACTCATCGGCGCCTGGTTCCGGTCAGCGTGACCTGCGGGTCGAGGAGGGGATGCGCCAGATCGACCAGGAGGTTGACGGTGACGAACACGACCGCGAAGAACACGACCAGGGCCTGCACGACAGGGATGTCCTTCGAGGTCACGGCGGCCTCGACCACCCGACCCAGCCCGGGGCGGGAGAACACGGTCTCCACCACGACGGACCCTGCCAGCAGGTTGCCGACCAGGACGCCGGCGACGGCCAGCACCGGCGGCAGCGCGTTGCGCAGGGCATGGCGCTGGTGGATGCGCCACCGGCCGAGCCCCTTCGCCCGCGCGGTCGTCACGTGCGGGTCGGCCAGGACCCGCCACAGGCTCGCGGCCAGCATCCGCGCGAGGAAGGCCGCGGTCGGCACCGCCAACGTGACGGCGGGCAGGATCAGCCCCCGCGGCCCGGTGTCACCGAAGGCGGGCAGCAGGTGCCAGTGAAACGAGAGCACCTGGAGGAGGACCAGCCCGATCCAGAACGACGGGACGGCCACCCCGAGTGCCGGCAGGGCCANCAGGAACCGCTGCGTCGAGCGGGCGCGGGTGGCGGTGGCCCCCAGTGCCAGCGCCCATCCGACGAGCGCGGCGACGACGAGCGCCGCGCCGGCGAGTTCGATGGTCGACGGCAACGCGCCGCCGATGATGTCCAGCGCCGACTGGCCACGCTGCAGCGACCGGCCGAAGTCCAGGTGCAGGGCATCCCAGAGGTTCGTCAGGTACTGGGCGGGGGGCGAGCGGTCGACGCCGTACTCGGNCCGCAGCTGGGCTATCTGCTGCGAGGTCACCGAGATGACGCCNCTGCTGCTCACCATCATCTCGACCGGATCCCCGGGCACGAGGTAGAGGATGACGAACGACAGCGTGTAGGCCGCCCACACGACGAATACCGAATGCNCCAGNCGGACGGCCAGGTAACGCCCGAGCGCCTGTCCCTGTCCCCGTCCCCGTGCGGCGGCGGGGGCGGGGGCGGCCAGCTCAGCCATTGCCGAGCCAGGTGTCGTAGAGGAACAGGTTCGCGGAGGNGGTGAAGGAGAATCCGCGCACGTTCTTCGCCAGTCCCACCACGGCCGGGATCTCGTACACCGGTACCGTGATGCCGTCGTCGACGGCGAGCTGCTGTGCCTCGCCGACCACCTTCCTGCGCTGCGCGTCGTCCACGGTGGCCGCCTGGCGGGCCAGGGCGGCGTTGAGGCGATCCGCGGGTGAGCCGGGGGCCGGCGGGATGACGGGCCCGGGCAGCACGATCTTGGCCCGCAGGATGTCCGGGTCCGTCCGGAAGGCCCCCGCTCCCCAGGCGTAGTCACCGATTCCGCGCTGCATGGCCGGAAATGCCTGCCCGGTCACGAACTGGCGCAGCGTCAGTTCGACGCCCACGTCGCGCAGTTGCTGCTGGATCAGTTCCAGCACCTGCTGGTCGGCGCCGCCGTTGGTCGTCCAGGCGACCGCGAGGGTCAGCCGCTGTCCCCCGCGCCGTCGGATCCCGTCCGGCCCCGCCGCCCAGCCCGCGGCGTCGAGCAGTTTCCTGGCACCGGCCGGGTCGTAGGCGAGGGAGTCACCGAGATTGACGTATCCCGGGGTCGAGGCCGCCAGGATGCTCGTCGCGACCTTGTAGTCGTCGCTGAGCACCGTGCTGACAACCTCCGCGCGGTTGACCGCCTTGACCACGGCACGGCGGACACTCGAGTCGTCGATGGCGGGCCGGGAGACGAACGGGTTCAGTGACAGGCACGCGACGACCCCGGGGATGACCTTCGTCGCGACGGTGAGGCCTGCCTGCCGGACCTGGCCGGTGTCCTGCACCGGCAGTGCGGTCACGCCGCCGACCTGCCCGGACCTGAGCGCGCCGGCCCGCACCCCGCCGTCGGTGATGATCGAATAGGTGATCTTGTCCAGGTAGGCGTCGCCGGTGTGCCGCGCGGTGGCCGGCGCCCAGCGGTACCCGACCCGCCGGTGCACGGTCACGGACTGCCGGGGCACGTAGGAGTCCAGCACGAACGGCCCGGAACCGACGATCCCGGCGAGGCAGCGGTCGGCCGGCGGCCGGGCGACGGTGGCCGAGGACAGCAGTCCCAGGCTCACCGTCGACGTGGCCTGCAGGAACTGCGCGTTGGGCTGGCCGAAGCGCACCCTGGCCGTCAGCGAGTCGACGACGTCGGTCCCCCGGTAGCCGGCGAGATAGCTCGACGCCAGCGGGGCCCGCCCGCCCGCCCGGACGACCGCGTCGAAGTTCTCCTGCACCGTGGTCGCACTCAGCGCCGAACCATCGCTGAAGGTGATTCCCGGCCGCAGGTGGAACGTGAACGCGGTGGCGTCCGGACTGACCTGCCACGACGAGGCGAGCCACGGCACGATGGCGTTCGTCTTCGGATCCTGCGCAGTCAGCGAGTCGACGATCGACCGCTCGATGTTGACGGCGTCGGCGATACCCGACTGCGCAGGATCGAGGCAGACCGGATCGACACCGAGGCCCAGGCGCAGGTTCCCACCNGTCCGCGGCGGCNCGTCGCCCCCCGCGCCCCCGGCGCCCGCCGGGCCACCGCTGCCGCCGCACCCGGCGAGACCAAATCCGAGAATGGCCACCAGCCCGATGGGCAGTATACGAACGAACCGGAAACCGCGCATTGCCACGAAAAAACTCCCCCAAATGATCCGACGAGTGCCGACCGCGACGAGAATGCGGGTTTCCAGCTGCTCTTNGGATTCGGCAGCCGCGGAATGGCAGTCGTCCGTACGACTCCAAGAATTCTCTCGAACGTCCCTGAAGCGCGGCTAAAGCGGAAACGGAGCACACACCCCGACTGCCGACAGCCCGACCGCCGACGACACCGCCCGGGAACGCCTGTACTCCGACGGCATCCAGGCCATGCTCGACGGCCTGGGAATCGAGGCCGCGGCGCCCTCCCCACCACGCACCACCGGTAGAGCGGGCCGGCCTACGGCGTCGACGGTGACAGGGTGGCGGGGATGCGCGCGCCCGAGACGAGGCTGCGGTCGAGGTCCGCCACGGTCGCGGCGCCGAGCAGGGCCATCGCGCGGTCGAACTCGGCGCGCAGCAGCTCGATCACCCGCAGGACGCCGGCCTCACCGCCCGCGGCCAGGCCGTACAGGTAGGGCCGCCCCACGAAGACACCCGCGGCGCCGAGGGCGAGCGCCTTGGCCACGTCGTTGCCACGCCGGACACCTCCGTCGAGGAACACCGCGAGCCGGCCCGCCGCCGCGTCGACCACCTCCGGCAGGATGTCGATGGTCGCGGGGACGCCGTCGAGCTGCCGTCCGCCGTGGTTCGAGACGACAACCCCGTCGACGCCCAGCTCGACGAGCCGGTCGCACTCGTCGGAGCGCATCAGGCCCTTGAGGAGCAACGGGCCCGCCCACAACGACCGGATCCGCTCGACATCCGCCCAGGTGACGCAGTCCGACGACGACGCGATCGTCGCGCGGGTCTGGTCGAGGCTCAGCGGCGACGGACGGCCGGGACCACCGGCACCACCGGCATCGCCGGCACCACCGGGACCGCCGGCACCACCGGGACCGCCGGCACCACCGGGACCGCCGGCACCACCGACGCCGAGCTGGCCGCGCAGGTAGTCGACCTTGCCGCGGACGAAGTCGGCCGCCCACGCCGGCTTGCCGGCCCCCTGCAGCAGCGTTCTGGGATGCGGCGGTCGACTCATGAGTCGGTTGNGTGTGTCGCGCTCCCGGTTACCGAGGACCGGCGTGTCGATGGTGATGGCCAGCGCCCGGTAACCGGCCGCCGCGATCCGCCGGACGAAGTCGTCGACCTCGGCGCGGTCGGGGGGCAGGTAGAGCTGGTACCACAGGGGGCCGGTCGAGTGCGCGGCGACGTCCTCGAGCGGGAAGGCGGCCACGGTGCTCTGCATGTACACGACGTCCGCCCGCGCCGCGGCCCTCGCCACGGCGATCTCCGCGCTCGATCGGGCGAGGCGGCCCGCGCCCGTGGGCGCCAGCATGATCGGCATCGACAGACGTTCGCCGAACACGGTCGTCGAGAGGTCTCGCGTGGCGACGTCGGCGAGCGGCCGCGGCCGGAACTCGATGCGGTCGAACGCCGTGCGGTTGCGCCGCAGCGACACCTCGTCGCCGGCGCCGCCCGCCAGGGCGTCGAAGACCACCCGGGGAAGCCGTCGGCGCGCCAGCCTCCGGACGTCCTCGACGTTGACTGCGTCCTGCACCCTCACGAACGGACCTTTCGCTGTCGGCGGGTCACGGGAGCGTGATCCTCCCCGCCGCCGGGATTGTCAGTCGGTCCACCAGCCGCCCGGCCGGCCTCACGCCAGGAGCACCCACGCGCCGGCCGGTCAGGCCCTGCGGGGACTGGTGCGGCCGGCGAGGACCGCCCGGATGTCGGCCGTGATCTCGCTGACGACGGGTTCGCGCAGCACGGTGTCGTGGTCGCCGCCCACGGTGCGGTAGGTCGCCTCGCCGGTCAGCAGCGCGCGCCAGACGTCCCGGCGGTGCGCCGGCGACGCGGTCGCCGTGTAGACCAGCGCCCGCCCGTTCCAGGGCCTGGGCCGGTACAGCCTGGTGAGCACCCGGGACTGGTCGTAGAAGACGTCGTACTGGTTCATGCCCCTGAACTGGACGACGCCGGCCAACGGAAGTTGGGCCGCGCGCCAGGCCCGGCTGAGCAGGCCCCGTGCGGCCGCCCGTGCGGCGACTCCCGCGGCGCGCGCCGGTCCCGTGGTCGGTCCCCCGGCCTGGTCCGATCGCCCGGCCTGGTCCGATCGCCCAGCCTGGTCCGCAGCCGCGGCCGGGTGCGAGGTCCTGGTCGGGTGCGACGTCGTGGTCGGGTGCGACGTCGTGGTCGGGCTCCCTGGCAGCGCGGAGGGCAGCACCCCGCCCGCGAAGACGCCGCCGGCCGGGTCGGGCGGGAAGCTGTCGATGAGGATCAGCAGCTCGACGTGCCCGCCGGCCTCGGTGAGCAGCCGGGCGGTCTCGAAGGCGACGAGGCCGCCGAAGGAGTGGCCGGCCAGATGGTAGGGGCCGGCGGGTTGGAGCAGGCGCAGGGTGCGGGCGTGGCGGCGGGCGGCGGCGTGGATGGACCAGTCGGGCAGGCCGCGGTATTCCAGGCCGTGGGCCTGGATGCCGTAGACGGGGCGCTCGCCGTCGAAGTGGCGGGCGAAGCCGAGCATGCCGATGGCCAGTCCGCCGGCGCCGCAGAAGCAGAACAGGGGCGGCCCGTCGCCGGTGGTGCGCAGCGGCACGACGGTCGGGTGGCGCAGCACGTCGGTACCGACGTTGCGCAGGCGGACGGTGAACTCGGCGACAGTGGGGGCGTCGGCGACGGTGGAGGTGGGCAGGTCGACGCCGAGCTCGTCGGCGATCCTGGTGAGCAGCTCCTCGGCGATGAGGGAGTCGCCGCCGAGTTCGACGAAGTCGTCGTGGATGCCGACGTCGTCGAGGTGCAGGGCGGCGGCCCACACGCCGGCGACGGCCTCCTCCCACTGGTCGCGGGGCGGGTCCTGCTCCGGTTTCGGGCCGGTGGGGGCGGGGGGCAGGTTCAGACGGTCGACCTTGCTGCGGTCGGTCCGCGGCAGCGCGGGGACCAGCATGACGACGGCCGGCACCATGTAGGACGGCAGCTTGGCCCGCAGCAGGCGCCTGATCGAGGCCGGGGAGACCCGGGCGCCGGTCGCGGGCACGACGTAGGCGACCANCCGGGTGCGCTGCGTGCTCCGATCGGCCACGACGACGGCCTCGCGCACGTCCGCGCTCGCGAGCAGGGCGGACTCGATCTCGATCGGCTCGACCAGGTACCCGCGGATCTTCACGGCGGCGTCGTTGCGGCCGACGACGCGGAGCTGGCCGTCGGCGTCGAGGCGCCCGAGGTCGCCGGTGCGGTAGGTGGGCGTGCCGTCCGGATCGACGCCGAACCGCGCGGCGCTCACCGCCGGCGCCCGCCAGTAGCCGCCCGTGATGAAGTGGCCCGCCACGACGATCTCACCCGTCTGTCCGGGGGGCAGCTCGACGCCGTCCGGCGAGATCACCCGGACCGCGACGTCGACGACCGGCCGCCCGGCCGGCATCACGCCGTCGGGCAGGTCCTCGTCCGACCAGATCGGCGCGCAGGTCGCGGTGCCGAGTTCCGAGGCCCCGTAGGAGACCAGGAACGCCGCTGTTGCCGGCAGGTGACTGCGGGCCAGGGCGACGTCGCGGGCGTAGATCGCCTCGCCGACCGACAGGACGAACCGCAGGTCGCCGAGCACCTCGTCCGGCTCGAGGCAGCCGAACACGGTACGGATCAGCGCCGGCGTGGCCACGATGCCGGCCGGCCGGGTGGCGCGCAGCCAGTCGGCCAGGTCGCNCACGCCGCGGACCCGGGGGTCGTACATCTCGAGGGTGGTACCGAAGACCAGGCCGCCGATCATCCGGTTCATCCCCGAGATGAAGGAGTACGGCAGGAACAGCGGCAGTCGGTCGCCCGGCACCGGCCGCATCACGTCCCGGACCTGGATGGCGTAGTGGATGCCCAGCAGGGCGCGGTGGTGCCACACGACGCCCTTGGGCACTCCGGTCGAGCCGGAGGTGAAGATGAGCACCGCCGGATCGGTGTCGACCCGGCGCGGCGCGGTCGACGCCACCCTGGCGGCCAGCGCCGGGGACCAGCCGGCGGCGCGCTCGTCGCCGACGTCGACCGTCGTCGCGATCCCCGGCAGCGCGGCGGCGGTCCGCTGGTCGGCGGAGCCGACCGGCCCGGTGACGCACACCGGGGCCCCGGCCAGTCCGACGATCTGCGCGAGGCGGTCGGGGGGAGTCAGCCGGTCGAGGGGCACGCAGGGCCGGCCGCTCGCGATGACACCCAGGACGGCGGCGATCCCGCTCGCGTCGTGGGGCAGCAGCACCGCGACGGGCGTGTCCGGGTCGGCCGCGGCCGGCTCCCGCAGGATCCGCTCGGCGACGACGTCCACCCAGGCGACGAGCTCGGCGAAGGTGACGGCCCGGTGCTCGTCGCGGACCGCCACGACGTCGCGGCAGACCGCGGCGACGACCCTGATCCGGTCGACGACGTTGCCGAACCGGTCGTCGGGCCGCAGCGGCGGCGGCGCCGGCGGCGCGACCGACGCCGACGCCGGCACCGGCACCGGCGTTGGCGCCGACCTCGACACCGACGTCGGCGGGGAGAGCGGGCCTTTCCTCATGTCAGCCGGGTCGGTCGCCCAGGGACGGACGGTATTGTCATGGCGCCTCCCGGGCGGGCATTGGTAGGGGAGCCGTGACCGCGCGCTCCGATCGGCTCAGATTCAACACGAACGACTTTGCGACCCGCCACCCACCTCCGTAGTAATCATTGACGTAAATGCGTGGTTGCCCGGAACCCCTGCCCTCCCGACCCGGGCCGCCACGAAGCGCCACCGCATCTCGGCACCACCAGCTCTTCGGTGCCCGGTGGCAGATTTCACACGAATCCGATGGCACTTACGACTGACCCCGCCCATCGAGAACTGGGCACCNCCACCGAGGGGGAACTCCCATCGAGCCCGGTATCGACAACGCTCACGTCACTGTCATCGGACCGTCCCCCGGTGCCTGGCGGACGCGATACCGGCAGGTCCGTCGACCGGCATTCCCGAGGTACGTTTTCCTCGGCGGGCCGGCGATCGTCCGGCCTGCGCCCGACGCCGGGACGAGCCGGCCGGGCGGGCACCTCGACCCGCTACCTGATCGTGCCTGGCCGCCGCGCGGAGCCCCTGCCCCCGCGCGCGGGCGAGCCGTCGCCCGGTGACCGTGGCGGCGGGTTCCCGGCGAGGTCCTTCCCTGAACACCCGATCGGTTGGAGACTTTCGTTCCGTGAGCATCCTCGACGACGCCCGCGAGGGCATGGACCTCGACGTCCGACCGCAGGACGACCTCTTCGGCCACGTGAACGGCCGGTGNCTCGCCGAGACGGAGATTCCGTCCGACCGTTCCAGCTGGGGCCCGTTCGTGCAGCTCGCCGATGCCGCCGAGCAGCAGGTCCGAGACATCATCACCGACCTCGCCGCGCAGGACCCGGCCACCCAGGGCGAGGACGCCCGGAAGATCTCCGACCTCTACAACTCCTTCCTGGACACCGACGCGATCACGGCGCTCGGCCTGGACCCGGTGCGGGCGCGGCTGGACGCCGCGCGTGCCCTGGGCAACGTCCGCGAGCTCGCCGCGTTCCTCGGCGAGCTCGAGCGTGAGGGTGGCCCCGGGCTGTTCGGCTCCTACGTCGACACCGACGNCCGCAACTCCGACCGCTACCTGTTCCACCTCAGCCAGGGCGGCCTCGGCCTGCCGGACGAGTCGTACTACCGCGACGACCGGTTCGCCGAGACGCGCGAGAAGTACGTCGCCCACCTGACCCGCCTGCTCGGGCTGGGCGAACATCCCGACCCCGCCGGCGCCGCTCAGCAGATCCTCGACCTGGAGACCCTGCTCGCGAAGGGCCACTGGGAGCGGGCCGAGACCCGCGACGTCCAGAAGACCTACAACCTGACCACGGCCGAGGAGCTGGCGGCGCTCTGCCCGGCGTTCGCCTGGGACGCCTACGTCACCGGTCTCGGCGGCCAACTCACCGGCCCGCACGCGACGGTGGCGCAGGCGTGNGTACGCCAGCCGTCGTTCTTCGCGCACCTGTCGACCGTGCTGACCGAGACGCCGATCGAGGTGTGGCGCGACTGGGTGGTCAGCCGCGTGCTGCGGTCGGCCGCGGCCTACCTGCCCGACGAGTTCGTCGAGACGCATTTCGACTTCTACGGCCGCACGCTCAGCGGCACGCCCGAACTGCGGGCCCGGTGGAAGCGCGCGGTGGGGTTCGTCCAGGGCGCGATCGGTGAGGCCGTCGGCCGGGAGTACGTCGCCCGCCATTTCCCGCCGCGCGCCAAGGCGCAGATGGACGATCTCGTCGCGAACCTGCTCGCGGCCTACCGCGCGTCGATCTCCCGGCTGGACTGGATGACCGAGGAGACCAAGCTCCGGGCGTACGAGAAGCTCGAGACGTTCCGGCCGAAGATCGGCTACCCCGACCGGTTCCGGGACTACTCGCAGCTGCGGGTCCGCCGTGACGACCTGATGGGCAACGCCCGCGCCGCCGCCGCGTTCGAGACCGACCGGCAACTGGCCAAGATAGGTTCACCGGTCGACCGCGACGAGTGGTTCATGCTCCCGCAGACCGTCAACGCCTACTACAACCCCGGCACCAACGAGATCTGCTTCCCGGCCGGCATTCTGCAAAGGCCGTTCTTCAGCCCCGACGCCCACCCGGCCGAGAACTACGGGGGCATCGGCGCGGTCATCGGCCACGAGGTCGGGCACGGCTTCGACGACCAGGGCGCGCAGTACGACGGCGCCGGCAACCTCAACGACTGGTGGACGCCCGCCGACAAGGCCGCCTTCGAGGTGAAGTCGAAGACGCTGGTGGAGCAGTACAACGCGTTCGAGTCGCGCAACCTGCCGGGCGAGAAGGTCAACGGCGCGCTCACGGTCGGCGAGAACATCGGCGATCTCGGCGGCCTGACCATCGCGCACCAGGCCTACGTCATCTCCCAGGGGGGCGAGGCGTCGCGCGACGACCGGCGCCGGCTGTTCATGAACTGGGCCTACGTGTGGCGCACCAAGCGGCGGCTCGAGCTCGAGCGGCAGTTCCTCACCACCGACCCGCACAGCCCGCCGGAGCTGCGGGCCAACATCGTGCGCAACCTCGACGAGTTCCACGAGGTCTTCGACACCGCCCCCGGCGACGGTCTCTGGCTGGATCCGACCGACCGGGTCCGCATCTGGTAGAGAATGGCGCCTTCCACAGGTTCACAAGAGGCGCCTAACATTTCAATTCCGATTTCGGTTTGGCGCTGTCCGGACCGGCCGGGGTACCGTCCACCCGCACCTTCACCGCGTTCGGGGAATGACCAGAAGGGATCACACGGTGACCCAGCAGGAGCAGCAGGAGCAGCGCCAGCAGGTGGAGCAGCAGTTGCGCCGGAACTGGCAGCAGCTTCGCTACCGCATTCTCGACCAGTTCAATCAGGNCAGCTCGGCNGANCTCGATGCCGCGACCGGCATCGACGACCTCGTCGCGCGGATTGCGGACAGGACGCACCACAGTGAGCAGTACGTCGAGAACCGGCTGNGGCAGCTGACGGGCGTGGGCGGCGGCCAGCAGGGCCAGTCGTTCGGTGCCCGGCAGTAGCCCAGGCCCGGCAGTAACCAGGCGCCGGCCACCGTTCGCTACTCGGCGCGCGTTCCCGGAACGTCGCGTCGAGCAGCGAACGGATCGGTGGNCGGGCGGCCTCCGCCGTGCCCGGCCCGCGGGTGCACCGCGCGTGTCGGCGGCGCTGGTGTAGCACTGAGGTCGTGCAGCCTCTTCGGGTCGTCATCGTTCACCGCGACCAGCCGACGCGGCTCGTCGACACGATCGACGCGTTCCGCGCCCAGGACGTCCCCGTCACGATCACGATCGTCGACAACGGCTCGGTGGTCCCGCCGCCGGTCGAGGCCGCCGACGTCGCGGTCGTGCTGGCCGGCGGCAACCTGGGGTTCGGCCCGGCGGCCAACATCGGCTACCGGGCGTTCCTCGCCGACCAGGACGCCGGCGAGTGGGTGGTGCTCGCGCCCCACGACGCGCTGCCCGCGCCCACCTGCCTCAGTCGCATGCTGAGCGTCCTGGCGGAGCAGCCGCGGGCGGGGCTGGCTTGTGCCGACGTCGGCGACGGGGCGACGCCGGTTCTCGACCCGTACTTCGGCGGGATCCTCGCGCCCGCGCGCGTCGCCGAGGGCTGGGAGCCGGCCGGCCACCCGCACGGCACGTTGATGTTCGCCCGGCGCGCCTGCCTCGACGAGGTCGGGATCTTCGACGAGCGCTACTTCGCGTACTGCGAGGAGGCGGACCTCGCGCTGCGGGCGCGGTCCGCCGGTTGGGAGTCCGGACTCGTGCGCGGCGCGATGGTCACCAACCCGCACATCAGCTCGACCTCCGCGGCCATCGACTACCTGCAGCTTCGCAACACCCTGCTGCTCGTGCGGGAGCACTCCGGCCGCTACCACGCGTTCATTCGACTCTGCATCGCGCTGTGGCACCTCGCCTCGGGTGTCGTCGTACCGGCCCGGCGCGGCCCCTACTGGGACCTCGAAGGACGCCTGCGGGCGCTGCTCGACTTCCTCCACGGCCGGTTCGGCCCGCCGCCCGCGCACCTGCTCGTCAGGCGCCCCCCACGCAGGGGATGACGCACCTGCTCGCGCCCGGGCCCCCGCGCCGACCGTGGCCCGCGACCTACCGATCGCCGGCCGGTGCACCCGCGAGGGCCAGCTTCTTCGCGGTCTCGACGACGTTGCGGACGGCGGGGCTGTCCTCGCCCGTCCGCCAGATCAGGAGCTGATCCAGGCGGCCCCACGCGGCGGGGTCCGCGAGCGGGACCGCGACGACGGCCCGGTGCCGGTAGCGCGGCACCGCCCGCGAGGCGGTCAGCGCGAGGCCCTCACCGGTCTCGATGCGGGTGGCGAGTTCGTCGCGGCCGTGGATCGGCGGGCAGCGGACGGTGATGGTGATGCCGGCGGCCTGCCAGAGGGCGGCGGGATCCGGGCCGGTCAGCAGGAAGGTCTCGCCGTCGAGGTCGTCGAGGTCGATCGCGGATCGGCGCGCGAGGCGATGGCCGGAGCAGACGAAGACCGTGTCGAGCAGGAGGACGTCGAAGCGGTAGGAGTCGAGCCCCACGGGCAGCTCCCCCCAGCACATGCCCAGGGCCGCCCGCCCGCCGAGAACGGACGCCGCGATCTTCTGGTTCGGCTTCTCCCGGTACTCGAGCCTGAGGTCGGGGTGGCGGGACCGCAGCGACCGTACGAGCGACGAGACGACGTCGAAGTGGTTGTTGGCGTGGAGAAGACCGACGGTGCCGGCGGTGCCGTTCGCCGTGTCGGCGGCGACGGCCCGGAAGTTCTCGATGCTGGCGAGGACGAGGCGCGCCTGGTCGAGCAGGGGCCCCGCCTCCGGGGTGAGGGCGACGCGGCGGCTGGTGCGCGCGAACAACCGGATGCCGACGCCGGCCTCGAAGTCCTGCAGGCGCTTGCTGACACCGGAGGTGCTCAGGCCCAGCCGGGCGGCGGTCCGGCCGAAGTGCAGCTCGTCGGCGAGGGTGGCAAACACCTCTAAGTGCTCGATGTCCACGCGGAGGATCGTCCTCGGACGGGAAACGGTGCGTCAACCGGACGGCTCTTGATCCGCGGCCGGGCCCGGCGGAAGCTCACGGGACGGCCGACGCACGTGATTCCGGCGACATCGGTCGATCAGCTGCCCAGAAGACGGCCCCGCAACGAGGGGAGCTGCTATGGACGATGACCCTGACCGCTTCACCCCCGCCGACGACGGCCTGCACACCGCGTCGGAGGACTACTACGAGACCGAGACGTTCTGGTTCTCGTTCTTCGTGCCGGACCGGGCGCTCGGAGCCTGGCTCTACGCGTCGGTCAAGCACAACGCCGGCGGAACGGCGGGCGGCTGCTGGATCTGGGACGCCACCGGCAGCGCGCCGTGGGACATTCCCTTCTACGAGCAGTTCGCGCACCTCAAGGCGCCAAGCCAGCCGTCGCCGGGCCGCCTGACGTTTCCGACCGGGATGACGGTCCAGGTGCGCGAGCCCGCCACGTCCTACCACCTCGGCTACGACGACCGCCGCCGCTGCCGGGTCGACCTGCGCTTCGACGCGCTGGAACCGCCGGTGCCGCTGCGCCGGGGGGCGCCGCCGTATCCGAAGGCCTCGCACTACGACCAGACCGGGCACGTCACCGGCCATCTGCTGCTCGACGGTGAGCGGGTCGAGATCGACTGTCACGCCATGCGGGACCGCTCCTGGGGGCCCCGGGCCGAGCGCGGCTACCGGCGGGTCGGCTACACCTGGGCAGCCTCCCCCGGGCTGAGCCTGCTCACCTACACCTCGCCGCAGGCGCATCAGGGCGGCACGGTCCCGGAGCGCGTGCACTCCGGCTACGTCCGCCGCGACGGCACGCTCGCCCGGATCGTCGAGGGGCGGCGCGCCGTGCACCGCGATCCGGCGCACGGCTGGATCACCGGCGTCGACCTCGAGGTCGTCGACGAGCACGGCCGCGCCACCGTCGGCCGGGCCGAGGGCACGAGCCGGATGATCCTTCCCGGCGGGACCNCGGTCTGCATCAACACCGCGCTGCGGTGGACGGTCGACGGCCGCACCCTGCACGGCGAGGACCAGGACGTCTGGCCGATCGACGAGTGGCGGCTGCACCGCCGCGGGAGCGTCGCATGGGCGGCCTGACCCTGCCGGCCGCCATCCTGGAGTGGATCGAGAAGGCGGTCGGGCATCCCGTTCTGCGCGCGACGCGGATACCGGGCGGCGGCACCCGCCAGGGCTGGTTCATCGACCTCGACACCGGCAGGATCGGCGACACCGGCAGGATCGGTGACACCGGCAGGATCGGCGACACCGGCGACACCGGCGGGAAGCTGTTCCTGCGGTACAGCCCGCAGCCGCTGCCCGCCCGCAGCGCCTTCCACCGGCTGGCCACCGAGGCCGAGGTGCTGCGGGCCCTGGGCAGCGCCGGCATCGCGGTTCCCGCCGTGTACGCGGTCCATCCGGTGGACGAGGCGGTCCTGCTCGAACGGGTGCCGGGCGATACCTGGTTCGCCCGCATCCGTGATCCCGACGAGCAGGTCCGGGTGGCACAGGACTTCATCAGAAGCCTGGCCAGGATCCATCGCCTCGACCCCGCCCGCCTGGACGTGCCCGCGCTCGGGCCGGTGCGGTCGGCCCGGGAGCATGCCCTGGAGCGCATCGCGCAGATCCGCCGGCGCGCCACCGCTCCGGACGGGTCGATCGACCCCCTGGTCCGCCTGTCGGCGGACTGGCTGGAAGCCCACGTGCCCGACTACGACGGCCCCGTCGTGCTGGTCCAGGGTGACACCGGGCCGGGGAACTTCCTGTACCGGGACGGCCGGGTCACGGCCGTCCTGGACTGGGAACTGTGCCATGTCGGGGATCCGATGGACGACATCGCCTGGCTGTCCCTGCGGACCGTGCAGGACACCTTCACCCACCTGCCCGACCGCCTCGCCGAATACGAGAAGCTCTCCGGCCACGCGATCGACGTCGACCGCATCCTGTATTACCGGGTTTTCGCGGAGACCACGATGGCGACACTCGCTCCCGACGACGGCCCCCATACCCCGGCGAGGGANGGCACCCCGGCAGCGGACGACGACCAGTCGGCTGCCGAGAAGGACGCCGGAAACCTCATGCTCTATCTCCAGCTCCACCGCCGGCTGTGGCTGGAGGCGTTGAACGCCGTCATGGGTCTCGGACTCACCAGTCCGGTCATGCCGGAGCCGACGGAACCACGCGACTGGCAGCCCCTGTACGCCGACGTGCTGGCGATGCTGCAGACGATCACACCACGGGTCGACGACCCGCTGGCCTCCCAGTGGCTGAAGGGAACAGCACGGATCGTCCGGCACCTGCGGGAGCTGGACGCCTGCGGCCGGGAACGCGACGAGCTGGAGCGCTCCGACCTCGCCCTGCTTCTCGGACATCCGCCGGCGTCGCTGCCGGCGGGGCGGGACGCGCTCGCCGCGGCGCACGCCGCCCGGCGGGTCAGCGACGAGGATGTCACGCGCTACCTGTGGAACCGGGTGATGCGGGACGACCACGTGATGCGCCACGCGTCCGGTGCCCTGCACCGTCGCACCTGGCCGCCGCTGACCGACGCGTCCTGAGCACGCCCCTCGACCACCACGGAGTGATCATGACCGACGCCGACGCCGACACCAGTACCGGTACCGAGACCAGTACCGCGACCGAGGGCGGACCCGACGCCCACGCCTGCCCGGTCGTGGACTACGTCACCGGACCGCCACCCGCCCCGGCGTTGTCCCTGTTCCAGCGCATGGACGACCACCAGGCCGCCGNCCGCCCGGCCGTCCGGACCGGCGAGGCGGGCGGGTACTGGATCTTCACGGACCATGACGTGATCCTCGAAGGGCTCCAGCAGCCCGACCTCTGGTCGAGCTCGGTGATCGTCCCCACGGAGTCGGATCCGCCCTACCGATGGATCCCGATCATGCTCGACCCGCCGGAACACACGAAATGGCGCCACCTGCTCGGCTCGTACTTCTCGCCCGGCCGGACGAAGGCGATGAGGGCCGGCCAGNACCGGCTCGCCGTCGAGCTCGTCGAGGGCCTGCGCGACCAGGGCGGGTGCGACTTCGTGCGCGACTTCGCGCAGGTGTTCCCCAGCACGATCTTTCTGGAGATCATGGGGATGCCGAGGGAACAGCTCGGCGAGTTCCTGCGGTGGGAGCACATGATCCTGCACCAGAACAACGACAGCGATCCCGACGGCTCGGTGCGGCTCGCGGGCATGCAGGCCGTCCAGACCTATTTCGCCGGCCTCGTCGCGCAGCGGCGGGCGAACCCCGATCCCCACGCCCAGGACGTCGTCAGCGCCGCGATCTCCTGGGAGATCGACGGGGAGCCGGTCAGCGACGCGGACGTGCTCAACTGCCTGCTGCTGCTGTTCATGGCCGGCCTCGACACCGTCGCCGGCCAGTCTTCCTACGCCCTGCTGCACCTGGCCACGCACCCGGCCGACCGGGCCCGGATCGTCGCCGAGCCCGCGCTGATCCCCCACGCCGTGGAGGAGCTGCTGCGGGCCTATCCGATCGTGCAGACGGCCCGCAAGGCCACCCGGGACGCGCAGTTCCACGGCTGCCCGATCAGGAAGGGCGACATGGCGGCGTTCCCGCTCTCCGCGGCCGGCCGGGACGAGCAGGCCTATCCCGACGCCCGGCGGGTCGATCTCGATCGCCCGACGACCCGTCATCTCTCCTTCGGTGGCGGCCCCCACCGCTGCCTCGGTTCCCACCTTGCCCGCCAGGAACTCGCCGTGCTTTTACAGGATTGGCACCGGCTCATTCCCGACTACGAGCTGGCCGAGCTTCCCCTCGAACACGGCGGCGGGGTGTGGGGCCTGGAGTCCCTGCCCCTGCGGTGGGCCGTCTGACGCCGCCCGCAGGCGGCACCGATCTTTCGAAAGGGGCAGTGATGGCCACCGATCTCTCCTACCGGCTCTACATCGACGGGACGTGGTCCGACGGTGCGAGTGCGACGCAGCTGGAGGTGCTGAACCCGGCGACCGAGGAGGTCATCGGGCGGGTGCCACAGGCGACCCGCGCCGACGTGGCCCGGGCCGTCGAGGCGGCCCGGCGGGCCTTCGACGACGGGCCCTGGCCGCGGCTGACACCGGCGGAACGCGCCCGGGTCCTGCTGCGCATGGCGTCGGTCATGGAACGCCGGCTGGCCGAGATCGTCGAGCTGAACATCGTCGAGGCGGGGTCGGTCCGCTGGCTCGCCGAATCCGTCCAGGTGGGCATCCCGATCGCGCACCTGCGCGACATGGCCGAGCGGGTGATGCCGTCGTTCGCCTGGGAGAAGCCGCTGCTGCCGTTCGTCGGCGCCGGCATCGGCCAGGGCGTGCTGCGCCGCGAGCCCTTCGGCGTCGTCGGGCTCATCTCCGCCTACAACTTCCCCTTCTTCCTCAGCATGATGAAGCTCGCGCCCGCCCTCGCCGCCGGGTGCACCGTCGTGCTGAAGCCCGCGCCCACGACGCCGCTGGAGTCCTTCCTCATCGCCGAGATTGCCGAGGAGGCCGGGCTTCCTCCCGGCGTGCTCAACGTCGTCACCGGCGACGTCGAGGCTGGTCAGGAGCTGACCACCAACCCGATGGTCGACCTCGTCAGCTTCACCGGCTCGGACGGCGTCGGCCGGCTGGTCTACAGCCAGGCCGCGCCGACCCTGAAGAAGGTGGTGCTGGAGCTCGGCGGCAAGTCGGCGAACGTCATCTGCGACGACGCCGACCTCGACCTCGCGCTCGCCGACGTGCTGGCCGGCATCACCCTGCACGCCGGGCAGGGCTGCTCCCTGCTCACCCGCACCCTCGTGCACCGGTCCCGGCACGACGAACTCGTCGAGAAGGTCAGCGCCGCGCTGGCCCAGGTCAGGGTCGGCAACCCCGCCGACGCCGACACCGCCATGGGCCCGCTCATCAGCGAGGCGCAGCGGGCCAAGGTGGAGGAACTGATCCGCACCGGGGAGAAGGAGGGCGCCCGGATCGCCTTCGGCGGTGGTCGCCCGGCCGGGCTCGACCGGGGGNACTTCGTCGAGCCGACGCTGTTCACCGNGGTCGACAACGCCATGACCATCGCGCGCACGGAGTTCTTCGGCCCCGTCGGGGTGATCATCCCGTTCGACGACGACGCCCACGCCGTCCGGATCGCCAACGACAGCCCCTACGGGCTCGCCGCCGCCGCCTGGGCGAAGGATCCGATCCGCGCCTACGACCTCGCCAAGCAGCTCCGCGCCGGGTACGTCACGATCAACGGTGGCGGCGGTGGCCTCAGCCCGCACGCCGCCTTCGGCGGCTACAAGCAGAGCGGACTGGGCCGCGAATGGGGCGAACACGGGCTCGACGAGTTCCTCCAGACGAAGTCGGTCGTCTGGGGCGTGGGGCGCGGCTGAGAGGAAGAGCATCATGGCTGCCGCCGGACCGCCGGTACCGCCGGCGTTGGTCGACCCCAGCGGAGCGTGGTTCTTCAACTGGGTCATTCCGCTCCTCGGCGGACTGATCATCGCCCTGGCCGTCGCCGACACCATCCGGCGGCGACGGCTGACGTGGGGTTTCCTGTTCCTGACGAACAGCATGCTGGTCTACTGGATGGAGACCGTCGGCGACTGGGGTCAGCAGCTCGTCTACAGCCCCGCCTTCGCCCAGCATCATCTGCTCGACTGGCTGCCGGTCAAGACGCCACACGATCCGTTGTTCATGCCCTTCGCCNACGCCTGCTACTGGACGGTGCATGCCTTCGTCGTGCTGCNCATCGGCCAGTTCCTCGTGNGGCGTTTCGGGTGGAGCCTGCTGCGGGCCATCGCCGTACTCGCGATACCGGTGAACTACACGTGGGACTTCCTCGTCGAAAGCCTCGCCGCCGCGATGGGATGGTGGGTCTACGACCCGGGGTTCGGTCCCCACATCGAGTTCGGCAACGGCGGAAGGTTCACCGTGCTGTGGACGATCGGGCTGATGTCGTTATGGCCGAACCTGATCGCGTACTGGGCCGGCAAACCGCCCGTCCACACGCTCAACTACTTCGAACGCTTCTTCGGGCTGGAACGCTTCACCACCCCACGACGTGGCGAACCCGAAACGCCGCCCGCCGACCTCGGCACACCGTGGACGGCGGGCGGCCCGGGGGACGCTGCCGTGCTTGTCCGGCCACCCCGGCAGCTCGCCGCTCGGCGGCGGCTCGACCGCCGGCAGGAACACGACGCCCGGCTCGACTTCGACGTCACCCTACCGAGGTGGAAGTTCGAACTCGCCCGCTTCGGCGCCTGGTTCGTGGTCTTCCAGGTCACCTTCTTCGTCATGCTCGTCCTGCCGCTGGTCGCGATGCGCGCGCTCACCGGCCACGACAGCGTCTACGTTCCCTAGCCGTCAACGTTCCCCAGCCTTCAACGTCCCCCAGCCTTCAACGTCCCCCAGCCGCGGAGGAATNCATGAACACGGGCACGCCCGACGACGATCCGCGCGGGCTCCGGGCGAGAATGCTGCCACCCGCGGACGGCGCGGCCCTGCGACGAGAGTCCGTGCTGGTCTTCGCCTGGTGCATGGGCCTGACGGCGNCGCTGTTCGTCCTGGTCTACCTGCTGACCTGAGCGGGGCCGGAACGTCGACTCACCGCGGCCACGGCGGCCGGGGCGGCCACGGCGGCGAGGACCACCAGCACCCCGATCTCGACGGCCACGCTGATCGCGGCGTCCGGGGAGGGCGTGAAGCCGCGTTCCTCGAACCCGGCGACGCCGGTCGTCCGGGACAGCACGAAGCCGACCAGCGCGCCCCCGGACAGGCCCGCGGCCAGGATCGACAGCAGGACCGACCCGGGCAGCGCCACGCTGACCACGAGCAGGAACGCGACGGCGAACGAACCCGCGGCCTGGACGAGGAACGCCGGGCCGATGGTGTGGATGTGGCGGTACCCGTGGTCGGCGTACAGGTCGTAGTGGATGTAGCCGCTCCAGGCCAGCAGCGTGGCCACGACGACCTTCGCCGCCGCCCGGGCGATCCGCGCCTGCCCGGCCGAGGCCCAGCCCGGCGCGCCGGGCCCGCGCGGCGCCGCGAGCGTCTCCGTCTCCGGCTGCGTCTGCGCCCCCGTCTCGCTCATGCGAGAACACTGTCCTTGATCGCCAGGGCGGTCCGGCCCTGGACGTGGCTGACCTCGCGGATGCCGAGCGCGGCCTGGAGCCGGCCGGCGGGCAGGGTCTGCGGCGTCGGNGCCGGACCGACCCCGGGCCGGGGCAGGGGGTAGGCGGTCGTCGTGGCGCTGTGGAAGGTCACCGTGCCCTCGGTCTTCGTGAACAGCTGGTGGACGTGGCCGTTGAGGCAGGTCACCGAGGAGAACCGCCGCAGGTGGCTCAGGGCCTGCGCGGCGTCGTCCGTGCCCCAGCCCCACGCCGGATACATGGCGAACAGCGGGATGTGGGAGAAGACGATGATCGGCGTGTCGCTGGACAGGCCGGCGACGTCGGTGCGCACGAAGTCGAGCTGGGCCGGGCCGAGGTGGCCGAGCCGCTCCAGGCTCAGGGTGTTGACCAGCGCGATGACGTGGACGCCCTTGAGGTCGAAGCTGTACCAGCCGTCCCCGGCGGAGCCGGCGCCGAAGGTCGCGAGGTAGCCCCGGCCGTGGTCGCCGACCGCGTCGTGCTCCCCGGGCACGGTGTGCACACTGCCGGCGCGCACGCCCCCGAGCATCTGCTTGACCTGGTCGAACTGGGCGGCGGTGGACAGGTGGGTGAGATCGCCGGTGTGCATGACGAAGTCCGGCCGGTACGGCAGCGCGTTGACCTGGTCGATCGCCCGGGAGAACGACCCGGTGACGTCGGGGTTCGCCGTTCCGGTNAAGCCCAGATGACTGTCGCTGAGCTGGACGAACCGCAGCGTGGCGGTGTCGTCGGCCGCCGCGGCGCTCGGCGTCGTCCCACCGACGACCGAGCTGATCACCTCGCCGCCGACGACGCTAAGCGCCACCGCCGCCCCGAACCACGCGCCGTGGCGGGCCAGCTGCCGTCGGCTCATGCCACCCGGTCGGTCCGCCTCGCCGGGCCGGGCATCGCCGGGCCGCGCATCGCCGGGCCGGGCATCGCCGGGGCCACGCTCGTCGCCGGCGCTCACGGGGTCACCACCACGGTGCCGACCATGAAGGGGTGGATGGTGCACAGGTAGGCGTACTGGCCCGCCTTGGTGAACGTGTACTGGTAGGTCGCCCCCTGGTCGAGGGTCGGTGAGTCCGGGCCCGGCCCGCTTTTCGCGGTCACCGTGTGCGGCTCGGAATCCTGGTTCGTCCAGGTGACCGTCGTGCCGACCTTCACCGTGACGGTCGCCGGCGAGAAGGCGAAGTTCTGAATGGCCACCCTGGCCGTCGACACCGGCTTTCCGTCCGCCGCCGCACCACCGCCACCCGCCGCGCCCGCCGAAGCCGACGCCATCCCCGGCATCCCCGCCATGCCCGGCATCGGGGTCGGCGTCGTGCCACCGTTCGCCCCGGCCCCGGAGGCCCCGGCCCCTGAGGTCGCCGTTGCGCTCGGAGCGTATGCAGGCGCCGCGGCCTGCGAGGTCCCGTCCGACCCGCCGCCGCAGGCCGCAAGACCGGGAATGGCCACCGCCAGAACGGCGACCGCGAACAGCCGCCGAGGTCGGCGTATCGCGAAAGAAGACCACATCGGATAACTGCCTTTCCGGCCCGTCATCCGGGCCAGTGCCAGGGGCCCACCCTGTTCGGCTCGTGGACCGCAACCGTCGTCGCGGTTGTCAATAGCCGGGGTGGTTACACGGCCCGGGCGATCACCCGGTGGCAGTCGGTCGTCGGGGGGCGTGGCGCGCGGCTGACCCCGCCGCAACGGTTCAGGAGGCGGTGCGCCAGCGCGGATCCCGGCCGAGCAGCGCGGCGAGATTGTCGACCGGGTCGAGAGCCGGATCCTCGGGCAGTGGCGGCCGATACACACCACCTGGACCGTTGAGTCCGCTGCCCGGCCCGGTGATCCTGCGGGCGATGGGCAGCGCGACACGAGTGAGCTCGTCCGGCGCGGCATACGGGCGGCCCAGCGCCCGGGCGAGGTCCCAGCGGTGTACCAGCATGTCGACGAAGTGCACCGCGGTGACCTCGTGCGTGGGAACCTCGCGGCCGACCTTCGGGACGGCGATCTGCGGGCCGGCCTGCTCGAGTGTCGCGACCCAGCGGGCCGCGATCAGCGCGAAATCGTCGCGCGGGTCCTNATCCCCGGCCGCGTCGGCCGACAGCGCGCCGCGCGCCAACGCTGAGACCCGTTCGTGCTCGGAGTTCATGTGCCGCACCAGGTCCAGCACCGTCCAGCCGGCGCACGGCGTCGGGTTGGCCAGCGCGGCGTCCGGAATCGTCACGACCTCCCGGCCGACGAGAACGAGGGCGGCGGCGTCGAGCCGCAGCAGGTCAGGCACCGTGTACCTCCGAGTCGAGAATCCCTGCGCCGACCAGCGCTGTGACTTTTCGTGATCGACCGGATTCCCACGGAAGCCTAACGGTGGATCCAATGCCCATAGTTGTGACGAAAGCGGCGTGGCCGCTCCCCCCGGTTCCCAGCCGAGGGCTCGGACGCCCGGCTGGGACGGGACGGGGAGCGCCGGGCCCCGTCCCGGCCGGCTGCCGACTATTCGGCCGCCTGCTCCAGGCGGGCATAGGCGAGCTGGAGGGCGTCGGAACCGGCCACGGCGGTGAACACCGAGGCGGCCAGCCGGGTGAACCGGGGGGCGACCACCAGCCCGAACACGAAGCCGGTGGCCACCCACTGCGCGGTGCAGAACGGGCAGGTGAGCAGCTCGCCAACGCTGTGCCGGACCTCGCTTGACGGGCGCGCGTCCTCGGCCAGCTCGGCCGGACCCGACTGGCCCCGGAACCGAGTGAACGGCGCCCGCAGGGGGCTCGTCACCGGATCCTTGGTCAGCACCCGGCTGAGCTTGTGCGTCGCGACGGTGACCAACGCGAGGTCGGCCGCGCTCACCCGCTGCGGCGGCGTCGCCCCGACGAGCCGGGCGACCCCGACCATCGAGGCACACAGGCCGCCGTAGGTTCCCAGTGTGGCCAGGTAGCCGCCCAGCGGGCGCGGCTCGCCGCCGGAGTACTCCGCTTCCTCCCGCCGCGCGACCCCGGCGACCCGATCGGCGACCTGGCGGGCGGTCGTTTCCCATGCTGTCATCACTATTCCGGCCGTACCCCGACCGAGGGCCCCAAACCGAGCGACGCCGTGAAGGGCGCGAGCCTGTGCCCCGGACGCGCTCCTGTGCCCCCGGGGTGGGATGGCCGATCGGCCTTGGCCGGTATGCTGCGCCGCGTGCCAGCATGGAAGGCGATCGAGCAGGCGGAACCGGAGTTCGCCGAGCGGGTGCGCCGGCTGTTCGACGCCGGTCGCCACAAGACCATCGCCACTCTGCGCGCCGATCGCTCGCCGCGCATCTCGGGCATCGAGTGCGCGTTCGCCGACGGCGAGCTCCGCTTCGGTTCGATGGCCGGCGCCCGCAAGGGCGCGGACCTGCGCCGGGATCCCCGCTTCGCGCTGCACGGCCCGACCTTCCATCCCGAGGAGGGCAGGGAGGGCGACTGGCCGGGTGAGGCGAAGATCGCCGGGCGGGCCGTTCCCGCCGGTCCGGTGACGACGGCCGAGACGAGTGAGCCTCCCGACGGGGAGATGTTCGTCGCCGACATCACCGAGGTCGTCCTCACCCACCTCAACGCCGAGGCGACCAGGCTCGTCATCGAGTCCTGGACGCCGGAGCAAGGACTGCGCAGGGTCGAGCGGGAGTAGCCGCGTCCCCGCTCGCCATCAGCGGACGGCGTGTGCGAGCACCTCGTTGGCCGGCGCCGCTCTNGGTTCCACGAAGATGCTTCAGCCCGCCTGGCCCTTATGCACCTTATGCAGCTCTAGATGATCTTGGTGTTCCGCGGAACCGCGGCGCGCGCCCGGTGGAACACGTTTCTCTCCGCCGCCCCGGACCGTGAGCGATCATCGACGAGCAGCGGTCCTGCTGTCGCGTCCACTTCGCCGTCGAGTCGCAGCCCTCGGGCCTTCGCCGGCGACGGCCGGGTGCGGGGCGGGTCGGCTACTGGCTGGAGGTCGGGACGAGGGTGCGCTCGGAAGCCATGCCGCGGCGCCGTCCACGGACGGAGGGCCGGCGCGCGGGCCGGGTGGGCGGGCCGGTGTTGACGTCGGCGTACGGGGTGTTCCTCCGGACCTGGTAGACCCAGCTCCTGCTGACCGTGATGCCCTGCGCAGCGAGTACCGCGACCGTCTCGGTGACAGACCCGCCGGTCTGGTCGAGGGTGCGCGCGATCGCCTCACGTTTCGCGGCCGGGTCCGCCGCACCGTCTCCCCCGGCGGCCGCGTCCACCCCCGCGTCCAGCACAGCGGGCGGGTCGACCACCGCGTCCACCACCATCGCCACGTCCAGCACAGCGGGCGGGTCGGCCCCGGCGTCCAGCCCCGCGGCCATGTGCGCCGTCCCCGCGGCAGGCTCCCCCGCACGGGCCATCCCGGTGACCCGGTCCGCCCCGCCCTCCGGCCCGGCGGGCGGGGGCGCCACAGCCGGACGGTCGGTGCCCGCCCCGTCGACGGCGGTGGCAACGGNGATCGTGGGCGCGGCGATGGTGGCGGTGGCGATGGTGGTGGCGGTGGTGACGGAGGCCGTCGGGCCTCGTTGCGGGGGGATGGAGAGGGTTGTCGTGACCGGATCGCCGGCGGCCCGGCGTCCGGCCGGATGGATCTGACGCATGAGCAGCTCGTAGGACCCGAGCAGGGCCAGCGGCGGCCACCCGGCGATGATCCGGGCGGTGAACGTCGGTTCGGCGTGCAGGACGTTCGCGACCAGCGAGGCGCAGGCCCCGAGCGCCAGCAGGAGGTACGCCAGCCAGGACCGGTCCCGCCCGGCGCGCCGGTCCGCCAGCATCGCCATCGACGCGGCCACGATCAGCCCGTCCACGCTGAACGGCAGCACCGCCGCCGTCATCGCGTCCTCCCCGTGCGCGATCGCGACCCCGCGCATGTGCCGGTAGGAGACGAAGGCCGCCACCACCGCCACCGTCGCCACCGCCACCACCGTGGTGATCCGAATCGCCCGTTCCGCCCGGACACCGGAGGATCGACCCTCGCTCACCGGCTGATCACCGTCCACACCGATCTCCTCGCCTGCTCCGGAATGCCCCGTCAGAGGACATTTTGCGCCGAAGCCGAGAGCGTGGTCCGAACACCCCGAACGATACGGAATGTCGGTATTCACCCCGGTGCCATCCGTGATAGNCGGGTCCGCCTGCGCATTTCCCAGGTCACCACGGGCGACCGTGTNCCCTGACCGTTCGAATCGGATCTGTTGCAGGCGGTCGATCCCTCAACCGGACCGACCTCGGGGGAGCTCCGCCGGTCCGGCCGCCTACCGCGCTTCCCGGGGGGCGTCGTCGCCCGTCTTCTTGTAGTACCTGCCCAGGTGGTTCCTGGCCCGGGTGATGTCGGCCGCCNCGCAGATATGCCTCGACGGCCGGGTTAGCGGNCCGATGCCGGGTATGGCGTCGCCGACCGGAGGCCCACGCAGCGACAGAACGGCCCACGAGACAGTACGACCCGCGGAAAGAGGCGGAAAGAGAACGACCCACCGAAAAGAGAACGACCCACGGAGCGGTTCCGACCTGCACATGTACGAGGGGCGCACGAACACCGCCACCCCGACCGGTTGCGGCTGGCCGAGAAGATCGGCGCGATCGCGGTCGACGACGCGTTGGGCGACCCGGTCGAGCAGGTCCTCGACCTGACCGGCGGTGAAGGCGCGGACAAGGGGTGCGAATGCGTCGGCTGGCAGGCCCATGACCCCCACGGCCACGCCTACCGCCACTTCGACGACCGCGAGGACGGCTGGACCAAGGTCGTTCTCCATCCGACGCATGGCTGACCCGCCGCGATCGCGGTCGCGCGCGGGGCACGGCGCCCATCGACCTGAGGAGGCTGAGCGTCGATCGCGATCCACATCGGTACCTCGGGATGGAGTTACGGCCACTGGGACGGCGTGCTCTACCCGCCGGGGACGCCGCCCGGTCGCCGCCTTGCGCTCTACGTGGCCGAGTACGACACGGTCGAGTTGAACGCCAGTTTCTACCGCTGGCCGGCCGACGCGACGTTCGCCGGTTGGCGCCGCCAGCTGCCGCCGGGCTTCGTGATGTCGGTNAAGGCGTCCCGCGGCCTGACCCACGCCAAGCGGCTCTACGCACCGGAGGCGTGGACGAGTCGGATCGCGGGCGCCTGGCAGGAGCTGGCCGACCGGCGAGCGGCCGTGCTGGTGCAGCTCGACGGACGCCAGAGCCGCGACGACGCCCGGTTGGAGTACTTCCTGGCCGGGGTGCCGCCGTGGATGCGGGTGGCGGTCGAGTTCCGCCATCCGAGCTGGCACGACGAGGCGGTCTACCGGATCCTCGAACGGTACGGCGCGGCCTACTGCGTCATGAGCGGCGCCGGCCTGCCGTGTGTCCTGCGGGCCACCGCGCCGTTCGTGTACGTGCGCCTGCACGGCCCCGACCCCACGACCCTCTACGCCGGTTCCTACGACGACGACGCGCTGCGCTGGTGGGCCGCCCGCATCGACGAATGGGCGCGCGCCGGCCTGGACGTCTACGCCTACTTCAACAACGACGGCCACGGCTACGCCGTCGAGGACTCCCGCCGCCTGCGCCGCCTGTGCGGCGTGTGAGCGGTGCTCGACCAGGCACGGTCTGCGCGGAGATGCCCGGACGAGAAGACTGGACGGATGATGACCACCGAGNCGTCGCGGCATCCGGCGCAGGGCCCCTGGACCACCCTGGACGTGCGCGTCGGTGCGCCGGTCGCCTGGGTCCGGTTCCACCGCCCGGACGCGCACAACACCGTCACCACGACCATGATGATCGAGATGCACGCCGTGCTCACGGAGCTCGCCCGGGACGACACGCTGTCCGTCGTCGTCCTCACCGGCGCCGGCCGGGTGTTCTGCCCGGGGGCGGATCTGACGGCGGTGCTCGCCGACCGCGACCGCGGCCCCGACCTCCCGCCGGTGGCGGCCTACCAGTCGGCGACCCTGCTGCACGAGATGCCGCAGCTCACCATCGCCGCGGTCAACGGCGGGTGCGCCGGTGCCGGGTTCGCCTGGGCGGCGGCGTGCGATCTGCGGGTCGCCGCCGCCCGCGCCCGTTTCTCCGTCGCGTTTCCCCAGCTCGGCCTCACCAGCGAGCTCGGCCTGCCGTGGACGTTGTCCCGCGCGCTCGGTGGGGCCGCGGCCCGTGACCTCTGCTTCCTACCGGCAAAACTGACCGCGGACGATGCCCGGCGGATCGGGCTGGTGGCCCGGGTGTTTCCCGACGACCGGTTCGAGGCGTTGGTGGCCGCGATGGTCACCGAGCTGGGATCGCGCCCGCTGAGTTCCGTGCGCGGAACGAAGGCCAATCTCCTGTTGGCCGAACGCAGCGGCCTGGCGGAGTTCGTCGACGCCGAAGCTCGGCGCCACCAGAGTTTCTTCACCGGGTGAGACCCCGACCGGCCGGCGGCACCGCCGACCAGGCGGGCAAAGGGCGGGACTCAGGCGACCCTCGGATACTGCTTCTTGAGCCGCTCGATGAGGGCGAGCGAGGTCTGCTCGTCCCGGGCCACGGCACCCCACCCCTCGATGAACATGCCGTCGTAGCTCANCCCGACCCACCGCCCGGTGAGACGGTCGCCGTGCGGATTCAACGACAGGAACAGCGAGCCCTTCGAGCGAACCGGACCCTCCGAACTGACGTACCAACCCATGATNATCTCTTCGTCGAAGATCTGTAGTTCACCCCACCAGAGGTAGCCACCCTCCTCGGTGGAAAGGCCGCGGGTGACCGCCTCGATGTGGATCTTCGTGCCGGCCTGCTCCAGAGCCGCCTCCTGCGAGGAATGAATCTCCTCGCCGTCCCGGAACGTCTGCCACGCCGTCCACCAGCGCCCGGACAGGTTGACGCCGCCACCGGCCCGACGACCCACGCCGCCCGGGGACGGCACGGTTGCGGGCGGTTGCGGACTCGCNGCGGGACCGACGGCGGCGGCACTTCCCCCCACCATGAGCTGTCGACGATCCGTGGTGTCCACCTCCTCCAGTGCTCGTGGCCAGGTGATGCCCTCCTGGCTCCCCTTGTCCTCCAACCAGGCGTGCCGCCGCAGCTCGACCAGCCGACCGCCGGCGTTCAGCTCGGCGTCGATCGCGCTGACGAGCGACTGGGACGGCACCCCGAGCAGGCCGCGCTCGGCCTTGGACAGGTAGCTGGGCTGATAGCGGACCCGGCTGGCGAGCTGGGCCTGGCTCAGCCCGGCCGCCTTCCTCAGCCCGACGATGCTCGCCAGGAGGGTGNCAAGGCACGGTTGCATGTCCATCACATCGTCTACCCGGAGTCCTCGGTTCTGGTTCGTCGCCGGACTTTTCCACCTGGTCTGCTTGTTGTCACACCCCTCAGCGGGCGCGGGCTGCCAGGCCGGACCGGCTCGTCGACTGATTGTCGACCGATTGTCGGCTGATCGTCGCACGCAACCAGGTCTCCCCCGCACCACGGGTGGCCCACTGCCGTCAGGCCGCCGGAGCGGCCTTTCCTTACCCAGTATGACGGCTCTCACACCCTCGCCAAGCGGGCCGCCATCCGCGAGCGTCGTAGGTGCACCCAGGCGGGTGACAGCCGTAACCGGCACTCCCAAGGACGAGGAGGGGAGCATGGCGAGAACGTACCGGCTTGCCGAGGCCGNCAAGGTGGCATTTCATTTCTTCGGCGAGGGCAAATTAGTTCACCTTTTCGCGGAGGCGCCGGCGAGAGCCCGGTCCCTGCCGCTGCGACCCGGCGCAGGGTCGGTATGACAGCGCCCCGCCGTCCCGCTCGGCCCGACGCAGGCTGGACCCGCGCCGAGTCCCCCCTCTGCGGCAGATGCTCCGCGCCGGACTCCTACGCCGTCGTCTTCGTCGACGACGACGGTTCACCCACGTCGGTCGGGGCCACGTTTCCCGGGCCGATGTCGGCGGAGATGTACGGCAGAATCGTGGGCGGCAGGTTCCGCGTCGTCCCCGCCGACCCGGCCCGCCTCGCCCCGTAGGGCACCGCCACGGGTCGCGCCTCGATGCCGCCGGCAGCCGGGAAGGTCGCCCCCTCGAAGACCGCCGCGGCCGGTATCTCTGCTCACCCGATCGGAATAGCGCAGAGCTCGTCGGCCTTGAGCAGGGCGGGCCCGTGATCGGCGTGGCCCCGCCAGCCGCGCCCCNAGGAGGACCCGGATGTCCCAGGCCACCNCCGTCTCCCAAACCACCACCGTCTCCCAGACCACCACCAGCGCCACCGGGACCACCAGCGCCACNGGGACCACGACGCCGGTGTACGCCAGCCCGACCGACGTGGCGACCTACGGCGAGTACACGATCAACCGCGATCCCNCGGACACCCGGCCGCTCTACCGGTTCGCCGGGCGGATCACCGCGGACGGGTCGAGTGGATTCCTGGCCGAGCCGGGCCGCTACCACATCTACTCCGGCTGGTTCTGCCCCTGGGCCCACCGCGTCCTGCTCGAACGCGCGTTGCACGGGCTCGAGGACGTCATCAGCGTCTCCTACGTCGACGGCAGNCGCGACGCCCGCGGCTGGGGGTTCCGCGAGAGCTACGGCCCGGACCCGGTCAACGGCTTCACCCTGCTGCGCGACGCCTACGAGCGCACCGAGCCGGGCTTCGACGGCCACGTCTCCGTCCCGACGCTGTGGGACCGCCAGACCGGTCAGGTCGTGTCCAACGACTTCACCAGCCTCGGCATCGACCTCGCCACCCAGTTCGGCCGCTGGTCGAACGGCGCCGACACCTACCCCGAGCACCTGCGCGCCGAGATCGCCGAGCTCGACTCCTGGATCGGCCCGGCGGTGAACCACGGGGCGCACCGGGCGGCCCACGACGACGACGTCCGCGCGACGCTGCTCGACGCGTTCGCGAAGCTCGACACCCGGCTCGCCGACGCCCCCTACCTGGTCGGCGGCCAACTGACCGAGGCCGACGTGCGCCTGTGGGTCTCCCTCGTCCGCTACCGCGGCCGCCGCCACGACCTGGCGGCTCTGCCGCCGCTGTCGGACTACCCGCACCTGTGGGCCTACGCCCGCGCCCTTTACCAGCTCCCCGCCTTCCGTGCGACGACCGACTTCGCCACCTTCACGGAGCCGGACGCCGTCCTGGCGGGCTGGGACGTCGCGCCCGGCGACGACGCGTAGCCGCCTCGGCACGGCAGCCGTCGCCGCAGCGCCGCGGCTGCCGTCGCCATACCGGCAGCACGCACGGCTGCCGTCGCTGTACCGCGCTTCTGTCAGCTATCCGGCAGCAGTGACCTTCCGGGGTCGACCGCGCGTAACCTCCCGCCCATCGAGGCACGTGGGGGCGGGTGTGAAGCGCAGGACCGTGGTTGCGTTGCCGGTGGCCGTCGCGGCCGGGTTGCTGTTCGCCGGTGGGTGCGGAGGTTCCCCGGGCTCGCGCGGGGACGCGTCGACGGCCCCGCGCACGCCGCGCGCCGCCGCGACAGCCCAGCCGGCGGCGAGCACGCCGTCGGCGGACCCGTCCGCGTCGGCGCTGCCGCCCGGAGCGCAGCCCGGTCTGCATGACGTCACCGGCGACGGCACGCCCGACCCCACGTGCGGCACCCAGGACTTCGGCGCCGGGCTGGTGCTGCGGCTGCCCTGCGGGGACTTCAGCCAGTACGCGCACACCCCGGAGGACGGGACGAGGCTGGTGGCGAACTCGCTCTACCGGCTGCCCGGGCCCGACGACGTCGACCTCACCGGCATCTCCGGCGAGAACCTCGCCGCCACCGACGCCGCGGGCCGCGAGACCTTCATCCTGATCTTCAACAGTGACGCCCTGTTCGACACCGGCAGCTTCGCCATCGGCAGCACCGACACGCTGGACGCGACCATCAGGCTGATCAACTCCCACTACGCCGGCGGNGACATCCAGGTGCGCGGCCACACCGACGCGACCGGATCGGCCGCTTCCAACCAGACCCTGTCGGAGCGACGGGCCGACACCGTCCGGCGCTACCTCGTCGATCACGGGACCCGGGCGGCCTCGGTCACCTCGGTCGGCCTCGGCAGCACCCACCCCCTGGCCGAGGAGGCCAACCCCGACGGCTCCCCCGACCCCGAGGGCCAACGCTTCAACCGTCGCGTCGAGCTCGTCGTCCGCCTCCACCAGTAGCCGAACCCGGCCGAAGGGCCAGGAGTCCGCAGGATGAGAGCGGTCTTGCGCGGGACGGCGTCCTGAACACGGCTACGTCGCGGTGCGGCGGGCCGCCTCGTCGGCGAGCGCGACCGCGAGGAGGCGGGTCAGCGCGGGCGTGTCCTGGGTGTCGAGCATCGTGATGTAGGCGGGTCGCCGAGTTCCCGATCGTGACACCGGGCCGGCAGACGGCGCTGCGGTGCAGGCGCCGGGAAGGGTGCACGCCCGGGGTGCTCAGGTGGGGGTGGGGGGCACGTAGACCTGCACGACGCCGTCGACCTCGCGGACGATGAGGCTGGGCAGCGGGCGCGGCGGGGTGCGGATCTTGTAGTTCACGACCTCACCGGCCAGGGAGAAGGCCATGCGGTGGCAGGGGCAGTTCAGCCGCTGCTGCGCCGGGTCCAGGGCCAGCCGGCAGCCCTGATGCGTGCAGATGCCCGACGTCGCGCGGACGCGCCCGCCGGTCCGCCGCACGAACCCGACCACGGTGCCGGTGTCGAAGGCCCGCACGCCGCCCTCGGGCAGGTCCGGCGTGGTGGCGACGGTCCGCCAGATGCCGGCCGCGGGAACCAGGGTGCCGCCGGGCCCGGCCGCCGGCTCCGGTCCGGCCACCGCCGGGTCCGCCCGGTCACCGCCGCCGGGGCCACGCTCGCCGACAGCCCGATCCACCCCGGCCCCGATCGCCGCCGAGCCGGCCGCGAGCGAGGTGACCTGGACGAACCGGCGCCGCGTACCACGTCGCCGCCCCGCGCCCGCCCCACCGCCGGCCGCGATGCCCGACGCGGCCCGGTCCGACGCGGCCCGGTCCGACGCGGCCCGGTCCGAGGCCGCGCTGTCTGAGGCGGCCCGGTCCGAGGCGGCCCAGGCAGGGCCGGCCTGGTCACGGGCGGCCTCGTGGGAGCTGGTCTGGTCGGAAAGGGCCTGGTCGGCGAGACGCCGGTGCAGCCGGGCGACGAACTCCTCGCTCGGCACGTCGCTGCCGGGTCGGGCTGCCCGCAGCGTGATCGCCGCGCGCAGGGCGGCGGCGTCCTGCGGGCCCGCGTCGAACCGCCTGGGCCGCCGGTGGCCGAGGAGGTCCTCGACGAACCGGCGCAGTCCCCGCCCGCTCACGGGGTCATCTCGTCGCCGAGCCGGGCCGCCTGGCGCAGCGCGCGGTGCTGAAGAACCTTCGCGTTCCCGACCGTGATCCCGAGCTCGTCGGCGGCCTCCCGCAGCGTGCACGCCTCCAGGAACCGCAGCCGCAGGATGCGGGCGTACCGGTCGGGCAGCGCGGCCAGGATCGCCTCCGCGCGGGCGGGGTTGTCCCGCGCCGGGCCGACCGGGGCGCCCACGGTGGCGAACATCGTCTGAGCGAAATCCTCGTCGAGCGTCGTGACGGCGACTCCCAGGGTGCGCCGCCAGTGCGCGGCGAGCACCGTCCGGGCCGTCGCGACCAGGTACGCCCGCACCTCACCGACGCTAGCCGACACCCGCAGGGGACGCAGCGCCGCCATGAACACCTCGGCCGTCAGGTCCTCGGCGTCCGGACGGTTCCCCACCTTCGCGAACATGATCTTATACACCCGCTCCACGTTGTCGCGATAGATCTCCTCCCAGCCGGGATAGACGTCATCGGACACCACCCGCAACCGCGGCGGGTCAGGACGCGACAACACGCCGACGCCAGCGCCGCCGCCCCGGCCGGTTCCGACGCCGGTTCCGGCTCGGCCACCCTCGCCACCCAGGTCACCGCCGTCACAGCCGCCACAGCCGTCGCCCGACGCGCCGCCGCCGGTGCCGCCGACCGCCTCCTCCTCCGCCAGGGTGCGTCGTCGGATCCACGCCCGACCACCCGCCACCGGTCGCCACCGCCTCACAGCTCGCCATCGTCGCCGATCTCTCGCCTCACCCGTACAGATAGACGGCAGGGTTACACCTCGGCACGACCACTGCGGATGGGCGGGTCGGCGGCGCGCACGGGCCCGAACCTCGGCCCGTGCATCCCGGCGCGGGCAGGCGCTACCCCTCCAGGTAGGCGAGGACGGCGAGCACCCGCCGGTTGTCGTCCTCGGACGGCTGCAGTCCGAGCTTGGTGAAGATGCTGGCCGTGTGCTTGCCGACCGCCTTCTCGGTGATCACCAGGCTGGCCGCGATCGCCGCGTTCGAGCGGCCCTGGGCCATGTGGGCGAGCACCTCGCGCTCCCGCGGGCTGAGCCGGTCCAGCGGCCGGCGGCGGCTGTCGAGCAGCTTCGCCACGACGCTCGGGTCGAGCGCCGTGCCGCCGGCGGCGACGCGCCGCACCGCCGCGATGAACTGCCCGACATCCGAGACCCGGTCCTTGAGCAGGTAGCCGATGCCGCCGAGCCCGTCGGCCAGCAGCTCCCGGGCGTAGAGCTGCTCGACGTACTGGGACAGCACGAGCACCGGCAGGCCGGGAACCTGCTGGCGGGCGGCGAGCGCCGCCCGCAGGCCCTCGTCGGTGTGACCGGGTGGCAGGCGGACGTCGACCACCGCGACGTCCGGGCGCAGCGCGACGAGATCCCGCACGAGCTGCGGACCGTTGTCGACCGCCGCGACGACCTCGAAGTCGTGCGCCTGGAACAGCCGGATGAGCCCGTCGCGCAGCAGGGTCAGATCCTCGGCGAGCACGATGCGCAGCCGGCTCACGGCAGGCGGCCCGGACCGTGGGGCACGGTGATCGTGATGACGGTGGGCCCGCCCGGCGGGCTGTCGAGGTCGAGCCGGCCGTCGAACGTCTCGAGCCGGCGCCTGACGCCGCGTAGCCCCAGCCCCGCCGCGGGGTCGGCGCCGCCGATCCCGTCGTCGGTGACGACGATCCGCAGAACGGCCCCGTCGTGCCGCAGGCTGATCCCGCCGGCCGTGGCCTGGCTGTGCTTGACGGCGTTGGCGAGACACTCGGCGGTGGCGAAGTAGGCGGCCGACTGCACCGCCGCGGGCAACTGCGCCGGGGCGTCGCCGTCGACGGTCACCGGCAGCGCGAGGTCCAGGGCGAGGGCCCGAAGCGCGCCGGCGAGGCCGCGGTCGGCAAGCACCGCGGGGTGGATGCTGTGCATGACGGTACGCAGGTCGTCCAGGGCGCTGACCGCGGTGGACCGGGCCTCTCGCTGCAGCCGCGCGGTCGCCTCGGGGTCCGCGCGGACCAGGTCCTCCGCCATGCCGAGGCTGAGCGCGAGGGAGACCATGCGCGCCTGGGCACCGTCATGCAGATCCCGTTCGACCCTCGCGAGTTCCGCGGCCTGCCCGTCCAGCGCCGCGCGCCTGGTGTGCGCCAGGACGGCGACCCTGGTGGTGAGCTCCTGCTCCCGCCTGTCCGGCAGGCGGCTGACCACCCAGACATACCCGCAGAAGAGGATCGACCACGCGGTGATGCTCCACAGCGGCCAGAAGTACCCACCCCCGGACAGCGCCCACACCGTCACGTCGACCGGCACGATGAGCACCAACACCGCTCGCCCGGCCGCGAGTCGGCGCCGCCGGCCCGGCGGTTGGCGCCGTGTCCAACCCAGGAGGAACGCGGCGGCAGCGGTGGTGGCGACCCCGAACCAGACCCATCGAGGCCAGAAGTAGCCGCCGCCGGCCACCGCCCACGCGATCGCGACCGCCGCGCACACCACCACGGCGACCACGGCGACCACGGACACCGCGGCCACCGCCGGGGCGGTCGGGACCCGCGGGTCGGCCGTCGACCGCCCCGCCGTCCCGCTCACCTCACACCGCCCGGTGCGCGGGTCGCGCGGGGACGCCGTAGGCGATGCGGCGCAGCACCGTCTCGGCCGGCCCCCGGCGGCCGCGCCGATCCATCGCGTAGGCCCACCCCACCGACCCGGTCCAGACGAGCAGGCCGGCGACGGTGGCGACGTAGGTGGAACCGCCGAGGTCGAGCGCCCACCGGGAGAACAGTGCCAGCCACGCCACCGACTGGGCCAGGTAGGCCGTCAGCGACCGCTGTCCCAGCGCCGCCACGGCGTCCACGCAGCGCACGGCCCGATCCGAGCGTGGGTGCCGCGGCCGGGCCAGTCGTGCCGCCGCGAGGCCGAACAGGGCCACGTAACCGGGGCCGGCATACTCGCCCGTGACCGCGTGGAGCCACGACATGCGGTGCACTGTACCCGCGTCGACATGCGCGATACCGGCCGAAACGAAGGCGTACGGCAGCGCGCCGACGATGGCGACACCCAGGCCGGCGCAGGCGACCCGACGCAGGAGCGGCCGGTGCGCGGCCGGGTCCTCGAGGATGCGCCGCCGCGCCGCCCAGATGCCCAGCCAGACGATGACGATGAAGGGAATCACGGTCGCGGTGTGGACGGGCCACTCGGCGAGCCGGTCGAGGACCGAGCGCCCGTAGGACGACGCCGCCAGCGACGGGTCGGCCGCGTTGGTCAGCGTCGCAGGTCCCCGTCGCCACCGCAGGACGACCGCCACCGCGACGGCCGCCGCCTCCAGCGTCTGGATCCCCCAGAGCCAGAGCACGAGCCGGTGGAAGCGGTCGCCTCGAGGGAGCAGGACACAGGTCGCGACGATGCCGACGATGCCGTAGGCACCGAGGAAGTCGCCGAAGTAGAGCAGCGTCGCGTGCACGAAGCCGAATCCGACGAGGCAGGCGTTGCGGCGCAGCAGAATGCGCCGTCCGCCGTCGGGATCGGTCGCCCGGCGGCGGGCCAGTTGGACGAGGCTGTAGCCGAACATGACCGCGAAGACCGGGTACGCCCGGCTGTTCACCAGCGTGATCATCAGGAAGTCCACGACCCGCTCCGCGCCATGCGGCGTGCTGTCGATGCCGGGCTGGCCGGCGAAGGCGCAGTTCCCGGCGTTGGCGAGCGCGATAAACAGTAGCATCGCGCCGCGGGCCAGGTCGGGGGCCAGCGCGCGCTGCGGGGAGTGCCGGGGTCCGGGCGGGGCGGCCGTCGCGGGAGGCGTCTGCGTCATGNCCCTCAGACTCGTGGCGCCCGGNCACCGCCACGAGGGGCCTGGACACCCTCTTCGGCGGGGGCCTGAACCCCCTGCGCACTCGGACAGGTCCATCCGTGATGCGCNCATCCGGCGTGACATCCGGTGCCAGGACGCTCATGATGACCTTTCGCGATGAAGCGGGGAGGTCGGGTTGTCTGCATCCGGCGAAGGACACGGCGAGTGGATAACCGGCTGGTTGGAACGTGAGGTGGGCGGGAAGGTCGTCCGCATCGAGCGGCAGGCGCGGTGGCGCCCGGCCTGGTGGGTCGACGTCGAACGCGACGGCGAGATCCTGCCCCTGTATGTGCGGGGCGAGCGGGTCGACTCGCCGTCGGCGTTCCCGCTCCGGCACGAGATGCGTTTCCAGTCGGTCCTGCAGGAGCACGGCATTCCGGTGCCGGCCGTGTACGGCTGGTCGGAGGAGCCCCGGGCGTATGTGATGGCGCGCGTCGAGGGANGGGACTCCTTCGAGGGGGTGCCGGACGACGAACGCCGCCGGGCGATGGAGGACTACATCGACATTCTCGTCCGGCTGCACGCGCTCGACGTGGCGCCGTTCGTCGACGCGGGCATCGTGCGCGCCGGTCCCGGCGAGGATCCCGGCGCGGTGGGCCTGCGGCACTTCGAGGACAGTGCCTACCGGAAGCTGAAGAAGCGGCCCGACCCCTTCCAGGAGTTCGTGCTGGGTTGGCTGTCACGGCATCGTCCCGACTCCCGCGGCCGCGAGTCGGCCATCGTCTGGGACGCCGGCCAGCTGCTGCATTCCGACGGTCGCATCACCGCGCTGCTCGATCTGGAGTTCGGGCACGTCGGCGACCCCATGCAGGATCTCGGGGGCATGTGGGTGCGCAGCCCGTTCGTCGCCCTCGGCGACCTCGCCCCCCTCATGCGCCGCTACGAGGAGCGCAGCGGCACCGCGGTGGACCTCCAGGCCGTCCACTACCACTACATTCTGTGGGCCCTGTCGAACCAGCTCGAGTTCCACTCCGTGCTCGCCGACCCGGTGCCCGGCACGGACTACATGCTCAACCTGCACTGGTGCATCGAGACCAACCTGATGGCGCTCGAGGGAATCGCCACCGTCGTCGGGGTGGACNTCGTGGAGGTGGACGAACCCGAGCCGGTNGGGTCGGCCTACGGCCCGGCGCACCGNCATCTGACCCGCTCCCTCGAGCGGCAGGACCTCGGCGCCGGCGCGCAGCGGTACCACAACCGCATGTCCGTGCGGCTCGCCCGACACCTGCAGCGGATCGACGAGATCGGGGCCGCGGTCGTCGCCGCGGACCTCGACGACACGGCCGCCCTGATCGGTCGGCGCCCGCGGTCCTGGGCGAACGGCNAGCGGGAGCTGGAGGACTTCGTCCTCGCCGACGACGGCCGCCACGACGCCGAGCTCGTCGCGCTGTTCCACCNCCGCCTCCACCGGGCCCGCATGCTCAACGGCCCGGCGGGATCGTGGATCACCCAGCACCGAAACGTCGCGCAGCCCAGCCTGTAGGGACCGCCACGATCGTCAAGGCCGGGTCTCCCGGAGCCGGACTCGGAGCACGTGATCAATCCCCCGGGCCGGGGCTGTGATCGGGGCCGGGGCTGTGATCAGGGCCGGGGCCGGGGCCGGGGCTGTGGTGGGGTCGGGGTCGGGGTCGGAGGTTAGCGACGGTTCGTCAGGCGGCGCGGCGGGAGCTGGACAGAACGGCGCGGATCATCGGGATCTGCAGCGGCAGGCGAGCCCACATGGCGGCGGCCCGAGCGACGTCGCGGGGCCGGCCGCCGCTGCGGCGGGCCTTGGCCGTCGCGTCGAGCGCCGAGTGCAGGTTCCCCGGCCACACCCCGACGAGCAGGGCGGCGCTGGCCGGTCCCGCCCACCGGGCCTTCGTCAGCAACCCGGCCGCGCAGACCAGTTCGGCGACGCCGCTGGCGTAGACGACCGCCCGGGGACCGGGCAGCGCCCGGGGGATCAGCGGCTCGAAGACGGNGGGACGCACCAGGTGCGTCACCCCGCTGACCAGGAAGGCCCCGCTCATCAGCAACGGGCCGGGCGGGGTGAATCGTGAAGACGTCACGCGTCCCATCGAACCATCGCGGGGTCCCGCAGGTCGCCGGNCACGACGAGGACCCAGCCAGCANCCGCGCCGCAGCCACGTGCCGATCCCGACCCTCTCTCCCCCGACCCCTCACTCCCCCGACCCGCAGCACTTCCCCCGCCCGCAGCACTCCTCCCGCACCCGAAGCACTCGCCCCGCCCGCAGCGCTCCCCGCCCGCAACCCCGGGCCCTCTCGTCAGTCCAGGCCGACNCCGACCGCCCCTCGTCCGTCTGACCCTCGGCCGCCCGACAGACCGGCCGCAGTGGGATCATTACCGGCGGTGCCAGCCACAGGGAGGATCTCCGTGTCCAGTTCCCCGACCGACCCCGGCCCCGACGAGGCTCCCGAGGCCGACCGGGACGCCGTCCCGTCCCCGCCGGCCGACCATGGTGGCGCCGGCCCCGAGCCGGCCGATCCACCGCGGGGCGGTTCCGCGGAACCGCCGGATGCGTCGTCCGCGGCCCACCCGCCGCTACGCCCGGTCGACTGGGACGGCTCGTTCACCCGCACCTGGCAGTCCCGCGACGACAACGACCTGGCGAATCGCCTCTTTGATGAACACGAATTCGAGTTGGAGCAGCGAGAGCTTGACCAGACGATGGCCGAGCTGGTGGACAAGCTGAAGGCAGACTCGGATGCGCGGGAGGCGCAGGCTCGTGAAGAGNGGGAAAGGGATCGCGCGACGCGTGAGTGGCGTGCTGGCGACGATTCGAGGTCCCGTCTGTTCGACAAGTTAGGGAGGCTCGACCGTTCGTCCGATGAGGCGGAGGCGGACTCCCCGGACGGTGATGGCAACGGGTCCCCGGAGACGCGTTGACGGGCAGCCATAGCCGGCTGGTTAAGGGCCCAGACGGGAGTAGCCGGCTTCGGTAGACGGCGGCCGTTCGGGCATATGTGGCCGTTCGGCTGCGGGTGGCCTGTTGGCGTCCGACTGGCGGGTGGTGTCGGTGAGAGCGCGGCGGAAGCGAATCGTGTCAGGGTGATAGGGGCCGTGGTCACGCATGGCGTCGGTAAGAGCGTCGCGATAGAGGGGCGCGGCGTCGGCGTGCCGGCCGGCTTGGCGGTAGGTGTCGGCGAGTGTGGTCCGGCTGGCGCGGGTTTCGGGATGGTCCGGACCGAGAGTGTGGGTCCGGATGGCGTGGACGCGTTCGTCGAGGTCCACGGCCTGGGTTAGCCGGCCGGTCTGGCGGCACACCTCGGCGAGGCCGGTGGCTGTGCGCAGGGTTCGTTCGTCGGCGACGCCGTCGTTTCGGGCNCGTGTGGCGAGCTGGCGTTCGAGGTGGTGGNGAGCCGCCTCGGGCTGCGCGGTCGCCTGATAAAGAGTCGCGAGCTTGCCTCGGACCTCCATGGCGCGCGGGTCCGCGTGGCCGAGGAGACGTTCGTGGCGGTCGAGGACACGTTCGAGGTGAGGGGCAGCGTCGCCCGGTCGGCCGTTAGCGAGGTAGGCCACGGCGAGCTGTTCCCTGCTTCGAGTGGTCTTTGGGTGGTCGCGGCCGAGAACGCGTTCACGTCCGGTCAGGGCACGGTCGAANAGGGACACGGCCATGTCTGGACGTCCGGCTGAGCGATGGGTGCGGGCAAGGGCGTGGACGCTGTCGAGGGTGCGGGCATGGTTGGGTCCTAGAACACGCTCGCGGCCGGTAAGTGCCACGTCGAGTTCGTGTGCGGACTCGACTACGCGGCCGGCCTGGCGGTAGGTGACGCCGAGTTGGTGGCGGCTGTCGAGCGTGTGGGGGTGGTCCGGGCCGAGGACGCGTTCGCGGGCGGTGAGGGTGGGTTCGGCGTGGGCGACGGCGTCGCCGGTGGCGCCGATGCGTCGGTAGGTGGCGGCGAGTTGGTGGCGGGTCGTGAGGGGGTCGACGGGGTCGGCGCCGAGGAGGCGTTCGCGGTCGGTGAGGGTGGGTCGCAGGATGCGAGTTGCGTCGTCGCCGCGGCCGGCGTCGTCGAGGGCGGCGCCGAGGCGGTGGCGGCTTTCCAGGGTGGCGGGATGGTCGGGGCCGAGGACGCGGTGGCGGTCGGCGAGGTTCTGCTGGAACAGGTCGGTGGCGTGGTCGAGGTGGCCGGCCTGCTGGTAGGCGCGGGCGAGGGTTTCGCGGCTGGTGAGGGTGTCGGGGTGGTCGGGGCCGAGGAGGCGTTCGCGGTCGGTGGCGTTGCGTTCGGCCAGCGGGCCGGCGACGGCAAGGTGGTCGGCGTTGAGGGCGGCGCGGATGTGGGTTTCGCGGGCGGTGAGGGTGTCGGGATGGTCGGCGCCGTCGAGGCGTTCGTGGGCGGCGACCGCCCGGGCGGCCAGCGGCTCGGCCTGCTCCGGGTGGCCCTGTTCGGTGAGGTAGGCGGCGGCGTGCTCGGCGAGCCAGGCGGTGTGGGGTGTGTCGGCGGTGGAGTCGGTGGCCTCGACGGTGCCGAGGACGTGCGGGAGGAGTTCGCGCCAGGCCGGCCAGGCCTGCGGGTTGGCGATGACATCCTCGGGCAGGGTCGCGTGCAGCGTCCGGCCGAGCGTGGCGGCGAGCCNGTCGGCGTGCTCGGCGCTCGTGTCGGCGCGAACGGCCGCGCGGACCAGGGGATGCACGGCCAACGCGAAGCCGTCCCGATGGGCGAGACCGGACCGTTCCAGGGTCGCCACGGTGTCGGCCAGCTCCAGCGGGTCGCCCGCGACCGCGCGCAGCGCCCCGCCGTCGATCGCCTCCGGGTCGGCCGCGAGCAGCCGCAGCGGCAGCGGCGCGGAGCCGTCGCCGTGCGCCGCGAGACGCAGCAGCTCACCGGCGGCCGGCGCGTCCGCTTCCAGGCGGCGCAACGGCTCCGCCCACAGCGTCGCCGCGGTGACCCCGGGCCGGCCGGGCACCTCGCCCTGCCCGAGCACGACCGCCGGCCGCTCGATCAACGCCGCCAGGTACGTCTCCGCCGGCGCCCGGGCCTCGCGGATGCGATGCGCCGCCTGATCGAGAGCAAGGGGATGATCACCGAGCCGGTCCGCGATCCGTCCGGCGACGGTCCGCTCGACCGCCGGGAGCCGGTCGGTGAGCAGGGCCACCGACTCCGCCCGTTCCATCGGCCCGAGTGGGACGACCACCCCGGCGTCATCCCAGCCGTCGATGCGCGACGTCACCAGGATCCGACCCGCCCCGCTCGACGCCCGCAGCCAGCCGGGCAGCTCGCCGGGGCCGGCCGCGTCGTCGAGGACGAGCAGCCAGCGGCCGTCCGCGGCATCGAGCCGGGCCAGGACCGCCGCCGGTTCCGCCTGCGCCGGCAGGCCGAGGGCGGGGGCGAGCGCCCGCACCCGTTCACCGACCAGCTCCGGGCGCCCCGCCGGCACCCACCACACCGCGTCGAACCCCCTCCGCTGCTGGTGGACGTACTCGACGGCCAGACGCGTCTTGCCGATTCCCGCCAGTCCCGTCACGGCGACCAGCCCGCCGTCACGCCCCATCGCCTCGTCGAGGCGGCCCAGCGCCGGCGCCCGACCGACGAACCGCGCCGCCACCCGCGGCACGTTCCACACCGCCGGCAACTCCCCGGGAAACACCACCCCGCCAGAGGCGCCCTGGCGGTCCGGGAGCCTCCGACCGTCCCCCGCCTCACCGAGAGTCGCCCCACCGCGCGCCGTCTCGCCCCACCCCACCGCGCCCCGCCCCGCCTCGCCGGGCGGTGCCTCACCGCGCGTCGCCGCGAGCAGCATGGTCTGCGCGGCGAGCGGGCTGCGGCCGATCAGGTCGATCGGGACGAGCTGGCCGAGCAGGCCGGGAATCGGCCGGTCCGTCACCCGCGCGACCAGCAGTCGGCGCTCGCCGCCCATGATCCGCGGGGACCAGGCCGCGCCCCACTCCGCCGGCGCCGTCNGCGAGTCCAGGTAGCCGTCCGAGACCACCGCGATGGTGTGGCTTGCCCGCCGCGTCACCCCGTCCAGCCAGGAAACCCGATGGGTGCCGGGCACCGCATCCCAGGCGCCGAGCTGGACGCGATGCCCGGCGTCCTCCAGCGTCGCCGCGATCCACTCAGCCCAGCCGAGCCCGTCCGCGGCGCAGGACACGAAGACATCGAGAGCGCGACCATCGCCCCCGCCCGTCACCCGAACAGGATGACACAGTCACCCAAACCACTCGATCCCGACGTGACGTCCGATCGGCGGGGTCGCCACCGGAGGACGTGCTGTCGCGGGACCGCACCTCAGCGGGGGTCCCCGAACCCGCCCCGCTGATCGGCAGCTGTCAGGAGTGGCGGTAGGGGAGAAACGTGCCGCTCATCGCGATGTTCACCCGGTCGCCGGCCGTGTCGGGCTCCGACCGAGCGCAGGTGCTGGACGGTGTAGCCGTTGCGACCGCGGTTGCGCAACTCGCCGCCAGGTCGAGCATGTCCGCCAGGGCGATCTCCGCGCCCGCGTCGGCGAGCGAGCCGGCGATCAGAACCGTCTTCGCGACTCGGACATGACGATTTTCCCTCGAGCAGTCCGGCGGAAGACGACGCAGGCCCTCCTCGCGATGGACGCCCGAACTGTCGGAGGCCGCGTCTACCCTGGTCCCATGGTCGACGCGGTCACGCGGGCGGAGGTCCTGGCCTTCCGGGCGCGCGCCCAGCAGCTCGACAGCGCGTCCACCGCGCTGGCCGACGCGGCCGTCCTGGACTTCGGCGTCCAGGACACCGGTCCCGACGGCGGCCGGTGGGCACTGGCGGTGCGCGGGGTCGACGTTCCGGCCGAGGGCGGCGACGAGCTCGCGACGGTCTGGACGCTGCGCGGGGCACCGCACCTTTACCGCCGAGGCGATCTGCCCGCCGTCGCCGCGGCCGTCGAGCCCTTCTCCGAGGTCGACGCCGCACGACGCATCTTCGATGCGGCCAAGCCGCTGCGAGCCGCCGGCATCAGCCCGCTGACCGCGCTGGACGTCGTCGCCGCGGCGATGCGCGAGCTGGTCACCGGCCCGATGGGCAAAGGCGAGGTGTCGGGCCGGCTGGCGGAGGTGATGGACGAGCCGTACCTGCGGGCCTGCCGGTCCTGTCAGGCCACTCACCTCTACGAGCAGCCGTTCCGGCTGGCCGCGCTGCGCGCCGGCCTGGAGCTGGCGGCCGGCACCTCTCCCCCGGTCCTGCAGCCCCTTCCCGGGTTCACCCGCGCCGCCTCGGTGCCCGAGCGGTTCGACGTCGTCCGCGCCTGCCTACGGCTGCTCGGCCCGGCGACCCCGAAGCAGGTGGCGGAGCTCCTCGACTCCCCGGTGAAGGAGGTGAAGGCCCGCTGGCCGGCGGACGCCGTCGAGGTGGCCGTCGGCGGTGAGTCCCGGTGGGTGCTGGCCGCCGACGAAAAGCGGCTGGCCGCGGGGCCGGTGCGCACCGTCCGCCTGCTGGGGCCGTTCGACCTGTTCCTGCAGGCCCGGGACAGGTCGGTGCTGGTCGGCGATCAGGCACGGGCGAAGGCCCTGTGGCCGGTGCTGGGCCGCCCCGGCGCCGTGCTCGTGGACGGCGAGATCGCCGGCCTGTGGCGCCCCCGCGCGTCGGGCGCGAAGCTGCGGCTGCTGGTGACCCCGTGGCGGCCGGTCCCACCGGCCCTACGCGCGTCGATCACCGACCAGGCCGAGCGGCTCGCCGCATTCCGCCAGGCCCGGCTCGTCAGCGTCGACTTCGACGACTGACTCCGGACGACTGACTCCGGCAGCTGGGCCCGGCGGCTGGGCCCGGCGGCTGGCACTGACGGGCGACACCTGAACCGCCCCGGGTTCGTGGGAAGCCGGGGCGGTTCGGTGGCGTGCGGGTGCGGGTGCGGGTGCGGGTGCGTGGTTCCTATTCCTTGCGCCGTGGGAGCTGGGTGTGCGCGCCGCCGAGCTCCGGTGTCGCGTGGTAGTCGACGAGGCCGACGACCTCCGGGTAGTGCAGGTCGAACGCGGGCCGCTCGGAGCGGATCCGCGGCAACGTCTTGAAGTTGTGCCGCGGCGGCGGGCAGGACGTCGCCCACTCCAATGAGTTTCCGTAGCCCCACGGGTCGTCCACCGTGACGATCGGACCCTTCCGGTAGGACGACCAGAGGTTGTACAGGAACGGCAGGGTGGACAGCGCCAGCACGAAGCTGCCGGCGGTGGCGATGGTGTTCAGGGNGGTGAAGCCGTCGGCCGGGCTGTAGTCGGCGTACCGGCGCGGCATGCCCCGGACGCCGAGCCAGTGATCGACCAGGAAGGTCGTGTGGAAGCCGACGAGCATCGTCCAGAAGTGAATCTTCGCGAGCCGCTCGTTCATCATCCGACCGGTGACCTTCGGGAACCAGAAGTACACCCCGCCGAAACCGGCGAACAGCAGGCCGGCGACGACGTAGTGGAAGTGGCCGACGACGAAGTAGCTGTCCGAGACGTGGAAGTCGATCGGCGGGCTGGCCAGCAGAACACCGGTCAGACCGCCGAACAGGAACGTCACCAGGAAGCCGACGGCGAACAGCATCGGCGCCTCGAAGGTGATCTGCCCGCGCCACATCGTGCCGATCCAGTTGAAGAACTTGACCCCGGTCGGCACCGCGATGAGGAACGTGAGGAAGGCGAAGAACGGCAGCAGCGCCGCGCCGGTGACGTACATGTGGTGCGCCCACACGGCGATCGCCAGCGCCCCGATGCCGATGGTCGCGTAGACCAGCCCCTTGTAGCCGAACAGCGGCTTGCGGGAGAACACCGGGAGAATCTCGGTGATCATCCCGAAGAAGGGCAGCGCGATGATGTAGACCTCGGGATGGCCGAAGAACCAGAACAGGTGCTGCCAGAGGATGGCACCACCGTTGCTGGCGTCGAAGATGTGCGTACCGAACCGGCGGTCGGCCTCCAGGGCGAGCAGCGCGGCCGCGAGCACCGGGAAGGCGATCAGCACCAGGATCGACGTCACCAGCAGGTTCCAGCAGAAGATCGGCAGCCGGAACATCGTCATGCCGGGCGCCCGCAGGCACAGGATCGTCGTGATGAAGTTGACGGCGCCCAGGATGGTGCCCAGACCGGAGACCGTCAGGCCCACCACCCACAGGTCGCTGCCGACACCCGGCGAGTAGGCGGTGTTCGACAGCGGCNCATAGGCGAACCAGCCGAAGGAGGCGGCACCGTTCGGCGTGAGAAAGCCCGCGGTGACCGTCAGGCTGCCGAAGAACCAGAACCAGAACGACAACGCGTTCAGCCGTGGGAACGCCACGTCCGGCGAGCCGATCTGTAGCGGGACCAGGTAGTTCGCGAACNCAAAAGCGATCGGCGTCGCGAACATCAGCAGCATCAGCGTGCCGTGCATCGTGAACAGCTGGTTGTACTGCTCGTTCGAGATGTACTGCAGGCCCGGCCGGGTGAGCTCGGCCCNCANGAACATCGCCAGAACTCCGGNGAACGCGAAGAACAGCAGCGAGACGATGAAGTACATCAGGGCGATGTCCTTGTGGGACGTCGTCCGCACGTACTGCAACAGGTTCCTCACGACCCTGGGCGGGGCCTCGTCCACCGGCGGGTCCGAATGCCCGGCCGGCGTATCGTGCACGAGTGTCACATTCCACTCCCGATCGTGTTGCCGCTGCCGGCGGTGGCGCGCGCGGTCCCGGCGACGGGTGTCACGACCGCCGCCGGGCAGCCCACAATGAATGTGTCGTCACCGTCGGCGGGAACGGGCCCGACGGATAGACGGCCCCGGGCCGCGCGGCTCGGCGCACCGGCTGAAAACCTGCCGGCGCTGGTCACGTTATCCACGCACCGGTTGCCCCGACCCTGNCTGACGACCCACAATCGGGGGAACTCCGGCACCCGGGCCAGGCGCACAACGTCCTATTGCCGGCCGGTCCGCCCGTGACCGGCCCGACCGCCGCCGGTGTTTCGGCTCGGCTCACGGCCCGCCACCAGCATGTTCCATGACGCGGAACGAGCAACGCGGGTCGTCACCCCGCCCGGGACGACGTCCGCGGACGATCAGATCAGCCGTGACGGCCGGCCGGCGGGCCGAACCTCCGAACTTCCGGTTCTCCACCCGAACGGGCGGCCCGCCCGACCGGCTGCGCGAGGCCGCGACGACGATCGCGCGCCTCGCGCGCCTCACGCGCCGCTATTTCGCCGGACCGGCGGTCTGCGGGGCCCGCCGTCGTTTCCTGCCCTTCTTCGGGTCCAGGCGACGCAGCAGTAGGTAGGTGATGCCGATGTAGACCGCGGCGGCACCGCTTCCCGCACCGATGTCGATCACGTACTGNCGGCGGGAGTGTTCGAACAGCCTGTCCGGCTCCGGGGCGCGCGGGTTGACCGGCACGGTCTGCCCGTCCGCGCCGGCCTGCTGTCCGCGACGTCACCTTCACCGAGGACCTCAGCCAAGCCAGGACCGGCAACGGCCCCCGCGTACTGGCCAGCCTGCGCAACATCGCCATCACCGCGCTGCGTCTCACCGGCGTCGGGCGGGTTGACGAGGGCCCGCAGGCGGCTGGGACCGGAGCCGATGGCCGCACTGTTCTCCCGGGCCGCACTCAGAACAGCGCCCAGATGGGTCGCGAGTTGGGCCTTCCCGGACGGAACCGGGGGTACGGATCGGTGTCGGCGGTCTCGTGATAGCGTTCGTCTCCGATCGGACACGTTGCATATTCGCGCTGTCCACTGCTTGCCTCAGGTTGATACCTGACGGGATTTCGCGGGCCTGCCCGACACCTGACGTGCTCATGAAAATGGGGAACTGGGCNTGGCGAGTCGACGTTGGACGAGCGCTGATCTGGCGGGTGAGGGAAGCCGGATCCTCGTGGTTGGCGCCGCGAGTCACCGGCCGGGCTCGCTGCTGCCCGATCTGCCGCCAGTGTCGACCACCATCGGCGATCTCGTGACAACCCTGGTGACCGACTGCGGAGTTCCGCCCACATCGATCACGACCATCCTCGATCCGGCGTGGCCTCATGACGTGGGTTCGGCACTCACCATCGCCGCGCGGGAAGCGACTGACGTCCTGGTCGTCTGGTACGTCGGACACGGTCTCGTCGATGCCCGGGGCGAGCTGTACCTGGCGACGCATGCGACCATCGACCTCAACAACGACGACCTACCGCCCGAGTACCAGGCATTGCCGTACCGCATTGTTCAGGATGCACTCTCCCGGTCTTCGGCGAGGGCTGTCGTGGTCATCCTGGATTGCTGCTTCTCCGCCCGAGCCACACCGGCGCAGGTCACCGGTGCGGACGACGTCTACGGTTTCGCTGGGGCACAGGCTGGGTTTCTGCTGACGGCGGCGGCCCGGAACTCACGAGCGCTCGCCCCAGCCGGCGAGCGGCGGACCGCGTTCACCGNCTCGCTGATCGACTTCATGCAATCCGGTGAGCCCGGTGGACCTCCGTGGATCACGTTGGAACGGGCCTTCCGGCATCTCGCCAGGACGCTACCCGCGGCCGGCCACCCACGGCCGCATCGGCACAGCGCGGATCTCGGCGGTGACCTCGTCCTCGGCCCGAACCACGCCTATCGGCCTCCCCCGTACGACGAGGAGCAGCCGTCCCGCGAGCAGCCCGCGGACCCGCAGGGCACCCCCCATGACGAGGAGATCTGCCCATACCCAGGCTTGGAGCCGTTCGACACTGCCTCGGCGAGATACTTCTTCGGCCGCGACGATCTGGTCGCCGACGTCCTTCGCCGGATTGGCGAACGGCTGACCGAACCAAAACCATTGATCGTCATCGGCCCGTCGGGGGCCGGGAAGTCTTCGCTGCTGCGTGCCGGTGTCGTGCCCGCGCTGCGTGCCGGTGTTCCCGCCCTCGCCGGATCATCGGGTTGGCCACAGCTCACCATCCGGCTCCGGGTCGACCCTCTGGACGCGCTGGCCGAGCCCCTCGCCGAGGTGCTGGGCGCTGACGCGGCCGAGCTGCGCGCGCGGCTCGCCGCAGACCCCGCGACAGCCCGCGAGCTGGCCCGCGCGACGCTGGGCAGGCGCGCCTCGGCGGACGGCGGCAAGGAGCCGCACTCGACGGTGGACCCCTCATACCCGCACGCGCCGTCGGATTCTCTGAACCCGTCGGACCGGCCTGACGTCGGTCACCGGGATCCCCGGCTCCTGCTGATCGTCGACCAGTTTGACGAGCTGTTCGACGAGTCGATTCATGAGGCGGACCGCACGGCGTTCGTGCGCGCGCTGATCGCCGTCGCGACGCCAGGTGAAGCAGCTCACGCGCCAGCCGGCAGGGAGGCGGTGGCCGCGGGGCGACCGGCCCCCGCCGTCGTCCTGATCGGGGTCCGGGCGGACTTCTATGGCCGCTGCGCCGAGTTCCCCGAACTGNGGGACGCCCTGGAGGACGGGCTCGTCGTCGTCGGGCCGATGAGCCAGGACCAGGTCCGCCACGCTATCGAGGGGCCGGCCCGCGAGGTCGGCCTCGGGTTGCAGGCGGGGCTCGTCGAACTGCTGCTGCGCGACATCGGCATGCATGCCCGCAGCACCAAACACGACCCGGGGGCGCTCCCGCCGCTCGCGCACGCGCTTCGCGCCACCTGGCAGAACAGGTCCGGCGACCTCCTGACCGTGCGGGGCTACCAGGCCACCGGCGGTATTGACGGCGCCATCGCGGCCACCGCCGACCGCGTGTACCAGGCGTTGCGCGAAGCCGACCGCGTGGTCGCCCGCGGCCTGATGCTCGGGATGGTCCGGGTCACCGCCGGGGGCTCGGACGACATCCGTCGCAGTCGGGACCGGGCGGACCTGCTGTCCGAACATGNCGACCCCGACCGGGCCGGAGTGATCCTCGCCGCCTTCGCCGAGCCCAGCGCGCGGCTGGTCACCGTCGATCGGGACACCGTCGAAATCGCGCATGAGGCACTCATCCGTTCCTGGCCGACGCTGCGGAGCTGGATCGACGAGGACCGGGCGGGAACGCTGGTCGAACTGCGCCTCACCGAGGACGCCCACTCCTGGGAGATGGACGGCCGCGACCCCGCCGCGTTGTACCGCGGCAACCGGCTCGCTCTCGCCGTCGAGCGGTTCTCCCCCGCTGGCAGCGCCTCACGCGAACGCCATCGGCCGACCGGGAGAGCAGTTTCAGCGGACGACACCGCGGCCGGTAGACGGACTCTAGGCGCGATCGCCAGCGACTTTCTCGCCGCGAGCGAGAATGCCGAGCGCCGCCGGACGCTCGTGCGTCGCGGCGTCTTCACCGGACTGGCAGTCCTGCTCGTCCTGTCGCTGCTCGCGTCCGGCCTCGCGCTGGCGCAGTGGCGCAGTGCCCTGCACCAACGCCGGGTCGCGACGGCCCGCGGCCTGACCGCGCAGGCCGACACCCTGCGTAGCAGCGACCTGCGAACGTCGCTGCGGCTCGGCGCGGCGGCGATGGCCCTCGACCCCACCGACGCGACCCGGGCCAGCCTGCTCACGACGCTCGCCCAGCCGTACAGGACTGGCGCCACCAGCAAGCACCCGAAGATGGTCACCGCGCTGGCGGTCACCTCCAACGGCCGGCTCATGGCGAGCGCCTCCTGGGACCAGGGCGCCCACGGCACCGCCGGGCTGGTCTACCTGTGGGACGTCAGCGACCCCGCCCGTCCGGTACTCAGGGCGACCATGCGTGAGCACCAGGGTTTGCTCTCGGCGCTCACGTTCACGCCGGACGGCATCTACCTGATCGGCGCCGGACGCGACGACGGCCGCACCGTCGTGTGGGACGTCGCCAACTCCCGCCGGCCCACGGTGACAGCGGCGATCACTGTGGACAGCCACGTCAACGACATCGCGCTGGCCGCCGACGGGCACACCCTCGCACTCGCCGCCGACGATGGCAGAGCCAGTGTTTGGGACTTCACGGATCGCGCCCATCCGCACCTACGCGCCGTAACGCCGCCTCTCCCGGAGGAGGTCCGCGCAGTGGCCTTCCTCGACGACGGAGATCTCCTTGCTACCGGCTCACGCGAGGCCGGCATTGCAGTGTGGTCTCTTTTCGGCACGAAGCCGCGCCTACTGACCCGGACCAGCGATCCAGCCTCAGGATCCGTAGCCCAGATCGCGATCTCACCAGATCGGCGCACACTCGCCACCGCATCAGAGGATCGGACCGCTGCCACGTCCTCGGTACTGTTCAACATCTCGCCTGGAGGCGATCTTCGCAAACTCGGCACCGTGGCCAGTAACGCGGCGATCGCCGCCGTCGCGTTCACGCCGGACAGCCGCACGCTGGTGACGACATCACCATCGGATCAACGCATCACGACGTGGGACATCACCGATCGCGGCCGGCCGGTCCGCGGCCCCGAACTCAGCGGCCACACCGGCGAGATCGGGGAACTGGCCTTCAGCGCTGACGGGCGGATGCTCGCGAGCGGCGGGGATGACGGCTCGGTGCTGCTCTGGAGTGTCGACCGGGCGCGTCCGACACCACTGGTTGATCTGGTCGGCGGCGGTGGCGCGCCCGCACTCGGGGGGGAGGACCCGATCGCAGCGATCGCGGACGGCCCCACTGCCACCCTGTGGGACCTCGTCGACCCGCGGCGTCCGTCTCGCCGCGGCACCGTCGCCGATCCGGCCGACAACATCGCCGCAATGGCGATCAGTCAAAGCGGCCGACTCCTGGTCACGTCGAGCATCGGAAGAGCGAGCGGGCTCGTGCTGCTCTGGGACATCACCAACCCGGCGCGACCAGTCCGACGGGCCACGCTGACGGGACTAGATCACATCGAATCGGTGTCCATCGCACCGAGCGGGAACGTGATGATGCTCGGCGCGGCGGGGGCCAACGCCACGGAACTNTGGGACGTCACCGATCCCGCACGGCCCAGGCGGCTGTCTCGGCTACCAGGCGTCAGCCAGAAGGGCGGCGGCGGGCTGGCCCTCTCACCGGACGGTCGGACCCTCGCGGCTCCGAAGGACGACGGGATCGCGCTCTGGGACATCGGGGATCCGCGCCGGCCGGTGTTGCGCTCGATCGCTGGCGGATACACCGAATGGGTCACGGCGCTGGCGTTCTCGCCGGACGGACACAGTCTCGTCAGCGGAGACAGTGGGGGCGTCGCGATCATCTGGGAGGTCGCCGATCCGGCGCATCCGGTTCGCCGGGCGACGCTGGCTGTGAATCAGAGCGGACTCACATCGGTCGCATTCATGCCCGATTCGAAGACCCTCGTTACGTCGGGCTACNATGGAGATACCGTACTCTGGGATGTCTCCGACCTCTCCGATCCGGCCCGACGCAGCACGCTGGTCACCGGCAACAGCGCCTGGACCACCAGTCTGATCGCGGCCAACGGTCGGTTTGTCCTCACCACGGGCGTGGGGCGTCCCGCCCGTTTGTGGGATCTGACGACCTATACGGAGTCCCATCGAGATCCGGTCCGACTGGCGTGCGTTGCCNCGGGCGGCGGCCCCGACCGGCAGGAATGGGCTCGCTACGCGCCGGGAATGCCCTACCAGCGCATCTGCCCGAAGTAGCGCTGTCAACTCCGCGGCGCGCGGGCGAACGCCGGATTACCCGGGTACTCGCTCTTCGCCGTGTCGAGCAGGCGACGCGCGCCGCCCGGGGCCCGGCCGTGAGCGAGTTCGACGGCGACGGCGGCCCAGAAACCCTCCGCGTGGGGGGCGGCGTCGAAGGTCGGGAAACGCTCCGGCGCAAGTCCCGCGTGGCGCAGCAGCCGCACCGCCGCCATCGGGGTGCTGAACAGTTCCGCGAGCAGGCGCACCTGCTCCGGGGTGAGCACGTCTGCAGCCGCGCCGTCCTGCACCGTGGCTGACGTCGGACGAACCGGCTCAGCGGCGAGCTGCGCCTGCGCGAACCGAGCAAGGTCCTCGAAATGCTGGCGTACCGCGGGGTCCGTCATCCCGATGGTGTCGGTCGACAGCTCGAAGCTGTGGTCCGAGGTACGCACGGTCATTCGCACGGATCCGGTCCCGTCCGGGCCCCGCCGCTGCGCGGCGAGNCACTCGGTCAGTGCTACCTCCAGGGCTCGCACTGAGCGGCCGGCGGAGGAACGCAGCGTGACGACGACCGCGTCGAGCTTCGGCCCCATCTCCCCGGCGGCCGGCGGNGACTCACGGAGACGGACGAGACCTCGCAGGTCCGGTTCCCGGCCCAGCCAGTTCCACAGGCTGCGCATTGCGTCCNCATGGAACGGACCGGCCATTACCAGCTCGATGTCCACCTCGCCACCCTACGGATGGCCCAGGTGGATCGCTTCGAGCTCGGCTACTGGATGGCCGGTCACTGGGTGGCCGGTCACTGGGTGGCCGGTCACTGGGTGGCCGGCTTTCGTCTCCTGCTCCGCTTCGGGTCCAGGCGGCGCAGCAGCAGGTAGGTGATGGCGATGTAGACCGCGGCGGCGGCGAACCCGGCGCCAAGGTCGGTCAGATACTGCTTTTTTGTGTGACTGAACAGCCTGTCCGGCTCCGGCGCGCGCGGGTTGACCGGCACGGTCTGCCCGGCGACGGGCACACCGTTGACGGTCTTCGGCCGCTGGACGCCGGCCCGGGTGATCGTGTTGAAGTCCGCGTCCGCGGCCATCGCGGCGAAGCCCCACCGGGCCGGCGAGACCACGGCGACCTGCTCCAGGCCCGCCTTCCCCCCGATCGGCACGATGCCGGCGGAGAACACCAGCTGCACCATCGTGACGATGACCAGCAGCGGCATCGTCTTGTCGGCGTTGTCCACCAACGCCGAGATCATCAGTCCGATCATGCCGGAGGCGAAACCCACCACGAACACCGCGAGCATGCATTCCAGCAGCGTGTTACCGAACACCAGGTGGCCCGGGGGTTGCCGGCCGACGAGGCCGATGAGCGTGAACGGGATCACCTGCAGGACGGTGATGATGAACAACACTCCGACCTTCGAGCCGACATAGGCCCCTCTCGACAGGCCGATCGCACGTTCTCGCTGATAGATCGCCCGTTCCTTGACGATCTCGCGCACCGAGTTCGACATTCCCATGAAGCAGGCACACAGCACCATGATCAGGAAGATGGTGGGCCCGTCCGAGTTCGGCGTGAACCTGTCGTGGGTGTCGNCAAAATTCCCGTTGATCGCCCGCGGGATCAGGCCCAACACGAACGGGAACGCGACCGCGAGGCGCAGGTATCCCTTGTCGGACGCGATGACCGCCAACGTCCGTCTGCTCAGCGTGACGAGCTGCGAGAGCACCGACTGCTGCCGAATGCTCGGCAGCTCCTCCGGCGCGGGCCGGGCCGAGGGGGCGGTCACCGACGCCGGCACGTAATGCCGGGACTGGCGGAAACGCGCCGCCGACTCGGCCCCCGGGGTCTCCTGCAGGCGCAGGAAGACCCACGGGTAGCCCTGCTCGCCGAAGAACGGCAGTGCGTCGCGTGGCGGACCGAAGTAGGCGACGTAGCCGCCCGGCGCGAGCACCAGGACGTAGTCGCACAGGTCGAGCTGCGCCACCGAGTGNGTGACGACGATGACCGTGCGGCCGTCGTCGGCGAGCGTGCGCAGCGACTGCATGACCTGCAGGTCCATGCCCGGGTCGAGGCCCGAGGTCGGCTCGTCCAGGTACAGCAGCGTGGGCCGGGTGAGCAGTTCCAGCGCCACGGAGACCCGCTTGCGCTGGCCGCCGGACAGCTTGGCGACGACGGTGTCCGCGTGCGGGGTGAGGTTCAGCTCGGCGAGGACCTCGTCGATCCGCCTGGCGCGCTCCGACTCCGTCACGTCCGGGGGGAACCGCAGCGTGGCGCCGAACTCCAGCGCCTTACGCACGGTCAGCGAGGCGTGCAGGATGTCGTCCTGNGGCACGTAGCCGATCCGGCGGCGAAGTTCGTCGTACTCGGTGTAGAGGTCCCGCCCGGCGTACCGGACGGCGCCGGAGTCCGCCGGCCGGAAGCCGGTCAGCGCGTTGAGCAGCGTCGATTTTCCGGCGCCCGACGGGCCGACGACGCCGAGCAGCGCACGGCCGGGCAGTCGGAAGGTCATGTCGTGCATGAGCTGCTTCTCGCCGGCCCACACGTTGAGGTGTTCGGCCTCGAAGCTGACGTCGCCGGAGTCGAGGTACTCGACGAGCAGGTTGCCCTCGAGCTGGAAGACGTGATGNCCGATGGCGATGATGTCGCCCTGTTCGACCTGTGCGCGCTGGATGCGCCGGCCGTCGTGGAACGTGCCGTTGGCGGAGTCCAGGTCGACGAGCTCGACGCTCGGACCCTGGACGGTCAGCGAGGCGTGGTGGCGGGAGGCAAGCAGGTCGGAGATGACGATGTCGTTGTCGCGAGCGCGACCGATCGTCATCGTCCCCGGGCGCAGCGGGTAGGTGGTGCCACGCTCGTGCTCACGGTCCAGGCGGGCGTGGCCGCCACGCTCGGCCTGGCCACCGTCACCCTGCCCGCCGCTACCCTGCCCGCCGTCACCCTGGCCGCGCTCGGCTTGGTCGTGGGCGGCGCCGGCGGGGACGGCGCTGGCGGGGACGGCGCTGGCAGAGGACGCACTGACGGGGATGGCACCAGCGGAGGAGGCGCCGCCGGGAACGGCCCTGGCGGAGGAGGCCCCGACGGGGGTGGCACCGGCGGAGGAGGCGCCGATGGGGGTGGCATCGGCGGAGGAGGCGCCGATGGGGGTGGCATCGGCGGAGGAGGCGCCGGCGGGGGTGGCACCGGCGGGGGTGGCACCGGCGGGGGTGGCGCGGCGGCCGGCGTCGAGGTCTTCGCGCCGCGGCGGGCGGGTGGCCTGGTTCGCCGTGCGCGGCGGGAGGTATCCGGTCTGGTGGGGCAGCATGGTCTGCATGTCCGCGCCCCCGCCGGGGAGCTCGTCGGGGGCGGACCGCGGCGAGGGGGGCTCGGTGCGGATGACGACCTCGGGGCCTGTCGACGTGCCGAGCCGGAACCGGGCCTCGCCGCGACTCACCACCGGGCTCGCCCCGACCGGGCCCACCTCGACCGCCTGCGGCTCGACCGCGTGCAGGCCGGCCGCGTGNAGCTCGACCGTGTGCAGCATCCGGCTGCCGTCGACCCAGGTGNCGTTGGAGCTGACGTCCCGCACGGCCCAGCCGCGGTCCGTCTCCTCGATCATCAGGTGCTGCCGGGAGACCCGGCCGTCCGCGATCACATGGTCCGCGTTGCGCGCTCGGCCNATGATGAACCGCGGTCGCCCCGCGGGCACGATCACCTCGCCGGCCTCGCTCGTCACCGTCAGAACTGCCGTGGACACGGGTCTCCCCCTTCAGGACGAAACACCGGGCGGTCAGCCCCGCCGAGTTCCACGAATCCTTTCGGTCCCGCGGTCGTCGAACAAGCCCCGTGTGGGGCCCACGCAGGAAAACACCCACCCTGTCGGCCCGCGACGGGCCCGCCCGCACCAGTCCCGCGGGACCGGTGCACGACCGCTCAGCCCGCGAGCGACGCCGACCACGCGGTCCNCCGAGCGGCCCGCCGGGCGTCGCGGGGCAGCAGCGTCCAGGCGGCGAGCAGGCCGGCCGCGACCACGGCGACCGTGACCCAGAAGCCGGCGGCCATGCGTGCGCCGTGTCCTGCACGACGTGTCCGGGTGCGGAGTGCGGCTCTGCCGGGCGAGGATCACCGATCCGATCACAGCCACCCCGAGCGTGCCACCCAGTTGCCGAACCGTCACGTCTGGACGAGGCCGGATGCCTGCGGACGGTCGTCGGCGCTGACGCGACTCGGCGCGTCGGTGGTGAGCGGTGAGAGGACCAGGCCGAGCCCGAGGCCCGTCAGCGCCATGCCGGGGATCTTCGAGGGGTAGGCGATGGCGGGTAGTGCCAACTCCACAGGGCCGCGCCGACGGCGGCGAGCTGGGCAAGGACCGTCAGCGCACCGGTGGGAGTGGCGGAAGCGGCGGAAGCGGCGGGTCCGATAGAATCGGGGTGCGACGTGCGCGGATAACTGACGTGCGCGGATAACTGACGTGCGCAGATGACAGACATTCGCGGATAACAGCGGCGGGGCGTGCGGACCGCCGGCGGAATTCTCGGGATTTCGCTCGACCCTAGGATAGTGGCCCCTGATGGGATGTGTCCTCACTGTCAACGTCGCCGTGGTCCGGACCGACGCGTGGACCGGGAGGCAGGGGCGCAGCGGGATCGACAAGCGTCCCGTCGAGGGGCCGGTGCANGTCGGCCGGGTCGGCCTGCGCGGAGACACCATCTGCGACCTGACGTTTCACGGCGGTGTCGACCGGGCCGTGTACGTGTTCGCGCACGAGGACTTCTCCTGGTGGTCGAGTCTCCTCGACCGCGATATTCCTCCCGGTGGCTTCGGTGAGAACCTGACCTCGGTGGGAATGGACGTCACCGGCGCGCGGATCGGCGAGATCTGGGCCGTCGGGTCCGCCGTGGTCCAGGTGACCGCGCCGCGCACCCCGTGCCGCGTCTTCGCCGGGTTCTGGGATGTCCCCGATCTCGTTGCGCGCTTTTCGCGGCGCGGTACGCCCGGCGCATACCTGCGGGTGCTGACCGTAGGCGAGGTCGCCGCCGGGGACCCGGTCACCGTCCTGCACCGTCCCGATCACGGGATCACCGTCGGGCAGGTCTTCCGGGCGGTCATGACCGACCCCGACGAGCTGCCCGCGCTCGGCGGCATCACGGACCTGCTCCCGGAGGACATCCGCCACCGGGTCCAGCGCCGGCTGGCCCGATCCGCCGCCAGCGCCGGCGGGTAGCCGCGCCGGCGGGTAGCCGCGCCGGTCGCGCGAGGCCGGGAGCGCGGGCGGCATCGCCCGACCGGCGCGCGCTCAGAACTTCAGGTACATGTCGTCCGGGATGATCGGCTGGTGGTAGGTGCACGATCCGGACAGCACGGTGGATCCGTGCAGCCGGGACCTGGGAATGAGAACCTTGTCGCCGTCACNCAACGCGATCTTGTGGGTGACGTTGTTCCAGAAGTGCATGTCGCCTGACTCGATCATGACCAGTCGGTGCTCGTCGTGGACGTGCGTCGTCGACGTCTCGTCGCACGACTCGACGAACGTGTCCAGGTCGACCTCGATCCCCTCGGTCGTGAGGTGGGCGTCGATGGCCCGCGCCTTCGCCTTGTACTCCTCGATCGAGTCCGCCCAGGCGATCTGCGCGGCGAGGTCGCGGTCCCACCGGCGGGCGAGTTCGGCGGCGTCGACGAAGCCGGCGTGGAAGGCGGCCAGGGCCGCGTCGCCCGACAGCGCGACCAGCGGGGTGAGCAGCCGGCCGACCAGGTCGTCCAGGGCGTCCGGGGTCACCGCCGGCGGTCGCGTGGTGAACAGGGCCGGCCGCTCGCCGAGGCCGTCCTCGACCGCGTCCGCCCAGGCGGTGGCGACGACCGCGTCGTCGATGCGCTGGTGCACGAACGCGCCGAGCAGTTCGGCGTGCCGGTGCGGCGCGCGGGACAGCAGGTGCAGATGGTTGCCGCGGGCCAGCGAGGTGTTCAGGTGGAGCTGCCAGTACGCCCCGACCGTCGGGGTGAGCCCGGCCGCGGCGAGCAGGGCCGTCCACGCCGACGAGTCCGCCACCCAGCGCCGGTAGTCGTCGAGCAGCAGTTCCCGGGCGGCCGCGTGGGCGGGCCCGTACTCGCCGAGCGACGCGCGGGCGGTCGCCGTGCGTGCCGCGGGCAGGAACGCCGAGAGCTGCAGCAGCGCGAACGTCGTCGCCTCGCGGCGCTCACGGGTGCCGCGCAGCACCGCGAACGCCTCTCCCGGACGGTCCCGGCGTTCCTCCCAGTAGCCGCGCAGCTCGCCCAGCACCCCGTCGACCGACGGGCCGGCCGGGCCGGCCGGGCGGGACGGGCGCTGGGACGCCAGGAACGAGAACAGGTGGCGTTCGAGGACCGGCTGGGCGAGCGCGCCGCGCAGCCGGTTGCCCGCGCCGTAGAAGTCCGCGCCGTCGCGATCGGCCGCCGCATTGCGGTTCGGCGGCAGGTACAGCAGGTCCGCGTCGTAGATGTTGCGCAGCATCCGGTGCCCGAGCAGGCCCGAGAGCTTCAGCGTGTCGTCCGGTCGCAGCGCGGTGCCGTAGTCCAGCCAGGCCAGGTCGGCGGGCCGGACCGGGCGGCGGTACGGGTCGTCCTCGGTCGTCAGCTCCTCCCATGCGGCCGGGCGGAAGGCGGGGTTCGAGGCGAACGAGCGCACCAGCGCGTGCGCGCCCGGGCCGTCCTGGGCGGCCTCGACCCGGCGGGCCAGCTCGTCGAACCCGGCCGGCTCGACGGGTTCCAACGGGCCGGTCTGCTCGGCCGGCGCCGTGATCCGCTCGGCCGGCGCCGGCGCCGTGATCTGGTCGGCCGGCGCCGGCGCCGTGAACTGGTCGGAAAGCATGGAGTTCCCTCCCGTACGGGGTTGGTCGTGGGCGGCGGGTGGGCCGGCTGCGGCGAGCGCGCGCCGGTCGATCTTGCCGGCCGCGGTCAGCGGCAGCTCGGCGACGTCGACGAAGGTGTCCGGGACCATGTGCGCAGGCAGCTGGCCGGCCAGCACGGCGCGCAGGTTCGCCGGCCCGCCCGCCCCCGCGCGCACGCAGTACGCCCGCAGCTCGTCGTCGACCGACTCGCCGTCGCCCGCACTGCCGTCGCCCGCACTGCCATCGCCCGCCGCGCCGTTGCCCGCCGCGCGGGGGACGACGACGACGGCGGCGTGGCGGATGCCGGGCTGACCGCACAGCACGTTCTCGATCTCCTCCAGCTCCACCCGGAAGCCGCGGATCTTCACCTGGTTGTCGGCCCNGCCGAGGAACTCGATCTCCCCGTCGGCGCGGAAGCGGCCCAGGTCCCCGGTGGCGTACATCCGGCTGCCGGGAACCGGGCTGAACGGGTCGGGCACGAACTGGTCCGCGGTGCGACGCGGATCGTTGAGGTAGCCCCGGGCCAGCGGCAACCCGCTGATGAACAGCTCGCCGGTGGCGCCGAGGGGCACTGGGTTGTAGTCGGCGTCCAGGACCCGGATCTGGGTGTTCGGGTTCGGCCGGCCGATCGACACGCGGGCGGTGGCCTGGTCCGGGTCGAACACCCGGCAGGAGACGCCGATCGTCGCCTCGGCCGGGCCGTAGCCGTGGTAGAGCCGGGCCCGCCACCGCTGCCGAAATCGCCGGTAGGCCTCGTCGCGCAGAACCTCGCCGCCGCACCAGACGTGCCGCAGCGACCGTCCCGCCTCCTCGGCGTCCGGACGTTCGAGCATCGCGCCGAGCATGGCCGGCCCGACATAGCAGAACGTCACCGCCTGCGCGTGCACGATCGCGAGCAACGCGCCCGGCTCCGTCTCGGCTCCGGGCGGCGCGATCACGATGCGCGCCCCGGCGACCAGCGGCAGGAAGATCTCGTTGATCGAGATGTCGATGCTCAGCGGCGCCTTGTGTAGGACCGTGTCGTCGCCGGTGAGGCCCAGCAGGTCGACCTGCCAGCGCAGCCGGTTGCAGATCGCCTGATGACGGATCATCACGCCCTTGGGCGTCCCGGTCGATNCGGAGGTGTAGATGACGTAGGCGAGGTTCTCCAGATCCACAGCGGAGTAGGGGCCCCCAGCCGAGTAGGGGCCCCCAGCCGAGTGCGGGTCCGCGCCGGAGCTCGGGTCCACGGCCGGTACCGCCCGGGCGGACGTGCCGGCGGTGGCGAGCCGGCCGGCGGGGTCCAGCCGCAGCAGCGGCACGAAGCCGGCGCCGGCCGACAGCTGCGGCGGGGCGCCGGCCGTCCCGGCCACCACCGCCGAGATCCGGGCCTCGTCGGCCACCGCGCTGATGCGCCGGGCCGGCCAGGAGGCGTCCAACGGGACGAACGCGCCGCCGGCACGCAGCACGCCGAGCAGGGCCACCACCTGAGCGGCCGAGCGTGGCAGGCACACGCCGACGGTCACCTCCGGGCCGACGCCGACTGCGCGCAACGACGCGGCGAGGGCCTCGGCCCGTCGTTCGAGGTCGGCGTAGGTGAGGGTGACGGCTCCGTCCGCCTCCCGGTCGACCAGGTCGACCAGGTCGACGATGGCGGTTGCGTCCGGTGTCCGGCGGGTCGCCTCGGCCACCAGGGCGGTGAGCGAGCGCCCGACAAGCGGGTCCACCCGCCCGGTGGAGAAGTCCTCCGCGTCCGCTTCCCGCCGGCCGAGGTCGATGCCGCCCTGGGCGGCGTCGCCGGGGGAACCCGGCGTGGGGCTGGAAGGCCGGCTCGTGACCATGGTTCTCCCCGCCGATCAGACGGAACTCGTGGCGACCGGCCCGCGGCCCGCCGCCGGATCCGGGCCGCCGACCACGCCGTACCGGCCGGAGCGCACCCGCGGCGCACCGCCGGACGAGCTGGCGCCGCCGGACGAGCCGGCGCCGGCGTGTCCCGACATCCGCCGGCGCAGGCTGCGTGGCCGCATGTCGGCCCAGGTCAGCTCGATGTTGTCCAGGCAGTGCTGCCGGCTGCCCGTGACGGAGGTGTCGAACCAGCCGAGCGCGTTGGGTCGCCCGTGCGGCCACACCGAGTACTGCTGCTCCTGGTTGACGACCACCTTGAACGGACCCGTCGCGCCCGGCTCGGTCGGCGCCGGCCGCGCCGACTCGGCCACCGATTCCCCGGCCACCGATTCCCCGGCCACAGATGCCCCGGCCACAGATGCCCCGGCCATCGCCCGGGGCGTTTCGACGGTCGCCTTCCCGGCGGCGGTGTCGGCCGACCGGCGGCCGGCTCCGGCGTGGAACGGGCAGCTGTCGGCGACCGAGGCGTCGTCGCGCAGGTAGTACTGCTTCCATTCCCGGTTGGCCGGGTCGCCGTAGGAGCCGAGCAGCGGCGTCGAATCCACCTCGTCCGTCCGGGCGAGGCGTTCGCGAATGACTTTCCGTGCGGCCGCGCCCCGCGGGCTGGTCGGTTCCAGCCCGGTGAAGACCCAGCGCGGCTGGAACGTGATGGTGAAGACCGGACCGCTGCGGCTGCGCAGCCGCCGGTGCGCCGGCGTGTTGCAGACGACGAAGATGGGGGTGCCGCGGAAGCTGAACTCCCAGCCGGGATCGTCGGTGTCGGTCGGGATGTCCGACGGCCAGGGCTCGCCGTCNCGGTCGTGCAGGTAGCTCAGGATCGACCAGAACCNCTGCTCGTAGGACAGGACGTCGTCGTTGTCCTGCCCCGCCGCCCCCTCGCCGGGTCCGAAGAACACGACCAGCGAGGTGTNCCGCGATATCGACTGGTAGACCGACAGGTAGGTGGCCAGGATGTCCGGCAGGACGGACCAGGTCCGCTCGTCGCGCAGATCCTCGACGAAACCGAACCGCAGCCCGCCCCTGTGGGCCGCGGCCACCGCGAAGACGCAGGGAANGGGCTCGCTGTCGGACTTCAGCGTCGCCATGATGTCCCGCGCGCATCCGGTGCCCCAGCCCGNCATCGGGCCGATGGCCAGATCCAGGATCTCCTCGCGCAACGCGTCGGTCGCGCTNGTCTGGCCGGTCTGGCCGGCCGTGCTGCGCCCGCTGGCTTTCGGCGTGTCTCGCACTGTTTGTTCTCTCTTTGCTCAGCCGCGGGCCGATCCCGACCCGCGGTCGTGGGGTGCACTCAGTTCGAGCCGGCCGACGCGACTGCCGGTGAGGGAGGTGGTGCGGCTTCGTGTGGCCGTCCCTGGGAGGCGGGCACGGCCACGGGATGGCGGCGCGCGGCACGGTTGCGCAGACCGGTGCAGACCCGGGCCCGTGCAGGTCCGCGCAGGCCTGCGCGGACCTGTCCAAGTCCGCGTCCGCGGCGGCGCCGGGCGGCGCTAGCCGAGACGGCGGCGCAGCTCCCGTTTGTCGATCTTTCCGACGGGGGTGAGCGGTAGCGTGTCGACGACCGTGAGCAGGTCGGGAAGCATGAACCGGGCCAGCCCGCGCCCGCGCAGGTACGCCTTGATCACCTTGAGGGTCAGCCCCGCCCCGGGTGTCAGGACGACGACCGCCCGGACGCTCTCGCCGACCTGCTCGTCCGCCGCCGCGACGACGGCCGCCTGAGCGATCGCGGGGTGGGCGAGCAGGTGCTCCTCGAGTTCGGTGGCGGAGACGTTCTCCCCGCCGCGGTTGATCACATCCTTGATCCGCCCCTCGACGACCAGGTTGCCGCTCGCGGTGAGCCGGACCAGGTCGCCGGTGCGGTAGAAGCCGTCGGGGCTGAACGCGGTCGCGTTGTGCTCGGCGGCCCGGTAGTAGCCGCGGACGGTGTAGGGTCCGCGGGTCCACAGCTCGCCGATCTCGCCGGGAGCGACGTCGGCACCGTCGCGGTCGACGATCCGGATCTCGTCGGCCGGCGCGAGCGGCCGGCCCTGGGTGGTGAAGGAGAGCTCGGCGTCCTCGTCCTGGCGGGTGTAGTTGAGCAGCCCCTCCGCCATGCCGAAGACCTGCTGGACGCGCGGGCCGAGGACCGCCGGGATGCGCCGGGCCAGCTCGGCGTCCAGCCGGGCTCCCCCGACCTGGAGCAGTCGCAGGCTGGAGGTGTCCGGTTTCTCCCACTCGGCGGCGTCGACGAGGATCCGGGCCAGCGCCGGCACGAGGGCGGTCACCGTCACCCGTTCCCGGGCGAGGAGCTCGAAGACGATCTCGGGACTGGGGGACGGCGCCAGGACCACCGTCGCGCCGACCCCGAGCGCTCCCAGGATGCCCGGGCACGCCAGCGGGAAGTTGTGCGCGGCGGGCAGCGCGGCCAGACAGACGTCCTCGGCGGTCAGCCCGCACAGCCGGGCACTGGCCGCCGCGTTGTACGCGTAGTCCCAGTGGGTGCGCGGTATGAGCTTGGGCTTGCCGGTCGTGCCGCCCGAGATGAGCAGCACCGCGACGCCGGCCGGATCAGGGGCCGGCAGGACGGGCGTCGACGGGACGGAGGTCGATGGGACGGGCGTCGGCGCCGCCGCGGCCCGGGCGTCCGCGCCGGCCGCCGCGACCGCGTCGATGCCGGTGAACCGACCGGCCTCGCCGGCCACCAGCACGTGGCGCACCGACGGGACCGCGGCGACGATCTCCTGGGCCAGCGTCCGGTGGTCGAAGCCCTCGTGCGTGTCCGGGATGGCGTAGGCGACGGCGCCGGCCAGCCGGGCCAGGTGCTCGATCTCGACCCGGCGGTGCGCGGGCAGCGCGAGCACCGGAATCGCGCCCAGCCGGAGGAGCGCGAACAGCAGCGTGACGAACTCGACGCGGTTGGGCAGCTGGACCAGGACGCGTTCGCCCGGGGCGAGACCGAGCCGGTCGAGGCCGACGGCCAGGTCGTCGACGGCCCGGTCGAGATCGGCGTAGGAGAGGCGGACCGGCCGGGACGGCGGACCTGCCACGACGGCGGTGGCGGAGCCGGACCGCTCGGCCCAGGCCCGCAGCCGGTCGCCGAGCGGCCCGCCCTCCCAGTAGCCCTCGGCCACGTAGCGACGGGCGACATCGTCCGGCCAACGGACCCAGCCGTCCACCCTGCCCGCCTCGGCGGGCGCGGCCGGCGCGGCCGTGACCAGCGGGGCGCCGCTCACCGTTCGCTCCCGGCCGTGCGGGCAGCGTCGGTCAGGCCGGCGTCGTCGGACAGGCCGGCCCTGTCGAGGATGGCGGCGGGGTCGGGGATCGCGGCGGGGTCGGGCGTGTCGGCGGGGCCGGGCGGCCCGGCCGGGTCGAGCAGCCGCGCCTCGATCTCGTCGTCGGAAAGGCAGGCGATCTCCCAGATGATCGCCGCGACACGATCGAGCCGGCCGGGGGTGGACTCGGCCGCGCGCATGGCCTGCGCAAGCGCGGCGACCGTCGGCGCGCCGAAGAGCATGCGGACCGTCACCTCTCCGGTGTCGAGCTCGTCGCGCAGCCGGGCCACCATCGCGGTGGCGAGCACGGAGTCGCCGCCGAGGGCGAAGAACTCGTCGGTGACTCCGAACGCTCCGGAGACCCCGAACTCCCCGGCGGCACCGACCGTGTCGGCGGCTCGGACTGTGTCGGCGGCTCGGACTGTGTCGGCGGCTCGGACTGTGTCGGCGGCTCGGACTGTGTCGGCGGCTCGGACTGTGTCGGCGGCTCGGACTGTGTCGGCGGCTCGGACTGTGTCCGTCACCCCGACCGTGTCGCGAGGCAGGATCTCCCGCCAGACTGAGAGGATCACCCGTTCCAGGTCGGAGGTCGGCGCGGTGGCGGCCGGCCGGGTCCCGTCCAGATCGCGCTCGAGCAGGGCGCCGACCGCCTTGCGGTCGATCTTCCCATTGGCGCTCAGCGGGAGTTCGGCCACCGCGACGACCCGGTCGGGCACCATGTGCGGGGGCAGGACGGCCCGCAGGCCGGCGCGGACCGTCGCCAGGTCCGTCTGGTCGGCCGGATCCGTCTGGTCGGCCGGGCGCGGTGGCCCCTCCGCCGCGGTCAGGACGACGACGGCCCCGAGCGCGCTCGGATGTCCGTCCGCGCCACCGGTCAGCGCGGCCACCCCGGCGCGGACGCCGGGCACCGACGCGAGCGCCGCCTCGATCTCGCCCAGCTCCACCCGGAAGCCTCTGATCTTGACCTGATGGTCGCGGCGCCCCAGGAACTCGACGGTGCCGTCCAGAAGGTAGCGGGCGAGGTCGCCGGTGCGGTACCACCGCTCGCCCGCGTGGCGGACGAACCGGTCGGCCGTGCGCTCCGGGTCGCCCCGGTAGCCGCGGGCGACGCCGGCCCCGCCGATCCACAACTCGCCGACGACGTGGTCGGGGCAGTCGCGGCCCAGACCATCGACCACGCGCAGCCGCACGCCCCGCAGTGGGGTGCCGTAGGGCACCGAGCGCCACGCGGGCGGCACCGGCCCGCCCCCGACGACCTCGCAGACGGTGGAGTGGATGGCCGTCTCGGTCGTGCCGCCGAGCCCGAGGAACCGGCAGCCGGCGACGGCGGCCTCAAGCCGGCCGGGCAGGTCGACCCCGACCCGGTCCCCGCCGAGGAGCACCGCGCGCAGGCTGGCCCCCAGCGGCACCCCGGTGGCCAGGACCAGGTCCAGCACCGCCGGCACGCAGTTGAGGATCGTGACCCGGTGGGCCGCGATGAGCTCGGCCCAGCGGGTGGCCTCGCGCCGGGACTCCTCGTCCACGACGACCACCGCGCCGCCGGACGACAGCGGGGCGAAGACGTCGAAGACCGACAGGTCGAAGTCGAGAGCCGACACGCCCAGCGTGCGGTCGCCCGGGCCGAGGCCGAGCCGGTCGGCCAGGTCGTCAATGGTGTTCATCGCGGCCCGGTGGCTGACCTCGACGCCCTTGGGCTGCCCGGTCGAGCCCGAGGTGAACAGCACGTAGGCCGGTTCGTCCAGGCGGGCGGGATCGTCGGCCGCGCTCAGCGTGAGCGCCCCGGACGCAGTGGCCGCGCCGGCGGCGAGCGCGTCGTCGAGGCTGAGCGGCCGGACGCCGACCGGCCAGTCCGGCCCGGACGGTGCCGCCGACCCATCGGCGGACGAGGCGCGATCGGCAGACGAGGCCCGATCGGCAGACGAGGCGGTGGACGGCACGGTGATGACCGTGCGCAGGCCGGCGGTGTCGACGATCCGCGCGACCCGGGCCGCCGGCTGCTCCACCCCGATCGGCACGTAGGTCGCCCCGGCCGCCAGCACGCCGAGGATGGCGACGACCTGCTCCGGCCCCTTCGGCAGGCTGACGCCGACCAGGTCGCCCGGCCGCACGCTCCGGGCGACGAGCGCGCCGGCCACCGCCGTCGCCTGCCCGGCGAGCTCGCCGTAGGACAGCGACCGGCGCACCGGCGACTGTGCGCCGCCGGCCGGTGCGTCCCACACCAGGGCGGGTGCGTTCGGGTCGTCGCGGGCCGCCGCGAAGAACCCCTCGTGGAGCAGGCGGGTGGACAGCGGCCCGGCGATCGTGTTGACCCGGGCGCGCACCGCCCTCGTCGAGGCGTCGAGCAGGCCGTCGACGAGCTGGTCCCAGGCGACGGCGGCCGCGCCGGTCACCGCGCTCCCGTCGGTCGGGCCGAGGTCGGCCAGGCCGCGCACGAGCCGTTCGAACACGCTGAACATCGCGTCGACGACGCNGGGCGCGAAGGTGTCCTCGCGGACGTCCCAGTTGACCAGCATGCCCCCGTCGAGCTCGGTGACCTGGGCGTCGAGCAGGACCTGCGGGCCCTGCGAGATGATCCACTCCGGCTCGCCGAACTCCCGGCGCACCGAGGCGTCGAACAGCTCGCCGAGGCCGAGCGCGCTGGTGAACACGACCGGCGCGAGCACCGGTTCGCCGCGCAGGCGGCCCAGGTCACGCAGCACCTCGACGCCGGAGTAGTCGGCGTGGGCGGCGTCGGCGTGCAGCCGCGCCTGGAGGCGGCGGGCCCGCTCGACGAACGGGATGCTGTCGGTCAGGTCGACCTCCAGCAGCACCGAGCTGGTGAAGTCGCCGACGATCCGGTTGACGTCGGGGTGGATCGGCTCGCGGTCGAACAGGGGGACGTTGAGGAGGAATCGCGGCTGCGCGCTCCAGCCGCCGAGCACCTCGGCGAACGCGGTCGCGACGGCCATGGCCGGGGTGAGTCCGTGGCGGTGGGCCGCCCGGCCGAGGGCCGCACGGGCCGACGGCGGCAGCCGGAAGTGCCGCCGGGACACCCGGGGCGCTCCGCTCGGCGCGCCGGCGGCGCCCGGCTGCGGTGCCAGCGGGAGCTGCGGTGCCAGCGGGAGATGCGGTGCCAGCGGGAGCTGCGGTGCCCCCGGCAGGCCGGGCAGGCGGTCGAGCCAGGCCCGCCGGGCCTGCTCGGCCGCCGCGCGTGCGTCGACGTCGCGCTCCGCCCGGTAACGGCGGTAGGTGAAGGCCGGTGCCGGAGCCGGAGCGACCTCGTCCGGGCGCCCGTACTCCTCGGCCAGGTCGGCCAGCAGGACGCGGTAGCTGACCGCGTCGGCGGCGACCATGTCGACGTCGAGGTGGAACCGGGTGGTGCCGTCGGGCCGCAGGCTCAGCGCGGTCGAGAAGACCTCGCCCCGTTCGATGTCGAGCATCTGGTGGGACAGCCGGTCGCGCACCGCGGCCAGGCGCGCGGTGACCTCGTCGGCGTCCAGCTCGCGCAGGTCGTGCACGGTCAGGCCGCGCCAGCCCGAGCGCGCCTCGACGATCTGAGCGCCGTTGTCGGTGATCCGGGTCCGCAGCGCCTCGTGCCGCTCGACGAGACGCTCGATCGCGGCGGTCAGCCGGGCCGGCTCAAGACCGCTGCCGTCGAACTCCGTGTAAAGGTGGGCGGCGACGCCGCCGTAGGTCTGCCCGTCGCCGCGCCCGATCCAGTAGGCGTGCTGCATGTGCGCCAGCGGGAACTCGGCGCCGTCCATCTCGCCCTCGCCGGCCTCGACCCCGGCCACCTCGACCCCGTTCGCCTCCGCTCCGGCGTGGGGCGTCGCGACGGTCGTCGGGCCGGCCGGGGCCGGCTCGCCGGCAGGTCCTTCGGCCCCTGGCTGGCGCGCGGCTGCGGGCTGCCGGCTGGCCAGCAGCGTGAACCAGCCGTCCACAGTCGGGTTCTCGGCCAGCTCCGCGAAGTTGACCTCGATGCCGGCCCGCCGCCACTGCCCGACCGCGCGGATGAGCGCGATCGACTCCAGGCCGCGCTCGAAGAGGTTGTCGTCGTCGGCGAGATCGGCCGGGTCCTCCTCGACGAGCTCGGCGGCGATGCACCGGAGCCTCTCGAGATCGTCGACCGCGGTCGCCGACGCCGACGCCGGGACCGGGACCGGGTCCGCCTGGACGGGTTGGGCTGACGGGACCGGCTGGGCCGGCACGATGAAGCGGCTGACGCTGCGCAGCTTCTCCTTCGTCTCCGTCAGCTCCCGCTCCGGGCGCGACGCCCCGACGACCCCGGCCCCGGCGCGCAGCCAGGTCCGGCCGCCGCGCTGGAACACCGTCCGCAGGACGAGGGCGGCGTCGAGGGCGCCGTCCGAGGTCGCGCTGATCACGGCACCGCTGTAGAGGCCGCGCGGCGACGGCTCGTAGCGCCGGATCGCCGCGCAGGCGGCGTCCTTGGGCACCCCGCTGGCGGTGACGGACGGGAAGACGGCCCCCAGGGCGTCCCACCCGTCGAAGCCGGCGGCGAGCCGGCCGCTGACCCGCGAGGCCAGGTGCTGCACGCTGCCCCGCTCGAGGACGGTCAGGAACTCGTCGACGACCAGCGTGCCCGGCGCGCACAGCGGCCGGAGCTCGTCCTGAGCCACCTGCACCGACACCGCGTGCTCGTAGATCTCCTTCGGGTCGCGCAGCAGCGCCTCCCGCCGGGCCCGGTCGCCGCCCGGGCCGTCCGGCCCGACACCGCCGTCGAACGCCGTCGTGCCGGNCAGCGGCTGGGTGGAAACCCGGCCGTCGGCGCCGACCTCGACCACGGTCTCCGGGCTGAACCCGATCGCGCGCACGCCGTCCAGATCGAGCAGGAAGGACCGGGCCGGGGTGTTGCCGCGCCGCCCCCGCTCGTAGGTCGCGACCAAGTCGATCTCGCCCTCGACGGGGACGACCCGGGAGAGGATCACCTTGCGGAACCGGCCGGCCTGGATGTCCTCGACGGCACCCGCCACGATCCGCCGGTAGTCCTCGGCGCCGTGGTCGAGATCGGCCAGCGGCTGCGCCGGCCCCGGCTGCGCGTCGGCCGGACCGCCGATGGTCTCGGCCAGCGTGTCGAGGTCGGCCGCCTCGGCCGCGCGCAGCAGCGCGCCGTCCGCCGCCAGCCGCGCCTCGCGGGCCGGGATGACCAGGTGGACGAGCGGGTCGGGGCCGACCGGCCCGGGCAGCCCGAGCGCCCGGGGTCCGAGTTCGAAGCCGGCCCAGCCGGCCGCCCGCCAGTCGGCGACCGGCAGGTTCGCCAGGACGCGGGCCAGGACGCGCAGCGGCGCGCCGTCGACCGCCTCGACTCGCCAGTCCTCCCCGCCCGCGCGGTACCGGATCTCGTCCCAGGACAGGACGATCTCGGCCAGGACGCCCGAACCGCACAGCCAGGCGCCGTCGTGCTCGTAGACGCTCACCGGTGCCGCGGCGTGGCGGGCGAACCGCGCCGCCGCCGCCAGCGGATCGCCGGCGAGCGGCACCGTCCGTTCGTGGTAGACCACCGACGCCGTCATCGCGCAGCGCCGGAGTCGACATCGCCGCGATTACCCTGCGCGTCCAGATCGCCCGCCGCCCCGCAGGCGGCCGCGCGGTCGGCCTCCATCCGGGTGATCAGGCTCGCCGGGCGTAGATCCGTCCAGTGGGCCTCGACGTACTCGAGGCAGGACGACCGGCTCGCGGCGCCGTGCACGCTCGTCCACCCGGCCGGTACGGGCGCGAATGTCGGCCACAGCGAGTGCTGACCCTCGGTGTTGGTCAGGACGAAGAAGCTGCCCTTGTCGTCATCGAACGGGTTGGTCGACATGAGGTGCCGTCTCCTTGGATCTCAGCCCGCGACATCCGTCGCCGTTTCCCTTAAGTAAGGTTTACCTAAAATTGACACCTTCGTCTACCCCCCGCCCGCCGCCGACAATCTCCCGTTCTCGGCGCGCGCCGGCCGGCTCAGCCTCGGCGTAGCTCTCCGCTGAGCAGCCAGATCAGGTAGAGACCGCCGATCGCGCCGGTGCTGAGCCCGACGGGCAGCTGGATCGCGTGCGGCAGCCNCTGCCCGGCGAAGTCCGCGGCCACCATGATCAGCGATCCCGTCAGCGCGGCGGGCACCAGGGACGTCGTCCCGGCCCGCACCAACCGGCGGGCTGTCTGCGGCGCGGCCAGCGCCACGAAGGCGATCGGACCCGCCGCCGCCGTGGCCACCGCGGTCAGGGCCACCCCGCAGACCACCAGCGACAGGCGCACCCGCTCGACCGGGATCCCCAGCGCGAGCGCGAGATCGTCCCCCAGCTCCACGATCTCGATGCGGCGGGCGAGGAGCAGGGTGATCGGCAGCAGGACGGCGAGTGCCGCCCACAGCGGGCCCGCGTACTCCCAGCTCCGGCCGTTGAGGCTGCCGACCAGCCAGCGCTGGGCCTCCTGCGCGGCGTCGAGCGAGGAGCGGCTGAGCAGGTAGGAGTTCACCGCCTCGGCGACCGCGGACACCCCGATCCCGACGAGGATCAGCCTCGTCCCCTGCATGCCGCGGCGGTAGGCCAGGGCGTACACGAGCAGGGCCGTGACGAGCCCGCCGAGGATCGCGCCGGCCGGGGTGCCGATCGGACTGTCGGGGAAGACCAGGATGACCAGAAGCGCACCCGTCGCCGACCCCGTGGTGAAACCGATGATGTCGGGGCTGCCGAGCGGGTTGCGGGACAGGCTCTGGAACAGCGCTCCGGCCACGCCGAGCGCGGCACCCACCCCGATGCCGATCACCAGCCGGGGCAACCGGAACCGCGTCACGATGATCTCCGCGCCCGGTGGGCCCGCGCCGAACAGGGTGCGCAGCACCTCGCCCACCGTCGCCGGGTACTCGCCGGTCATCAACGTCCAGACACCGAAGATCAGTACCAGCGCCGCCAGCACGACGCCGACCACGACGGCGCGCGGCCGGACCCGGATCGACACGCGGCCCGACAGCAACCGCACGGCCCGCCACGGAACCGGTTGAACCGGCTGAACCGGCTGAACCGGCTGAACCGGCGGCACCGGCGGCACCGGCGGCACCGGCGATCCAGTGTCGGCGGCGACCGCCCGGGTGCCTCCCACAGCGCCCCTGGCAGCGCCCCTCACAGCGCCACGGTCCGGCGGCGGCACAGGGCGATCAGGACGGGGGCTCCGATGAGGGCCGTGACGATCCCCGCCTCCAGCTCGCTCGGGGCCACGACGACCCGGCCGATCACGTCGGCCAACAGCACCAGGCCGGGCGCCAGCACCGCGGAGTAGGCCAGCACCCAGCGGTTGTCCGGCCCGGTGACCAGGCGGGCGGCATGCGGCACGGCCAGCCCCACGAACCCGATCGGCCCCGCGATCGCGGTGGCCGCCCCGGACGTCAACGTCACCGCGAGCGCGGCGACGGCCCGGACCGTCCCGACCCGAACACCCAGCGCCCGCCCGGTCTCCTCCCCCAGCNCCAGCGCGTTGAGGCTCGAGCCGAGACCCAGGGCAAGCAGCGCGCCGACCACGGCGAAGGGGCCGACCTCCCAGACGATGGTCATCGGCCGACCCGCGAGCGACCCGACGGCCCAGAACCGGTAGCGGTCGAACGCCTGCCCGTCGATCAGGAGGACGGCCCCGATGAATGCGGTCAGTGNGGCGCTGACCGCGGCGCCGGCCAGCACCATGCGCTCGGGCGACGCGGCCCGGCCGAGCGAACCGAGCGTGTGGACCACGACGGCGCTCGCCGCGGTGCCCGCCAGCGCGAACCAGACGTAGCCGGCCGGGGTGGACACTCCCAGGATCGCGATGGCGACGACGACCGCCGCCGAGGCGCCGGTCTCGAGCCCCAGCAGGCCGGGATCGCCCAGCGGGTTGCGGGTCAGCCCCTGGATGACCGCCCCGGCCAGGCCCAGCGCGAGGCCGACCAGCACGCCGAGCACCGTGCGCGGCAGCCGCAGCTCGCGCACGATGAACGCGTCGTCGCTGCCGTCGTCGTGGCCGAGCGCGTGCCAGACGGTACCCAGGTCGATCTGCTTGGCGCCCACGGCGAGGCTGAGCGCGACGGCGCAGGCGAGGACGCCCAGCGCGACGACGAACCCGAGGCCGCGCACGAGCGGACGGTGCCGGTCGGCCCCGCCGCCGGCCGTGGCGCTGCGCACCTCGGTCGAGGTCAGCATCGGTGTGCCGACCAGGTGCGCCAGAGCTGGGCGTACCGGCCGGACGCGGCCAGCAGGTCCTCGTGCGAGCCCCGCTCGACGACGTGGCCGTCGTCGAGGACGAGGATCAGGTCGGCGTCGGCGGCCTGGCTGAGCCGGTGCGCCACGACGACCGAGGTGCGTCCCGCCAGCACCCGCTGGGCGGCGGCCTCCAACTGCCGGGCGCCGCTGCTGCCCGCCTCCGCCGTGGCCTCGTCCAGGATCGCCACCGCCGGGTCCGCCAGCTGCAGGCGGGCCAGGGCCAGGTGCTGCGCCCGCGCCGGGTCGAGGGCCAAGCCGCCGTCACCGACGACGGTGTCGAGCCCGTCCGGCAGGGCGCCCACCCAGTCGGCCGCGCCGGCGGCGGCCAGCGCGTTCCACAGCTCCGTCTCGCTCGCCCGGGGCGCCGCGAGCCGGAGGTCCTCCGCGAGGGTGCCGGCGAAGACGTGGACCTCCTGGGTGACCAGGGCGACGGTCGCTCGCAGGGTGACCGGATCCGTCCCGGTGCCGCCGCTGCCGCCGACCCGGATCGTCCCCGCGCTCGGCGCGTGCACCCCGGCCAGCAGCTTGGCCAGCGTGGTCTTCCCGCCGCCGCTGCCGCCGACCAGCGCCACCGACCCGCCCGCCGGGACGTCGAAGCTCACGCCGTGCAGCACCTCCTGACCGGGCAGGTAGGTGTAGCGCAGGTCCCGCACCGCCAACGAGCCGTCGGCGGGCGCCGCGTCCAGGTCCGCCGGCGAGTCCGCCCCCGCGGAGGTGACCGGGTCCGGCGGGCGCGGTGGCGCGGGCAGGTCGGTCACCCCGACGATCCGGGCCAGGCTCGCGGTGGCGGACTGCAGGGTGTCGAGGAGGAACAGCGCCGAGTTCACCGGCCCGAACAGGTTCGCGAAGTACAGCGCCGCGGCGCTGGCCGCGCCGATGGTCACCGCGCCGTCGTCGACGAGCAGGAACCCGGTCACCAGGACGGCGCTGAGCCCCACCGCCTCGGCGATGTTGAGCCGGCCGAAGAAGCGGGTGTGCAAGCGGGTGAGCGCGACGGTCGCGGAGATGCTGCGGTCGATCCGGCGTTCCACCTGGTCGACGTGCGCGCCGGCCAGGCCGAACGCGCGGACGGTGGCCGCCCCGCCGACGGTCTCCAGCAACTGTTGCTGCTCCCCGCCCGCGGCCCGGCGGCGCGCACCGTAGATCGGGCCCGACCGCTGCACGTACCACCGTGCGGTCAGGGCCTGGATGGGCAGTGCGACCAGCGCGGCGACGGCGAAACGCCAGTCGAGGGCGGTGAGGCCGGCCNGGGTGAGGGCGATGATCAGCGCCGACTGGACGAACTCCGGGACGGCGCCGCGGACGGCCTCGCTGACCATCGCGATGTCCTCGGTGACGCGCGAGGTCANGTCACCCGAGCCGCCCCGCTCGATGCGCTCCAGCGGCAGGTCGAGCGCACGGTCGACGAACGTCTCCCGGGTCGTCGCGAGGACCTCCTCGCCGAGGCGGGCGACGGCCGCCATCCCGGCGTAGGCCAACGCCCCCTGCCCGATCGCCGCCCCGGCCAGCAGCAGCACCGGCCTGGTCAGACCGGACGCGTCGCCGTCGGCGGCGAGGTCCACGATCCGCCCGAGCAGCGGAGCCGCCGCCAGGCTGCACGCCGCCGCGGCGAGCAGGCAGACCGCGGCGAACGCCGCCCGGGCCCGGTGCGCGGCCAGCAGCACGCGCACCGCGGCCCGGGTGGTGCGCGCGTCGGCGACCGGCAGAAGCCCAGCGTCCGGCAGGGGCTCGCCGGCCGGCACGCGCCCGGCGTCCGCGGGTGTGCTCATGCCAGCACCAGCTCGCGGTAGGAGGTGTTGGCGTGCACCAGGGTGTCGTGGCGGCCGTCGGCGCCGACCCGGCCGCCCTCGACGAACACCACCCGGTCGGCCACGGCCAGCAGCCCCGGGCTGCTGGTGACGATCAGGGTGGTGCGCCCGGCCCGCAGCGCGCGCAGGCCGGCGCCGATCTCCGTCTCGGTGACCGTGTCCACCGCCGTCGTCGGATCGTGCAGGACGAGCACCGGCGGGTCGGCGTGCAGCGCCCGCGCGAGCGCGACGCGCTGACGCTGGCCACCCGACAGCGACCGGCCCCGCTCGGCGACGGGGGTGTCCAGCCCGGCCGGGAAGACGGCGGTCATCTGGTCGACCCGGGCAGCCCGCACCGCGCGGGCCGGGTCGCCGGGACGACCCGCGACGATGTTCTCCCGCATCGTTGCCTCGAACAGGCTCGCGTCGTGCGGGGACACCAGGACGGCCTGGCGCAGCGCGCTGGGCGCCAGCGCGGTGAACGGCGTCCCGTCGAGCAGGATCCGCCCGTCGGACGGGTCCGCCTCGCGGGCGAGATAGCGCACGAGGGCGCCGGCGGTGGCCGGGTCGGCGCAGACCACGCAGACCAGCTCGCCGGCCTCGACGGTGAGGGTGACGCCGTCGAGGCCGCCGCCGCGCACCTCCGCCAGGGTGATCTCGCCGGTGATCGACGGGCCGAGCCCGGCCTGCCCGAGCGGGGTCGCCGGCGCCGCCTCCAGAACACCGCCGATTCGCGTGGCGGACGCCCGGCCGGCGGCGAGCACCGCGATGATCTCCCCGAACGTGTTCAGCGGCGTCAGCAGGAACTGGGCGAGCCCCACCGCGGACACCAGCTGACCGACGGAGATCTCGCCCGACGCCGCCAGCCGGCCGCCGACCAGCGCGACCAGCGCGAGGAACAGCCCCGTCACCGTGGACAGCGCGCCGGCGTGCCCGGCCTCGGCGCGGGTGGTCGGCAGCGTCGCCGCCAGCGAGTCGCGGCTGACGGCCCGGTAGCGGGCCCGCCCGGCCTCCTCGGCGCGGATGCCCTTGAGGACTCGCACGCCGCGGACCAGGTCGACGGCGACGCCCGCCGCCCGCGCGGCGCTGTCCTGCTGCACCTCCGCCCGGCGTTCCAGCGGGATGCTCAGCCACCGCGCCACCAGCAGCAGCACGGGCGTGCCGAGCAGGACGAGCAGGCCGAGCGGCACCGAGACGACCAGCAGCGCGATGCTGGCGACCCCGATGCCGACCACCGCGGCGACGCCGTGCGGCAGCAGGAAGTTCACCCTCGTCGTGCGCCGGACGTCCGCGGTGGCGATGCTCACCAGGGCGCCCGCCGGCAGGTCCGTCCGGGTGGTGCCGCGGTCGTCGAGGGCCCGCGCGGTGACGGCCAGGCGCAGGTCCCGATCGGCCCGGACGCCGCCGAGCAGCGCGACGCGCATCCCGAACCGCCAGCACAGCGACAGCACGGCGAAGTCCACGACCAGCACGGCCAGCCAGAGCAGCAGCCGGGCCCGGTCCCCGGTGGCCGTGGCCTGGTCGACGGCCACGCCGATGAGGACGGGGACGAGCGCCTCGCCGCTCTGGTAGCCGATGAGCAGCGTCGCGGCGGCCACGATCCGCCGCCGGTGCGCGAGCATCGACCGGCGCAGCACGGCGGGGGTCATCGGGCCCCCGCGGACGGCTCGGCCATCGCCACCGCGATCCGGCGTGGGCCGGTGTAGGGCTCCCGGCCGTGGGCGACGGACATGTTGTCGACGACGAGCAGGTCGTCGCGCGCGTAGTCGAAGCGCACGGACGCGGCCCGGTAGCACTGCCGCAGGTGCGCGACGACGTCGTCCGGGATCACCCCGCCGTCGCCGTAGCGGGAGTTGTTCGGGAAGCCGTCCGGTCCGTAGGCGTCGAGCAGCACCTCGCGGACGTCCGCGGGCAGGCTGCTCTCGTGAAAGATCACGACGTGGTTGAACCACACCGGCAGGCCCGTGACCGGATGGCGGTGCACGGCGTCGCGCACGGCGGTGGTCCGCAGCCCGTCGGCGCCGAGCCACGTCGGCGTCAGCCCGCCGCGGGCGCACAGCCGCTCGACCTGCGCGCGGCTGTCGGTGTCGAAGGCGGTCCGCCACCTCAGGCCGACGTCCTCGCCGTAGGTGCGCACGGCCATCCAGCGGCGGCGCTCGAACTCCGCGCGGACGTCCGGGTCGATCATCTCGTGCACCGCGTGGACGTGGGCCAGNGGCGTCGCGCCCTGGGTCAGCGCCGGCTCGACGCAGTGGAAGAACAGGGTCAGCGGCCAGGTCGCCTGGTAGGACATCTCGTTGTGCAGCGGGATCTCCGCGGCCGGCGGGTAGTCCGTCGAGGTGTAGACGTTGCCCTTGATCACGCTGCGGGGTGAGGACTGCTCGGTGTACGGCAGCGGCGTGCCGGACAGCGCCCGCACCGCCTCCTCCAGCCCCTCGGCCCCGCCGACGTCGAACCCGCGCAGCAGGACCGCCCCGCGGGCGGCGAGGTGGTCGCGCAGCCGGTCCCGGTCGCGGCGCAGCAGGTCGACGACGGGCCCGTCGCCCTCGACGACCAGGGGAAGCCCGGTGGCGCCGGGATCGCCCGCCGGCCACCCGATCGCGTCCGTCATGGCGGGTTCGGCCCTTCTCGCTCGGCTGTGCGGATCGGTCGTTGCGGTGGAGGGGAGGTTCGTCACGGGCGCAACGCCTGCGCGACGAGGGGGCCGACGGCCGGCAACGCCGCCGGGGACAGCAGGTCCTCGTGGGCGAGGTCCACGGCATGGACGCGCAGCCCGCCGGCGACGTAAGGCGCCCAGTCCGTCGGGTCGGCCGGTGTCTCACCGGGCTCGGGCAGGGCCCGGACGAACTCCACCCGCCCGCCGTACCGCCGGGGCTTCACACCGGTGTCGACCGACGCGACGGCCAGCAGGCTGCGGGCCGCCGCGCCGATGCGCCGCTCACCGGCGCCGGCCAGCAGGCTGCCGGTCCGCTCGGCGAGGGCGTGGGCGACGGCGGGGGTGACCTCGTCCGGGTGCAGGTCGTCGACCGGATGCCCGGAGCGTTGCAGCAGGGTGTGCAGAAAGCGGGAGACCGTGTTCACCGGCTCGGCGGACGCGGCGCCGCCTGATGCGGCACCCTGGCCGCCTCCCCCGCCTCCCCCGGCGTCCCCGGCGCCACCGGCGTCCCCGGCGCCACCGTCCAGCTCGGGATAGCCGTCCAACATGACGATCGACGGAACCTCGCGGCCCCGCGCCTCAAGCTCGCACGCGACCGCGTGGGCCAGCACGGCGCCCAGGGACCAGCCGAGCAGGTGGATCGGTCCGCTGGGTTCGGCCGCAGCCGCGACGTCGGCGTAGCGCTCGGCGATCGCGCGGACCGTGGGCGGCACGTCCGGGTCGATCTCGGTCGCCTGCAGGCCGTAGATCGCCCGCTGTGGGCCGAGATAGCGCAGCAGCCCGGCATAGGTCCAGCTCAGGCCCAGGCCTGGATGCACGCAGAACAGCGGGGCCGCCGTCGTGCCCCGGTCCCGCGACGGCGGGCGTTGCAGCGGCAGGAGGGTGTCCAGGGCGGTGTCCGCCACCAGGTCCGCGGTCCCGTCCAGGCGACCGGCGATGCCGGCGGGCGTGGGCGCGCGCAGGATAGCGCTCAGCGGCAGGTCGGCGCTCAGGTCCCGGCGGATGCGCACGACGAGGCGGGCGGCGAGCAGGGAGTGCCCGCCGAGGGCGAAGAACGAGTCGTCCGGGCCGACCTCCGGCAGACCGAGCAGATCGGCGAAGATCTCGCACAGCGCCCGCTCCGTGTCGTTCGCCGGGGCTCGGCCGGTGGTGGCCCCGCCGGTGAACGTCGGCGCGGGCAACGCCCGGCGGTCCAGCTTGCCGTTCGGCGAAACCGGAAACGCCGGCAACACGACCACGGCCGCAGGCACCAGATAGTCCGGCAACACCACCGCCGCAGCGGCACGAAGCCCATCAGGGTCGACCGTGCTGGCGTGATCGGCGGTGACGTAGCCGACCAGACGGGTGACACCACTGTCGGTACGAGCAACCACCACCGCCTGGCCCACCCCAGGCAGCCCACCCAACACCGCCTCGACCTCACCGGGTTCCACCCGATAGCCACGGATCTTCACCTGCTCGTCCGCTCGGCCCAGGAACTCCAACGTGCCCTCGGNCTGCCACCGCACCAGATCCCCCGTCCGGTACAGCCGCACCCCATCCCCGAACGGATCCGCCACGAACCGCGACGCCGTCTCCCCCGACCGACCCGCATAACCACGCGCCACACCCGCACCACCCACATACAACTCTCCCGGCACCCCGACCGGCACCGGCAACAACCCGCCGTCCAACACAAACGTCCGCAGCCCCGCGACCGCCCGGCCAATATGCGGCCCTGAACCGCTTTCCACGGATGTCCACGTCGCATCCACCGTGCACTCCGTCGGACCATAAAAATTCAACCCCAGCACACCCGCCGAACCCAGCGCATCCCACAACCGGGTACCCACCGCCTCCGCCCCCGTCGCCACCACCGAAGGCACCCACTCACCGGACAGCAGACCGTCATCGACCAGCAGTTCCAACAACGACGGAGGCACATCCACGAAATCGATCCGCTCGTCGCGGACCAACCGCACGATCCCCGCCGCATCCCCCATCAGACCATCCGGCAGAACATGCATCGCATGCCCCGCCAACATCCACAC
>NZ_LJFZ01000029.1:0-107525 GCF_001420875.1 Frankia sp. AvcI1 | reverse complement strand
TCACCAAACGACAACGACACACCCCCACACACCACCGCCACCTCACCACCACCAGCAGCCACCACCCCATCCCACACACCCACCACCGACGAGAATCCGCCGGAACTCGACGGAGTGCCCGCGACGCTCACCTGCGCGCCGCTCCATTCCTCCACGAGGTCGCGGCGCTCCTCCGCCGACAGGACGTCGAGCTGGGAGAGGGAGATTTCCGGCTGGCTCGCGAGGCGGCCGAGCACGTCGAGGAAACGCCGCAGAATGGTCCGGGCGGTCTGCTCGGAGAACAGGTCCGGGCGGTATTCCAGTTTGATGCGCAGCTTGTCCTGGTCGGGCATGAGCAGCAGGGTCAGCGGGTAGTGCGTGTATCCGCGGGGCAGGCCGACTTCGGCGGTCACTCCGCCGGAACGGGCCGGGTCGAGCAGGTCGGTCGTCTCCAGCGGGAACGTCTCGAACACCATGAGCGTGTCGAAAAGCCGGCCGCCGCCGATGCCGGCGGCGCCCTGGATCTCGGTCAGGCCGAGGTACTGGTGGTCGAGTACCGCGATCTGAGCCTCGTGCAGCCGGCCCAGCAGGACCCCCGCGGTCTCCCCCGGCGACCAACGGACCCGGACGGGAATGGTGTTGATGAACAGGCCGACCATCGACTCAACCCCGGTGATCTCCGGCGGCCGGCCGGAGACCGTCACCCCGAAGACGACGTCGTCGGAGCCGGTCAGCCGTCCGAGCACCAGGCCCCAGGCGGCGCTGAGCAGCGTGTTGACCGTGACGCCACGCCGGCGGGCGGTGCCGGTGAGCTGCGCGGTCACCGCGGCCGGNACGACGTCGAGGACGGCGTCGGGGATGACGCCGGTCTCGCGCACGTCGGGCCCGGCCAGCAGGGTGGGCTCGTCGACCCCCTGGAGGATCTCCGCCCAGGCGGCTCGGGACTCTGCGCGGTCCTGGCCGGCCAGCCAGGCGAGGAAGTCCCGGTAGGGCCGCGGCCGGGTGAGGGTGACGTCCGCCTGGCCTGACGACTGGTAGAGGGCGAGGAGGTCGCGGATGACCAGCGGGGTGGACCAGCCGTCGAGCACGAGGTGATGGGTGGTCACCACGAGCCGGTGTTCGCGGGCTCCGAGTCGGACGAGGGTGAACCNCAGNGGNGGCTGGACGTCCAGGTCGAACCGGGTGGTGCGATCGGTCGCCAGGAACTCCTCGAGCGCGGTCGCGGCTGCCGCCTCGCTCTCCGCGGTGGAGTCCTGGGTGGTGGTGGTGTCCTGGACGGTGGTGGGGTCCTGGACGGTGGTGGGGTCCTGGACGGTGGTGGGGTCCTGGACGGTGGTGGGGTCCTGGACGGTGGTGGGGTCCTGGACGGTGAGGTCGAGGACGCCGAACGCGGGTTCGACGTCGCCCAGCACGACCTGGACGGGTGCGGTTTCGTCGTCGACGAAGACGGTGCGCAGGGCCGGGTGCAGGTCGAGCAGTGCGCGGGCCGCCGTCCGCAGCCGGCGGACGTCCAGTGCTCCTCGCAGGTCGATGACCAGTTGGACGGCGTAGAAGTCCACGCCGTCCGCGTCGAAGCGGGCGTGGAAGAACAGCCCCTCCTGTAGCGGGGACAGCGGCAGCACGTCGACGAGCCCGGGGTGGCGGGCCTGCCAGCGTTCGATGTCCGCCGGGGTCGCGGCGACCAGGGGAAGGTCGGCGGGCGTCCACCCGCCGGCGCCCCGGCTCCGCGTCCCCGGGGCCGACGGTTCCACTCCGGTGGCCTCGGGCGGGGCGGTGGCCGCCGCGAGCGCGGCGACGGTGCGAAGCTCGAAGACCTGACGGGGGCGCAGGGGCAGGCCGGCCGCGCGGGCCCGCGCGACGAGCTGGATGGACATGATGCTGTCGCCGCCGAGCTCGAAGAACGAGGCGTCGGCGCCGACGTTCTCCCGACCGAGGACCTGAGCGAACAGGTCGGCGAGGATTCGCTCCGCGCCGTCGGCGGGCGGTCGCCCGCCGGGCGGCGCCGCGGCGAGGTCAGGGGCGGGCAGTGCCGCGCGGTCCAGCTTGCCGTTCGCGGTGAGGGGCAGCGCGTCGAGCACCGTCAGCACCGCGGGCACCATGTGCTCGGGCAGGCGTCCGGCCNGGTACTCCCGAATCGCTGCGACGTCCGGCCGCCGATCGTCGCCCCGCCCGTCGCCCTGCCCGTCGCCCTGCCCGTCGCCGTGCCCGTCGCCGTGCCCGTCAAGGTGCCCGGGGGCGTGTCCGGCGGTGTGCCCGCCGCCGTGCCCGGCGACGTAGCCGGCGAGGTAGGCGCCGCCGGGCCGGTCGGTCCGGACGGTGACCGCGGCGGCGGCGACCGCCGGGGCGGTCGCGAGGACGGACTCGATCTCGGCGGGCTCGATCCGGAACCCGCGGATCTTCACCTGGTCGTCGGAGCGACCCAGGTACTCCAGCTCACCGGCGGCGGTCCAGCGCGCGAGGTCACCGCTGCGGTAGAGCCGACCGCCCGGCGCGCCGAACGGGTCGGCCACGAACCGGGTCGCGGTCAGCCCGGCGCGGCCCAGGTACCCCCGGCCGACCTGCGGACCGGACAGGTACAGCTCGCCGACGGTGCCGTCGGGCACCGGGCGCAGCCCGCCGTCCAGGACGTACACGCCGAACCCGGGCAGGCCGGCGCCGATGACACTCGANGACGAGGTGAACGCGTCCGCGGTCAGCTCGCGGTGCGTCACGTGCACCGTGGTCTCGGTGATCCCGTACATGTTGACCAGCCGCGGCGCGTCGGGACGGCGCGCGTGCCAGCCGGCGAGCCGGGCCGGGTCGAGGGCCTCCCCGCCGAAGATCACGGTCCGCAGCGCGAGGCGGCTGCCCGGCTGGTCGGCGTCCGCGGCGGCAATCTGGTAGAAGGCCGACGGCGTCTGGTTGAGCACGGTCACGCCGTGGCGGGCGAGCAGGTCGAGGAAGTCCGCGGGCGAGCGGGAGACGTCGTGCGGGACGACGACCAGCCGGCCGCCGTGCAGCAGCGGCCCCCAGGTCTCCCAGACCGAGAAGTCGAACGAGAAGGAGTGGAACAGCGTCCACACGTCGTCGGGGCCGAACGTGAACAGCGGCCGGGCCGCGGTGAACAGCGCGACGACGGACCGGTGGGGGACGATCACCCCCTTGGGCACGCCCGTCGACCCCGAGGTGTAGATGACGTACGCGGCCTGCTCGGGCCGGCCGGGCAGGCCGGGCCGGGCCGTCGACGCCGCACCGTCGGGCGCGAGTCGGGGCGGGGCGGTGGCGGGCAGGTCGCGCCCGGCCTCCGTGATCACGGCGACGGGCCGTGCGTCGCGCAGGGTGAACGCGATGCGGTCGGCCGGGTAGGCGGGGTCGACCGGCAGGTAGCCCGCGCCGGCCTTGAGCGCGGCGAGCGCGGCGACGACGAGGTCGGCCCCGCGGGGCAGCAGGACGGCGACCAGCCGTTCGGGGCCCGCCCCGAGGGCGATCAGGCGGTGGGCCAGCGCGTTCGCGCGGGCGTCGAGCTCGGCGTAGGTGAGGGTGTGCGTGTCCCACTCGACGGCGACGGCGCCAGGCGTGCGGTCGACGACCGCCTCGAACAGCTCGTGCAGCGTGGCATCGGCGAGGTCGAGCGGGCCGTCGCCGAGGGCGCGGCGCAGGATCGCCGCCGACTCGTCGTCCGCCAGGACCCGCACCGACGCGACGGCGGCCCCGGGGTCCGCGACGATCGACGCGAGCACGCGGCGCAGCCGGGCGAGCAGCAGCCGGGCGCCGTCCGCGCCGACCTCGCGCGGGCGGTACTTGAGCGTGACCTCGAGGCCCCCGCCGGACGGCATCACCATGAGCGTCAGTGGGTAGTGCGTGGAGATCGGCCGGTGCACCCCGGCGGCGCGCAGGCCACCGGCGGCGAGGGCACCGTCGATCGCCGCGCCGTCGAACGGGAACGACTCGAACACCACCAGGCTGTCGAACAGCTCGCCGGTGCCGAAGCCCACGGCCTGCTGGACGTCGGCCAGCCCGCAGTGCTGGTGGTCGAGCAGGTCGACCTGCTCGCGCTGCAGGCGGACGGCGAGTTCGGCCACCGACTCGGCCGCGCGCAGCCGGACCCGCACCGGCACCGTGTTGATGAACAGGCCGACCATGGCCTCGACCCCGGGCAGGTCGGCGGGCCGGCCGGAGACCGTCGCCCCGAAGACGACGTCGTCGGTGCCGGTGAGCCGGCCGGCGAGGATCCCCCAGGCGAGCTGGACCAGCGTGTTCAGGGTGACGCCCAGGGAGCGGGCGAGCCCGGTCAGCCCCGCCACCAGCTCGGCGGGCAGCATCTCCACCAGCTCGTCGGGCAGGACCGTGGGTTCCCCCTGGGCGGCGGGCACCAGGTGCGTCGCCGCCGTGACGCCGTCCAGCGCGGCCCGCCAGGCGTCGAGGGACGCCGCCGTGTCGCGCGCGGCGAGCCAGGCGAGGTGGTCGCGGTACGGACGGACGGCGGGCAGCGCGGGCACGGCCCCGTCGCTGGCCCCGTCGGTGGCCCCGGGGGTGGCCCCGTCGCTGGCATAGAGGGCGAACAGGTCGCGCATCAGCAGCGGCGTCGACCAGCCGTCCATGATCACGTGATGGTTGGTGAGCACGAACCGGTGCCGGTCCGGGCCGAACACCAACAGCATGGCGCGCAGCAGCGGCGGCCGGCGCAGGTCGAAGCTGCGCCGGCGGTCGGCCGCGACGAGCCCGTCGGCACGGCGCTCGGCCTCCGCCAGGTCAACCCCGGCCCGGTCAGCGCCGGCCCGGTCAGCGCCGGCCCGGTCGGAACCGATCGCGTCGGAACCGGTCAGGTCGGAACCGGTCAGGTCGGAACCGGTCAGGTCGATCTGGGTCCAGGGAACCTCGACCGTGCGCAGCACGATCTGGACCGGCTTGCCGACGTCCAGGACGAACCCGCTGCGCAGAGCGGAGTGCCGGGCCGCCAGCGCGTTCGCGGCGCGGCGCAGCCGGGCGGGGTCGAGGGGGCCGTCGAGGTCCACGACGAGCTGCGCCACATAGGCGTCCGTGCCGGCGCCCGCACCGGCTCCGGTGCCAGTGCCGGCGGTGGCGGTGGCGCCGATGTCGGCGGGGCCGGGGGCGGGGACGTCATCGGCCAGGGCGGCGTGGAACACCAGGCCCTTCTGCAACGGGGACAGCGGGAGAATGTCCTCGATCGCGGAACCGCCGGCGCTCACGTCGTCCTCCACATCGCCTCGAGGGCGTCGAGCTGGTTCTGGTCCACCGAGACCAGGGACAGGTCCGAGGGGGTCCGCCCGCCGGCTCCCGCGCCGGCGGCATGCCGGACGAGGGCCTCCAGGGCGGCGCACCACCGGGCCGCGAGGTCGGCGACCGGCGCGGCGTCGAAGAGCCCCTCGGCGTACATCCAGTGCGCCACCAGGCGCGGACCCTCGGGGGTGTCCTCGGTGACCGCGTTCACGACCAGGCCGGCGGGCAGCGGCATGCCCGGGCCGTAGGCGGCGCCGACGCCGTCGGCGGCGACCCGCCAGCCGGCGCCGCCCGATGGCTCGAAGCGGCCCAGGTAGTTGAAGCCGATCTGCGGCACGGGCCGGGCGGCGAGCTGCGCCGCCGAATCCGGATCGAGGTGGCGCAGCATGCCGTAGCCGATGCCGTGGTCGGGCAGGGAACGCAGGTGCTCCTTGACCCGCTTGATGACCGTCCCGGCGGCGGGGCCGCCGGCGAGCGCGTCGTCGAGGTCGACACCTCGGGTGTCGAGCCGGACGGGATGCTGGCTGGTGAACCAGCCGACGGTGCGGNCCAGGTCGCTGCCGGCGACCGCGGCCTCCTGGCGCCCGTGGCCCTCGAGTAGCACGAGCGCGCAGCGGCCCGCGTCCTCGGGGGCGGCCGGCCACGATCCGAGGGCGAGCGCGAGCCCGGCGAGCAGCACGTCGTCGACCCCGGCGAAGAACGCGGCGGGCACCGAGGTCAGCAGCGGCTCGGCGACGTCCGGGGCCAGCCGGACGGTGTGGGTCCGCACGGTCGACCAGGTGTCGCGGGCCGGATCGGCGCGGCGGCGGCCCAGCAGTCCGTCGGGACCGTCGAGCAGCTCCCGCCACCGGGCCGTCTCCGCCGAGCGCGCGGCGGCGGCGCGGGCGAGGCCGCGGGCCCACGTCCGGAAGGACGTCGGCACGGGCGCGAGGGCGGGTTCGCGGTCGGCCGCCGCGTCCTGGCAGGCCCCGGCCAGGTCCTCGACGATGATCCGCCACGACACCCCGTCGACGACGAGGTGGTGGGCGACGAGCAGCAGCCGCGCGGGCCGGGCCGGCCCGGCGTCGAGCAGCACGGCCTGCAGCAGTCGGCCGTCGGCGGGCGCCAGCCGGGACGCCGCCGCGGCGAGCTCGTCCTCGACGCGGTCCGCGGACACCGGGCCGTCGGTGGTGACCCGGCGCAGCACCGACGCCGCGGGCACCGACCCCACCGGGCCGAACGTGAGCGCGGGCGGCGCGGCGGCCCGGTCGAGCCGGGCCCGCAGCGCGTCGTGACGGTCGAGGACGGCCTGCAGGGCCCGTTCCAGCGCCGCCGCGGCGGGCGCCGCGGGGAGTTCCACGACGACCGACATCCGGTGCTCGTCGGCGAGGGGGCCGCGCTCGGCGAACGCGCGCATGATCGGCGTCAGCTCGACCGGGCCGACGCCGTCGGCGTCCCCGGGTGCCGCGGTGGGCCCGCCGTCCGCATCGGTGACGACGGTCGTGGCGGCGGCCGCCAGCGACTCCACCGTGCGGTGCGCGAACACCTCCCGGGGGGTGAACAGCAGGCCCTCCCGGCGGGCGCGGCTGACCAGCCGGATCGCCAGGATGCTGTCGCCGCCGAGCTCGAAGAACGACGTGTCGAGCCGCACCGACTCGACTCCGAGGATGTCGGCGAACAGGGCGGCCAGCGTCGTCTCGGCGCCGCTCGCGGGCGGTCGCGCCGGGCTGGCGGCGGCCGGGTCGGCGCCGAAGCGGGGGGCGGGCAGGGCGCGCCGGTCGACCTTGCCCGACGGCGAGAGCGGGAGCGCGGGCAGGAAGGTCAGCGTCGCGGGCACCATGTGGTCGGGAAGGGTCGCGGCGGCGTGGGCACGCAGGGCCGCNGCATCCGGTTGTGCGCCGTCGGCGAGCACCAGGTAGGCGGCCAGGTACCGGCCGCCGGGGCCGTCGGTGCGGGCGGCCACCGTGGCCTGGGCGACGCCGGGGGCGGCGAGCAGGACGGACTCGATCTCGCCGAGCTCGACCCGGTGGCCGCGGATCTTGACCTGGTCGTCGACGCGGCCGAGGAACTGCAGCGCCCCCGACGGCAGCCGCCGCATCAGGTCGCCGGTGCGGTAGAGCCGCGCACCGGGCGGCCCGTAGGGGTCGGCGACGAACCGGGACGCGCTCAGCCCCGGCCGGTTGAGGTAGCCGCGGGCGAGCTGCGCCCCGCCGATGTACAGCTCGCCGGGCACGCCGAGGGGGGCGAGGCGCAGGTTCTCGTCGAGGACGTGGCAGGTCGTGTTGGCCACCGGCGACCCGACGGGGACGGCGCCGACGGTTCCAGTCCCGTCGGGGGCGGCGTCCACCGGGTGCAGCAGGGCGCCGACCGTCGTCTCGGTCGGGCCGTACTCGTTGATGACGGCGAACCGGTCGTCCGCCGGCCGCCTCCACTTCCACTGGTCGAGGGCCTCGCCGCGCAGCTCCTCGCCGGCGATGACGAGGGTGCGCGGGCCGTCGTCGGCGAAGCGCACCGACGCCAGCAGCGGCAGGTGACTCGGCGTGATCTTGAGGAAGGTGGCCGCGCCGGCGGCCCGGGCGATGGCGTCCGGCGAGTCGGCGCACAGCTCGACCGCGCCGCCGCAGGTCAGGGTCGCCAGCAGCGGGGTGACCGAGAAGTCGAACGAGATCGAGGAGTGCATGAGGGTGTGGCCGGCCAGTCCGGGGAAGCGCGCCACGGCCCAGTCCAGGTGGTTGGCGAGCGCCCGGTGGGCGACGACCACGCCCTTGGGCACGCCGGTCGACCCGGAGGTGTAGATCACGTACGCCGGGTGCTCGGGGTGCAGGGGGGCGACCAGCTCGGCGTCGGTCAGGTCGTGGTCGGGCAGCGCGCCGAGGCGGGCGAGGGTGTCCGCGGCGTCGAGCAGCACCGCGCGCAGGCCGTCGACGGCGGGCAGCGCCCCCTGCCCGGCGGCGGTGGTGAGCAGCAGGACGGGCCGGGAGTCGGTCAGCATGAGCCGCACCCGGTCGGGCGGATAGTCCGGGTCGACCGGCACGTAGGACGCGCCCGCCCTGGCGACGGCGAGCACCGCCACGACCATGTCGGCCGAGCACGGGATCCCCAGCGCCACCACCGACTCGGGGCCGGCGCCGTGCTCGACGAGCAGCCGGGCCAGCCGGTTCGCCCGGCGGTCGAGCTGCCGGTAGGTCAGCCGCTCGCCGTCGGCCAGGACGGCCGGCGCGTCGGGCGTCGCCGCCGCCTGGGCGGCGAACCGTTCGGGCAGCAGCTGCGGCGCCGGGACGGCGGCGGTGTCGTTCCACGCGACGAGGAGCTGGTCGCGCTCGGTGTCGCCGAGCAGCTCGATGTCGCGCAGCGCGACGTCGGGGCGGGCGAGCACCACGTCGAGCAGCCGGTCGAGGTGACCGAGCAGGCGGGCGACGAGGGCACGGGCCGGGCCGGTCGACGGGTGGTTGGCCTCGACGGTGACGGTGTCGCCGTCGATCTCGACGGCGAGGGTCAGGTCGAAACGGGCGTCGTCGCCGGGCACGTGCCGGCGCCGTGCGCTGATCCCGGCCGCCCGGAACGGCTCCAGCATCGAGGCCCGCAGCGAGAGCACGACGCCGAACAGCGCGGCGTCGCCCCGCGCCCGCTCGGGGTCCGCCGCCCGGCCGATGTCGTCGAGATCGACGTCCTGGTGGGCGTAGGCGGCGAGGCAGACCCGGCGCGCCTGGGCGACGACGGCGGCGAAGGTGTCCGCGTCATCCAGGCGCAGCCGCAGCGGGATCGTGTTGCCGAGGTAGCCGACGACCTCGGCGCCCCCGTCGACGTCCCGGTTGACGACCGGCACGCCGATGACCACGTCGCGCGCCCCGCCGTAGCGGCGCAGCAGCACGGCGACGGCGGCGGTGAGGATCATGAAGGTGGACGCGCGGTGCTCGCGGGCCGCCTCCCGGAACCGGGCGGCCAGCCCGGCGCCGAGCACCCGCGTCTGGTCGACGCCGCCGGCACCCCGGTCGGCGGCGGTGAGCTCGGGCAGGACGAGCGGCTCCGGCGGCGGGTCGAGGACGCCGCGCCAGAAGGCGAGCCCGGCCGCGGGGTCCTCCGTCACCGGGCGCAGCGCCACGTCGGCGAACTGCGGCGCGGCGGGCAGGACGGCGCAGCGATCGCGCAGGAACGCGACCAGCTCGCCGAAGAAGATCGCCGTGGTGCTGTCGTCCCAGGCAATGTGATGGGCGACGACGATCAGAGTCAGGGCCTGCGGGCCCGTGGTGAACAGGCCGAGGCGCAACGGGGAGTCAGCGGACAGGTCGAACGGGGTCGCGGCGAGCGCGGCGCACAGCTCGCCCGCGCGGGCGGACCGCTCGCCGGCGGGAAGGTCGGTGAGATCCCGCTGGTCGANGACCGGCGCGAGCGCCGGATGGACCACCTGAACCACCTGGCCGGCGCCGTCCATCCGGTAGGTCGTCCGCAGCACGTCGTGCCGGGCGACGACCGCCTCGGCCGCGGCGCGCAGGGCGTCCGCGCGTACCGGTCCGGTCAGGTCCAGCGCGAGCCGGACGTTGTACCCGGTCGTGCACGGGTCGAGGTTCTGCAGCGACCACATCCGGCGCTGTCCGGCGGACAGCGGCCGGTCGCCCCGGGCGGACGTCCCCCCGGCACCGACCGGCGCCGAGGTCGAGCCGGGCGCCGATGCGGATGTGGCGGCGGATACAGGCGTGGGCGCGGAGGGGGGTGTGGACGCGGGGGGACCGCTCGGGCGCGGTGTGGAGGCGAGGCCCTGTTCGGCGAGTCGCCGCCGGGCCAGCTCACGGCNCAGGGACCGCGGGTCCTTCGCTCGCTCGTCGACGCTCACGGCGCGGCCGTCCGGCCCCGGCCGTCCCGCGCCACAACCGGCCCCTCGCTGTTCGTCGGGTCGAAGAAGTGACCGCCGTCGTCGTCGAACGGGTTCACGGCCATGCGGCCAACCTCCGATTTCATCGCCTTTGGGCATGCGGAACCAAGCCGTTGGCTCTGTGCGTCGCAAACGGCAAAGAGAGAACGGATCAGAGAACGAATTGGCGCAGGGGAAAGCCCAGGTTCATCTCGGTCGGGTGAACACGAGGGCNACCCTGGCNCTAAGATCGGCGTCGCCTGGGTGGCATGCCTCCGGGCTTCGCGGAGATCGGGCCCACCGAGGCGGTGATCCGGTGGCGCGCGGAGCCGCGGGTCGGGTGTGTCCCGTGGGCGTGACACCTCCCGTCAGCGGTGGCCAGCGGCGCGCGTCGATAAGGTTAGGTTTAGCTAAGCTGGTGCCAGCTTGCAGTCGGTCATGCCTTCTGTCAAGGGAACGGCCCCTACCGACCCGGGCCGCGGGCAGCGCNAAGGACCCGGCACGGCCGGCCGAAGCCGCCGATCCGCAGGTGTTGGCTGCCAGCCTGGGTAGGCGATGACGCTCTGACGGCCTGTCCGCGCCACGCGATCCGGACCAACCAGGCGTGGACGTCGGAACACAGCGTGACCATGGAACTCGAGATCGCCATCACCCGGCGCCTCCGAGACACCGGAGTTCGCAGCCGACGGCGTGGCGGCGGAGTGGACACGACACCAGAACCGCCGCTCGCCGAGGATCGTCCACGACGCAGAGTCGACCGGAGCGGAGAGAAACGTGCTCCACCGGGCGCGTGACGCGGTTCCGCGGAACCCCGTGATGCAACAGGGCGGGGATGGGATCAGACTGCGATCTTCCCGTACCCCACCGATCACGCCCAGATGCGGAGATCGGTCCGCGGCAGTCCCCGGCCGGCGGGTAGCAGGCCGGGGACGGCGGCGGGGCCGTCCGAGGAGGCGGCGGCACGGCGCGATGCCGGCACCGGCGCCGGCATCAGTGGACGACGTCGAAGACGTTCTTCTGCAGGCCGTTGGCGTAGACGCCGTGCTCGACCAGGGTCAGCTTCTGGGTGTCCTTGTCCGTGGTGCTGAACAGGCGCTTGCCCGCGCCGAGCAGCAGCGGGAAGACGAGCAGGTGGTAGCGGTCGATCAGGCCCGCGTCGGACAGGCCGTGGTTCAGCGAGGCGCTGCCGTGGACGATGATCGGGCCGCCCTCGGTCTCCTTCAGGGCGGCGACCTCGTCGAGCGAGCGCAGAATCGTGGTGTCGCCCCAGTTCGAGACCAGGCCGTCCTCGGTGAGGGTGGTCGACACGACGTACTTCGGCATCGTCCTGTACTCCGCGAACTCCGCCATGTCCGGCCACACCGGACTGAACGCCTCGTAGCTGACCCGCCCCAGCAGGATCGCGGTGGCCTCCTGCTGCTCCCGTCCCTTGATCTCGAAGGCCTCGGGGAGAAACTCGACGTCCTTGAAGGTCCAGCCCGCGTTCCGGTAGCCGGCTTCGCCGCCCGGGGCCTCCACGACGCCGTCGAGCGAGATGAAGGCGGTGCTGATCAGGGTACGCATCCAGGTCTCCGTCATGTCTCGTGTCCGGTGGTGGGGACATGAAAGCGTGTCCGCCGCGCACGGCCTCCGGCCGGGTTCTGGCGTCGGACGCGGACGCCGCCACCCCGTCCCCACGCGGGACGGGGTGGCCTGTCTGGTGCCTCGGTACCCGCGCGGGCCTAGCGGGTGATCGGCGTGACGTCCAGGGCTCGGGTGTGCTCGTTGCGGACGGCGCTCAGCTCGTTCGGGTCGAGCCCGAGCAGCGTGAGGATGGTCGGGGCGATCGAGGTGGTCTCGACCGGAGCCCCGTCGACCCGGCCCGCGTGGGCGCCGGCGCCGGCGCCGGAGACGACGAGCGGGACGTTGCGGTCCTGCGGGTCCGCGCCACCATGCTCGGCGATCTTGCTCGTGCCGCCGGTGTAGACCACGCCGTGCGCGACGATGCCGACGACATCGGGATGGCGGGCGTCGCTCGCCGGGACGCCGAAGAAGCGGGCGGCGCCGGCGCCGGCGTACGCCGTGGTGAGCCCGGAGGCGGGCAGCGTGCGGCTCGCGCCGCTGATCGTGTTGCCGGTGGCGTCGTGGGAGAGCACGAAGGTCCGGGCGAAGTCGGCGGCGGCCTGCGACCGGTCGCTCAGCCAGAGCTGCAGGATGTCATCGTCCGTGGAGAAGGCGACCAGGTCGGCTGCGCCGGGGTGCGCCTTCGCCCAGTCCGCGTTCAGCGCCTTGATGACGGCGCCGTCGTCGATGCGGGTCAGCGCGTTCGGGTCCGTCGGCGACTGGGCGTGCTTGGCCGACAGAATGATCACGGTGCTGTCCGCCTGCCCCGTCCGCGTCAGCTCGGCGACCAGGGCGCCGACCTGGTGGTCGACGAAGTCGAGCGCGCCGGCCAGCAGCGGCCCCGGCTCGGTGCCGCCCGGCAGGTAACCGCCGGTCAGCCCGTCCGAGGTGGGCAGCTTCTGCGCGGTGGAGACCGACTGGAGGTTCAGCCCGAAGATCGCCGGGGTAGGCACCCGGCGGGTGCGGGTGTGATCGTACCCGTCGATCTCGTTGCGGACCGCGGTCACCTTGTACGCGTCGTACTGCCGGGTGGCCGCGTTGTCCTTCGTCCAGTCGCCGCCACCGGGGTAGCCGAGAGCGGTGCTGTTGATCTCAGGAGTGAACAGGTCCTGGACGCCGGTGCCCGACGGGCCGTTGAGGATCTCGTAGGCGGGATGTTTGTCCGACCAGGCCGTGCCCAGGCCGTGGGTGNGGGCCACCTCGAAGACGGTGTTCGCCGTGAGGTAGGAGTGCGGGTAGACCGGCGTGCAGGTCTTCGGGTCGACCGGAAGCGTCTTCGGGTCCAGCAGCGTCCGGGGCGACCCGGTCATCGACAGGATGCTGCCGGGCAGCCCGGCGAGACCCTGCCCCGCGTCCAGGGAGCTCGGGTCGCGGTCGGCGGCCTCGGTGAACGCGACCTCGGCACCCGGCTTCGCCCCGGCACAGGACGTCGTGCCGGCGGGCAGCAGGCTGTGGTTGAAGGTGTCGTCGTAGTAGATGCCCGTGGTCGCCGGATTGCCGCCCGTCACCTGAGCGATCAGCCCGGGGAACGAGTCGGACGGCACCGGGGTCGACGCGTGAGTGTACGAGACGCCGGCGCCGACCAGGCCGGCCAGCGCCGAACCCGGATGCGTCCGGACGTACGCGCTGAGATCCGCCTGGTGNAGTCCGTCCACGGACAGCAGCAGGACGTGCCGGACCGGAGACCNGGTGTGCTCGGGTGACCCGGCGACCGCGGGCGTGGCGGCCGAGAACNCCACCAGTCCGGACAGGNCCAGCCCGGATGCCGCCATCCCGACTGCCCGTCGGGTGGGAGAGCGGAACACGAATTCCTCCTCGAACGCACCGGACCATACCGGCGCGCTCCGTATTGCTAGCCCGCCCGGATGGNCGATCGTCGACGCCCGAGAGAACTGAGAGGTAAGAAATCACGCGTGCTACGCCGAATTTCTCGCCGCTTCTCATCCGTCACCCAAGAAATGACTGTCCGAGGCTTTTCACATCGTCCTCACATCAGCCATTCTGTAAAGCGGCCGAGCTCTCGCGCAAGATCNACAAGGCGCCCGGGAGACCGGTCAGGCGAGCAGGTCGTGGACCGCCACCGGGGTGAGGCCGGCCGCGCGGAGGTTCGCGACGATGNGGGGAAACGCCGCGACGGTGCCCGGGTAGCCGAAGTGCATGCTCACGATGGAGCCCGGTCGGGTGCCGGCCCGGACCCGCGCGACGACGGCGTCGGCTCCCGGGGAGGTGTAGTCGAGCGGGTCGACGTCGAAGTCGACGACCGTGCGGTACCCGGCGGCGCCGGCCTCGGTGAGGATCAGCGGTGTGGCGGTGCTCGTGCCGGAGGGTCGGAAGTAGCGGCCCTGGGTCGGCGCCAGGCGGGCCAGGACGTCCCGGCAGCCCGTGATCTCGGCGGCGACCTGGTCGGCCGGCAGTGCGGTCAGTGTCGGGTGGGTGTAGGTGTGGTTCGCCAGTTCGTTGCCGCCCGCGAGGATGGCCGGGACGAGATCCTGGTGGGCATCCAGCCATCGCCCGACGGCGAACACCGTGATCGGCACGGCGAGCCCGCTGGCGTCGGCGAGCAGCTGATGGGCCAGGGTCAGGTCCTGGCCGGTCTCGTGCGGGCCGAGGTGGAAGGTGAGCGCGACCCGGGGCCGATCCCGCGGACCGTTGGCCACCGCCACCGCGCTGCCCCCCGGGACCAGGCCCGGGCCGCCTGGGTCCGCAGCCGCCGCGGACGCGGCCGATGGGCCGCCGCCGGCCGCGGCGGATGCCGGCGACGGTGCCGACGGCGGCGACGAAGGCGATGGTTCGGTGCGGGTGGATCCGTCGGCGGCGCAGGCCGCCAACCCAGTGGCGGCGACCATCGCGCCGGCCCCGGCGAGGAAGCGTCGACGCGAGGAATCACGGGAGTCCGGCTCGGGCATGGGCGCAGGCTATCCGGCACGGAGGTGCGGCCGGCCGGCCACATCCGGCGGAGCCTGAGTGAGCCACGGGCCGTAGGCCGCCAGCCGGGGGCCGCCAGCCGTAGGCCGCCGGCCGGCGATCGCCGGCCGGGGGCGGTGTGCGGTCAGCCGACGGCCNGAGAGGTGCCGAACATGGTGTCCAGGGTGACCGGCTCCAGCTGACGCTGCTCGATCAGCTGCTCGATCTGGTCGAACAGGCCGAGGACGGTCTGGTGGTTGGCGTGGCCGAGCATGATCGTTCCTGGCTGGAGGTACTGCCGGGCGAGCCCGATGAGCTGTTCCGGGCTGAGCAGGGTCGAGTCGCCGAAACTGCCGTCCCACAGCAGGATCCGGGTGTACCCGAGTTCGCCGGCGAGTCCGTCGACGTGATGGTTGTGGGCACCGTAGGGCGGACGGAACCAGGGTCGGCTGGTGATGCCGAAGGTCTGCTGGATCCACTGTTCGTTCTTCTCGATGTCGGCGCGGATCGCGGCGTCCGTCTCGTGCAGCAGGTTCTTGTGGGTCCAGGTGTGGTTGCCGATCTGCAGCTGGCCGGTCTCCACCAGCGGACGCAGGACCTCGGCATGACGATCCCACACCGCCCGGTAGGCGCCGTTCGGCGAGAACGTGATGGGGATCTTCGATCGCTGGGCGAACGCCACGTAGCCGGCGACCGTCGAGGCGTCGTAGCCGTCGTCGATGGTCAGGGCGATTCTCCGGGTCCGGCCGGGCGCGTGCGAAACGACGACCGGACGGCCCGGATGCGGGGCGGGAATCGGCGCGGGCGACGGCGCGGGGCCTGCGTCGGCTCCCGGGACCGCCGCGGCGATCGGCGCCGCGGTCGGCGAAGGCGACGCGGCCGGCGAAGGCGACGCGGTCGGCGCGGTTTCGGGAACGGGGGCCGCGGAGTCCCTCGACGCGGAGCCGGTCGAGCATCCGACAAGAGCCTGCGCCGCGCCGATGCTCAGCAGCGACAGAAGCACTCTTCGGTCCATAGTCCGACATTCTATGAAACATGATCATGGTTGGGCCCGCGGTGTACCGCACCATCGCGCGACAGCGCGGAAGGATTGACGCCAAAACGGCCATCCGCCCGGACAGTCACAGGTCAGGATTCGTTCGGACCGGGAAAGATGCGGTGGCCCGTGGGTGGCTGCAGCAGGTCGACGGGACCGGCGTCGGCTGGCATGGCTAGGCTGACCGCGTGGCAGCCAGGGGATCCCCGACTCGCCACCGCGACCGGCACGCGTTCCGGCAGCGGGGGCTACTGCTGGCGGCCGGGGTGGTCACAGCGATCGTCGCTGTTGTCGCAGTCGCCCTGATCGCCTCCGGCGGCGGNGGCGCGAACGCCGAGGCGTCGCACGACCACGCGACCGCCTCCTCGCCCAGGCCGCCCTCGCACCTGCCGGCGGGCCCGGCCTCCGCTCAGGGCGACGACCCGCAGCCGGCCGTGGACGTCTACGCCCACGCGCATGGCGGGATGCTGAGCCCGGTCGTGAAGGACGATCCGGCGCTCGTCTACGTGCCGAACCTCGCCGACGGCACCGTCAGCGTCATCGACCAGCAGTCCCTGCGCGTGGTGGCCACCTACCGCACGGGACGCGCCCCGCAGCACGTGGTCCCGTCCTGGGATCTGCGGACACTGTGGGTGAACAACAACCTCGGAAACAGCCTGTCACCGATCGACCCGCGGACCGGGCGGCTCGCCGGCCCGGCCGTNCCGGTCGCGGACCCCTACAACCTGTACTTCACCCCCGACGGCACGAACGCGATGGTCATCGCCGAGGCGATCCACCGCATCGACTTCCGCGACCCNCACACCTTCGCCCTGCGCCACAGCCTCGACGTGGGCAGCCTGTGCGCGGGCGTGAACCACGTCGACTTCTCCCCGGACGGCACCTACGCGATCGCCACCTGCGAGTTCGCCGGCCGGCTCGTCAAGATCGATCTCGTGCACCAGAGCGTCCTGGGTTACCTCGACCTCGGGCGCAGCGCCNCCCCCCAGGACATCAAGATCGAGCCGGCGGGCCGGATCTGGTACGTCGCCGACATGAACGCAGGCGGTGTCGACCTCATCGACGGCGACGCCTTCACCAAAATCGGCTTCGTCCCGACCGGGCCGGAGGCCCATGGGATGTACCCCAGCCGCGACGGCCGCTACCTCTACGTCGCCAACCGGGGCGGCATGATGACCTCCGACATGGTCCCGTTCCCCCACCACGGCGACCAGGGCTCCGTGTCCGTGATCTCCTTCGCCACCAGGAAGATCGTCGCCACCTGGCCCATCCCCGGCGGTGGCACCCCCGACATGGGCAACGTCAACGCCGACGGGACCCGGCTGTGGCTGTCCGGGCGGCGCAGCAATGTCGTGTACGTGTTCGACACCGGCGGCCAGGGCGGAGCGGACCCGACGACCGGCCGGCTGCTGACCGAGATCCCCGTCGGCCACGAGCCGCACGGGCTCGCCGTCTGGCCACAACCCGGGCGCTACTCCCTCGGCCACACCGGAATCATGCGCTGACGTCCCCGACCCGCCGGGACGCCCGGCTGCCGGACGCGGCCCGCGACTTCGTCTCCGCCACGGNCGCCAGGGACTAGGTTGTTGATGTACCAACAATCGCGCGACCGGCGAACCCCCACCGGTTCGGCGACATCCCGGTGCGGGTCGCCGAACCGGTCCGGTCACAGGAGGCAGCCATGAGCGAACAGCAGGTACGGATGATCGTCCTGTCGACGGACGATCTCGAGGAATCGATCAAGTTCTACACCGAGACCCTCGGCTTCCCGCTGAAGTTCCGCGACGGCGCCCACTACGCGGCTCTCGACGGTGGCTCGGTGACCCTCGCCCTGGCCACCGCCGTCGATCACCCCATCCACGGCCAGGTCGTCGTGGGCATCAAGACCGACGACGTCGACGGCGCGGCCAAGGCGATCGAGGACAACGGCGGCGCCATCGTGAAGGGCCCGTACGACGACGCCCACGAGCGCCGCGCCGTGGTGTACGACAACAAGGGCAACGGCCTGGTCTTCTACAAGCCGCTCCCCCGCTGACGCACCCGTGATCCGCTCCCGCGCGGGCCAGGCATCGGCCGGCACGGGAGCGGATCACACCGACCGACGGCGGGGGCTGCGGTCGACCCCACGATGGTTCGCGTCCTCGTCGCTAGAGACGAGCAAGATCAATCTTGACCGGGAAAGGCGCGACGGCGTCGACGACGCCCGTGAAGACCTCACCGTCACGGTAGGCCCCGGTTGCCGGGTCGAGGACGTAGGTGTGGACGACCGGGACACCGGCGGGAGGCTGCTCGACCCTCCAGTAGTACGAGATCCCCGCCCTGGCGTACTGCTCGGCCTTGACGATCCGGTCGGTCGTCTCCGAACCCGGCGAGACCACCTCGGCGACGAGCAGAATGTGCTCGGGACGCGCCGGCATGATGTCGATCGTGTCAGCCCGATACAGGACGACGTCCGGACGCCGATTCGTCAACGGCACGTCCTGAAGCCGAACATCGAAGTCGAAGTCCGCGTTCCAGTCCGGCCCGGNCGCGGCCTCCAGCGCCACCGCGAGAATCTTGATCAGGCGATTGTGCCGCTTGGACGCGCTGGGACTCACGACGACCATCCCGTCCACGATCTCGATGCCCGCGCGCTGCTCCTCGGACCAGGAGTCGTACTGCTCCGCCGTGACCTGCTCGTGCATCCACGCGGGAGCGATCATCTCCGCGGTGATGACACACCTCCCTCAGAAGGCCCGACAAGCCTGATCCCTGCGAACCAGCGTAGCGCGGTCACCTGCCGGTGTCGGGCTGCAGTACGCGTCGGCGATGACGGATTCCCGGCGGGCAGGTCTCGGCGCTACGCGGCGGGCGCGGGGGCGCCGAGGTCGGCGAGCAGGGTCTCGAGGACCGACTCCTCGTGGATGGCGACCCCGCAGGCGATCATGGATGCGGCGAGCTCCGGATCCCAGACCGCCTCCACCGGCTCGCCGCGCAGGGCCAGTGCCGGAGCTGCACGGCGCTGGGACTCCCCGACCGCCCGTTCGTAGTCGTCCGCGGACATGCGCCACGGCTCGGCGCCGAACCGGGTGGCGACGCGGTTCGCGAGCGCGACCCCCGGCCAGTCGAAGTCGCCGTGGTAGCTCAGCCGCGCGCCGATGTCCCGCAGGCGTCCGAGCAGGTCGAGCACGACCGTCGACGGGTTGCCCGCCGTGCACACCAGCGCCACGTCGGTCAGCCCGGCCGACGCGGCGGCCTCCACCACCCGCGGGTTCTCGCAGACGCGGACAAGCGCGCCCGCCGCCCGGCTGCCCCCCGTGCCGGCGAGCGTGCCCCACTCGACGACGGCGACCTCGCGCAGCGTCAGATGGGTCTCCTGGCCGTGGTCGGCCCGCTCCACGAGGCCGCGTTCCCGCCAGCCCGTACCGGCCGGCCGCAGGCCGTAGGTGAGAACCGTGGAGGACACCTCGTCGACGACGACCCCTGCGGACCGCCACAGCGCGCGACGGGCGGGCGCGTCCCGGGTGGCCGACGCGGGATCCTCGCCGGCGGCCGTCGCGATCCCACGCAGGACGAGCCGGGCGAGGACGGTGCCGTCGTCGAGCCCGTGGGCGGTGCCGGTCACCTGCTGGGCGAGCTCGCCGCGACCGACGACCCGCTGCTCCGTCCCCGCGCGTCGCACGACCACGGCCAACGCCGTGACGGCCTGGGCGAGCAGGTCCGAGGCGCCCTGCGGGCCAAGGCGGGTCAGGCTTCCGGTCTGGCGGACGGCGTTGAGCCACCGGTGGGGCCACTCCTCGTCGCTGAGCGCNCCGGCGGCCTGCCCCGCGTCGACCCAGACCTCGTCCCAGGCATCGCGGCTGGCCCGCCGGGCACCGGCGCGGTCCTGCACCGGCTGACCGAGCGCGGTGAGCACGCCGACGACGCCGCGCGCCGCGGCCGAGGCACGAAGCCGGGCGTCCAGCAGGTCGAGGCGGATCGCCGCCGCACCGTCGCGCAGCGGGACGGTGCCGCCCAGCAGCTGGCCGAACGCCTCGCGTTCCTCGACGGTGACGTTGCCCAGCCGCAGGATGCCCCGGGCCTGCAGTCCGTTCGCCTCCAGCCGCCGGCGGGCGGAGTCCCACAGCCGGCTCAGCGCCGGCTGCCCGAGCCAGCCGGCGGTCGCCGCGGGCAGCGACGCAGTCAGCGCGTTTTGCGGTGCGGCCGCGACAGGTCGTGGCGCGGTCACGGCGCGACCAGGTGGATGCGGTGGCCGTTCCACTCGTAGTGGAGCGTGGCGACGCCACGGACCAGGGGATCGCGCAGGCACTCGTAGATGTGCAGGCTGGGCACTGCCGGGGCGTTACCCCACAGGCGTTCGCTGGTCAGGATGAAGTCGAGATCGAGGTCGACGAGCAGTTCGAGCAGCTTCGCGTGGGTCGGCTCGTCGACCTTCGCGAACGCGTCGTCGAGCAGGATCATGCGCGGGACCCGCGGCTCGTTCTGGGCGAGCGAGGTGAAGTGCGCGGCCGCCGCGGCGAACAGGACCAGGTAGGACACGACGCGCTGCTCGCCCTGGCTCAGGNCGGTGCGGGGGCCGANCCGGCGTTCCCGTCCGAAGGCGTCGGTCACCCGCACGTCGAAGGCATGCCAGTCCCGGTAGTCGAGGGCCTTGCGCAGGTGCGCCGCGTAGCCCGCGGACGGGTCCGCGGCCCGTTCGGCTTCGATCAGCCGCTGGAGCGCGCCTCGAGGCCGGCCCGCTCCGCGGCGTTGACGCCGTCGGCGAAGTCGACGAGCAGGTAGAGGGGCGCACCCGTGCCCGGGGCCCGGTCGTGAGCGCAGTACCGGGAGCGGGGCGGGGCGGGGCCGGGTCGGCCTGCGCGAGCACCGCGCGCTGCCGGTCACGGGTCTCGCCGAGCTCCCGCTCCCGGTCGCGGACCGTGCTGACCGCGGCGTCGCGCGCGTTGTCGACCATGCGGACGACATCCGCGAGGAGCTCGTCGGCGAGGCGTTCCACCTGGTTCGGAAGGTCGCGGGTGGNCTCGGCCCTCTCCGCGCGCACCTCGGCCGTGCCGACCGCCTCGTCGGCCGCGTCGGCCTTCGCCCGCGCCACCCCCACGGCCCGCAGCTCGTCACGCAGAGTCGCCGCGGCACGGAGGCGGGCCCTGACGGCGAGCCGCACGTCCCGAAGCCGGCGCTCGAGATCGTCCGCGCCCGCGCGCACGACGGCGACGTCGACCCTCGACACCTCCGGGGTCAGGCCCTCGACCGGGGACCGCGGCGCCGGTCCCAGTAGCGCCGCGTCGATGCCGGTCCTCGGGGTTCCCCAGCGTCGGACAGCGTGTGGGGTGCTGAACTGCCGTGCAGGGGACTTCGCATAATGGCTGGCTGTGACCACTGCCCGTTCTTCTGCTGACGCCGCGCGTCAGGNGGTGGTGGAGGGGGTGCTGGAGCGGATCACCTTCGTCAGCGAGGAGACCGGCTACACCATCGCCCGGCTGGCCACCGAGCGGTCCGGTCCGGACCTGCTGACGGTGGTCGGCCCACTGCTGGGTGCGCAGATCGGGGAGAGTCTGCGGCTGACCGGGCAGTGGGGTAGCCATCCCCGGTACGGCAGGCAGTTCCAGGTGCACTCGTACACCACGGTGCTGCCCGCGACAATCCAGGGCATTCGCCGCTACCTGGGCTCGGGGCTGATCAAGGGGATCGGGCCGGCGATGGCCGAGCGGATGGTCGCGCATTTCGACACCGACATCCTGCGGATCATCGAGGAGGAGCCGGCCCGGCTGATCGAGGTCCGCGGGCTGGGACCCAAACGCACCAAGAAGATCGCCGATGCCTGGGAGGAACAGAAGGCGATCAAGGAGGTGATGGTGTTCCTGCAGGGAGTGGGGGTGTCCACCTCCCTCGCGGTGAAGATCTACAAGAAGTACGGCGACCAGTCCATCGGCGTCGTGCGCACACAGCCCTACCGGCTCGCCACCGACGTGTGGGGAATCGGGTTCCGGACCGCCGACACCATCGCCCAGGCGGTCGGTATCCCCCACGACAGCCCCGAACGGATCAAGGCCGGCCTGCAGTACACCCTCTCGCAGGNCGCCGACGACGGGCACTGCTTCCTGCCCGCCCCGAACCTGATCACCGATGCGGCGAAGATCCTCGAGGTCGAGCGGGAACTGATCGGCCCGTGCCTGGACCAGCTCGCCGCCGACGAGGGTGTGATCCGCGAAGGCGTCCCCGCCGGGGACGCCACCGTCCCGGCGGTCTACCTGGTGCCGTTCCACCGCGCGGAGACGTCCCTCGCCGGCGGGCTGCTGACGCTGCTCACCTGCGCCGAGGAGCGGTTGGCGTCGTTCGCGGACGTGGACTGGGACAGGGCGCTGGGCTGGCTGCGGGGCCGGACCGGTCAGGACCTCGCCGACGAGCAGGCGGAGGCGGTCAGGCTCGCGCTCACCCGCAAGGTGGCGGTGCTCACCGGCGGGCCGGGCTGCGGCAAGAGCTTCACCGTCCGGTCGGTGGTGGAACTCGCCCGGGCCCGCAAGGCCCGCGTGGTGCTGGTCGCGCCGACCGGGCGGGCCGCCAAACGGCTGGCGGAACTCACCGGCCACGAGGCCTCCACCGTCCACCGGCTGCTGGAGCTGCAACCCGGCGGCGACCCCAGATACGACCGGGACCACCCGCTCGACGCCGATCTGGTGATCGTCGACGAATCCTCGATGATGGACGTCATCCTGGCAAACAAGCTGGTCAAGGCGGTCCCGCCGGGGGCGCATCTGCTGCTGGTCGGTGACGTGGACCAGCTTCCCTCCGTCGGCGCCGGGGAGGTCNTGCGCGATCTGCTCGCCGCCGACGCGATCCCCAGGGTCCGGCTGACCAGGATCTTCCGGCAGGCCCAGCAGTCCGGCATCGTCGTCAACGCCCACCGGATCAACGCCGGAACACCCCCGCAGCTGACCGGTTTCGGCGACTTCTTCTGGTTCACCTGCGAGCCGGCCGACGACTCCGGCCTGCATCCGGCGGAGGAGACCGCGAAGATGGTGGTGGACATCGTCGCCCGCCGGATCCCGCAACGTTTCGGGCTCGATCCCCGCCGCGACGTGCAGGTGCTGGCGCCGATGCACCGCGGGCCCGCCGGAGCCGGAAACCTCAACCTGCTCCTGCAGGAGGCCCTCACCCCGGCCCGCGAAGGCGCACCCGAGCGCCGCTACGGCGGGCGGGTGTTCCGCGTCGGCGACAAGGTCACCCAGCTGCGCAACAACTACGACAAGGGNAAGGCCGGGGNGTTCAACGGCACCGTCGGCGTCGTCACCGCCATCAACACCGAGGACCAGACGCTGACCATGCTCTCCGACGAGGACGAGAGCCTCGTCTACGACTTCTCCGAACTCGACGAACTCGCCCACGCCTACGCCGTCAGCATCCACCGCTCCCAGGGCAGCGAATACCCCGCCGTCGTCCTTCCCCTCACCACCTCCTCCTGGATGATGCTGCAACGCAACCTGCTCTACACCGGCGTCACCCGCGCCAAGAAGCTCGTCGTCCTGGTGGGCTCCCGCAGGGCGCTCGCGGCCGCGGTCCGCACCCCGGGCGCCGGGCGTCGCCACACCGCCCTCACCCACCGCATCGCCCCGTCGGTCGAGCCTGCGGCGCCGCGGACCTGAGGTACGACGTTCGGCTGGCACCCGCCACGGCTGGGCCGGCCGATCACCGGCCGTCTGGCCGCGCCGGTCAGCCGGCCAGCTCCGCGCGCTCCCCCAGGTCGGCCAGTTCGGCCAGTTCGGCCAGCCACAGGTCCGGCAGTGTCTCGTGGCGGGGGACGCTCTCGCTCGCCGTGAAGGTGGCACGGGCCTGCTCGCCGTAGCCGAACAGGCCCACGGTGAGGTGCTGGCGGCCGACGAACAGCGGAGGCAGCCCGACCAGTCCGGTGACCGGCCGCCCCGCGACGGCCAGCCGGCCGCGCAGGCTCCCCGGGTTGGAGGCGACGAGGGCGACCTCGCGGGTGNGCGAGCCCGAGCTCGCGACGTGAGCGAGGAAACGCTGCGAGGCACCGGGCGACAGCTCGGCGAGGGCCAGGTGATGACGCTCGACCACCCCCAGGCCACCACCCCGCTTCAACCGGCGCGTGCGCGCGGCGACGCGGGCGAGCCGCCGGCCGGGATCCGGTTCGCCGCAGGGCAGGGGGACGCGGACCCCGGTGGTGAAGTTCGACAGCAGGTCCTGCTCGGCNCTGGTCCGGATGCTGACGGGCATCAGCGCGTGGATGGGTCGACGGGTTCGGCCCCATTCCGGCAGCGACCACTGCCGCAGCGCGCCGGCGAGGGCCGCGAGAAACACGTCGTTGACCGTGACCGCCTGCCGGCGGGCGATCCGGCGCAGCGTGTCGAGTTCCGTCGTCGCCCAGGTGTGGCGGGCGGGGCCGCGCGACGGTCCACCCCAGGCCGCCAGGGCCCGGGTGGGCGCCAACCCCTGCAGGTTGCGACCGGCCAGGCGCAGGTAGTCGCCCGCCCGGGGGGCGGGAAACGCCGACGGCAGGGCCAGACCCGCCTCGTCCCCCTCGCCGAACAGCAGCTGTAACGCCCGGTAGAGGGCGCCGCCGTCCTGGTGCACGTGACTGGCCCGGTAGAGCACCAGGGTGCCGGGAAGGCAGTGCCCGCGCAGGAGGTGGAGCATCCACGGCGGTCGAGCGAGGTCGACGGGCCGGGTGGCGAGCCGGTCGATCGTGCGACGCACGCCGTCGTCGCCCGACCCCTCCGGGACGGTGGTGACGGTCACGTGGTCGTCCACGTCGACGTCGCCACGCGAGGCCCACCGGGGCAGGGTCTGCGTGGCCTGCGACCCACGACCGCGGCGGTCCCCGGCAGCCGCCGCGGCAGGCGCCGCGGCGGCATGGAGTCGTTCGGACAGCCGTGGCGCCCCGCGCAGCCGGTCGGCGACGTGCGCCCGCAGTCCGGCGAGGTCCAACGGCGGGCCGCCGACATACAACAGCGCCCCGATGTCGAGGAACTCACCGGGGAAACGGCGGGTGAAGGCCAGATAGGCGTGATCGCCCATCGTCAACGACCGATCGTGCACGGAGCCATCATCCTGCACAGCGCCATCCCCTCCGCGGTCGGGCATTCCCGGGGAATCATCGCAGCAGCCCGCGTTCCCGCGCTCTCCTCAGTCGGGGTAGGGATTCCTCAGGACCATGGGCGTGNGGGCGATGTCCAGTGCCGGTTGGGGGAAGCGGGGGCCTGCCGTGTAGTAGCGGGCCCGGGTCCGACCGACCGGTTCCAGGACTCCGGCGGTGGTGAGGTCACGGAGATCTCGTTGCGCCTGCTGCAGGCTCAGGCCCTCGGCGTGTTCGTAGCGTGAGCGGCGGACGCGTCCGGCCATGGCCACGTCGTGCCGGGCGGTGACGACCCGCTCGTCCAGACCGGTGGTCTCCGCGAAGGCGGCGAGTGNGCCCCTACCCGTCCGGAGCGGTCGAGTCGGCCCTGGACGGTCTGCGCCTGCTGATGGTAGGCGGTCAGGTTGAAGCGGATCCAGCTGGAGACGTCCTGGTCGGGAAGGTACGTCGGGCCCCGGTCGGCGAGTTCGCGGTAGTACTCCCAGGCGGCAGCGAGGGCGGCCGCCGCCGCCGCGGTGTCGTCATGAGGTCATGGCGCAGGTGGCGGCCGTGGGCCGTGGCAGAGTCCGGGCATGCGCGAGCCACGCGACGTCGTCGACGACCTCGAACACCGGTCACACGTGCGGCCAGCCCGGACGAACGGGGTGGCTCAGCAGGATCGGCGGCCTCCGGCGGGCGAGGACCGGTTCGCGGGCTACGGGGTCATGGGCCTTCCGTTCCGTTCCGGGCACGTCCTGGGTCTGCGCCGGTTTCCGGAGTCCTCGCTCGGCCCCGGCTACCGGTCGGTCTGGCATCGCGACCCCGCCGGCCGCTGGACCTTCTACCAGGACCAGCCCGCCGAGCTGGCCTGCACCCGCTACTTCGGCTCGGCCGTCGACGAGGTGCGCCAGGGCCCGATCCACCTCGACTGGACTGGTCCGCGGACATTCCGTGTCACCGCCGCCGACGGCGATCTCGACTGGACGGTGACGGTCGGGGCGACACCGGTGACCCGACTCTTCAGCACCCTGGGTTCCGCCCTGCCGGACCGCGCCTGGCGTTCCCGCCCGCTGCTCGGCGCCATGTCGCGGCTCGCCGGCGCCGCGCTCGGGGCGGGCCGGGTACGGCTGACCGGCCTCGCCCCGGACGGGCAGCAGTTCGCGGCCCATCCCCTGCGCCTGTGGGTCGTGACCGACAGCGCCGCGACGGTCCGCGGTGTACGTCTCGGCGAACCGGGACCGATTCCCGCCCAGGCATTCCTTCGCGATTTCGCCATTCCGCAGCGCGGAGTCCTCGTCGTCGGGCGGGCGGTTTTCAGTGACCCAGGCGCTACCGTCGCGAGTCGCTGACTCGCTGGCTGGCAGTAGGCGGCGAGGAGAACTTGGCGGTGACGTGTGTCTGAAGGAGGAGACTTGAGTACGCCACTCGACACCTTCGAGATCCTGGTCGACCACGAGGCGGCGACCGACGGCCCGACTCTGCGGCTGGCACCGAACGCGACACTCGACGACGCGCTGGCTGCCGTCGCCGGGATCTTCGCGCACGAGACCAGGTTGGAAGCGATTCGGCTGGCCGTCGGCGGGCGTTCGATCGGCAGCACCACCCGGTCGTACCTGCGCCTGTTGTTCGGATTAGGCGCACCCGGCGCGGGCTTCACCACGACGCGCGGCATCGGGGACAGCGACGGCGCGACACTTCCCGGTTCCTCGACCCGGTTTGTCGTGCTGCGGTACCTGTGCCCCACCGACGCCGCTCACCCGGCCGAGTTTCGCGTTGTCCATGACGACGACAGNCCGCCCCGCTGCGTGGCCTGCGACGCGGCAATGGGACTCGCGACGTGACGCTCGGGGAAATTGCCCGGCCGGCCCAGGCACTGCTGTCGGGTCGGTTGCTGCTGGTGGGTTACGTACCCACGGCTGCCGGCGCGCTGGCCGTCCTGACGTTGGTGTGGGCAGGAGCCCCGGGCAGCCCGCCGTCGGCACATCGGGCCTGGCAGACCGCGACCGACGCCAGCGCAGGCGAGGTCGTGGTGGTCGGCATGGCGCTGCTGGTCGTCGCGCTACTCGCAGCGCCGCTGCAGTTGTCGATGGTGCGGGTCCTCGAAGGCGGTTGGCCCCGATGGCTGGGCCTCGACCTCGCGCGGCGCCGCCAGGTGCGCCGANGCCGCCAGTTGGCGACGTTGGCGGTGCCCACCGTGTCAGGAACGGCGACCGCACCGTCCGTCGAGGAGGTCCAGCGGGCCGGGGCGGTCGCCGTGCGGCTGCGGACCCACTATCCGAGCGCGGAGTATCTGGTCCGTGCTACCGCGCTCGGCAATGTTCTGGCGTCCATGGAGGACACCGCCGGACGCGAGTATGGATGGGACGCGGTCGTGGCCTGGCCTCGGCTCTATCCTTTGCTCGGCTCGGCGAACCGAGCGATCGTTGACGACCGGCGCGACGGCTTGGACGTGGCGGCCCGGCTGACCGTCACCTTCGCCGCCGTGGCAGCCGCCGCGGTCGGGTTGCTCGCCACGACCGGGTGGTGGTTGCTGATAGCGGCGGTGCCGGTGCTCGCCTCGGCTGCGGCCTACCGAGGCGCGGTGGCGGCGGCAGTCGCTTACGCCGATGCCGTGCGAGTCTGCTTCGACCTGCACCGCTTCGATCTCATCGCGGCCGTCCATCTTCCTTTGCCGGCGAATCGAGGCGAAGAGGTTGCGGTCAGTACCGCGCTGAGCGTGCAATGGCGGCAGAACGTCACGACAGCGGTGACGTACCAACACCCCTGACGATTCCCACAGCGGGGGTGAACGGTACGACCGCCCAGGACGAACGGCATGGCACGCAGGTGGACGGGGAACTACGGGGATGACGACACAGCGCGCCGACCAGCTTCGCGGCCTGGGCCGGTGGGAAGAGGCGCTCACGGCCTACACCGACCATCTCGCCAGCCACCCCGACGACGTCGGGGCGCGGTTCGGTCGAGGGTTGGCGTTGCTCGCGGTGGGGCAGGTTCCAGCCGCGGTCGACGAATTGAGCTGGGTGTTGGTTCGCGCCCCTGGTAATGCCGACGCCAGGTACAACCGGGCAATCGCCTATTCGCTGGAGAACCGCGTCGCCGAGGCTTTGGCGGACCTCGACCGCCTGATCGACGACGATCCCGAAGCGTGGTACCTGTGGTCGGATCGCGGCGGGGTGCGGGCGCGCTCCGGCGACCTGCGCGAAGCGCTGGCGGACCTGCGAGAAGCTGTTCGGCTCGGCCCCGGCGAACCAGCCGCCCATCTCAACCTCGGCGTGGTCCTCCAGGCCGACCCGGAATCGATCGACCAGCTCGCCGAGGCCCACACCCACCTGTCGATCGCCACCCGCGCCGGACTCCCGGCCGCAGCCGCCGCCCGAGACGACGTCCGCGACCAGATGTTTCTGCGCATCGACCCTGACCTGCGCAACGACGTCGTCGGTCACCTGCTCGACCTCGACCTCGGATCAGACGGGCAGGTGGCCGAGCTGGTCAAGGAATGGCCCTTCCTGCTGTCCCGACGCTTCCTCAAGACCATGGAGACCCTCGCGCAGGAGCATCCTGATGTGGTCTCCCCCGTCGCGTGGCGACGAATCGCCGACCTTCGCCGGTTGGCATCAGCCGCGAGGCCGGCGGCGCCCAGTCGCGAAGCAACTGCGGCCCAGGTCGACCGCTCAGACCAGGGCGTCGCCCGCCGGCCTGCCGACGACGACGGCGGCGACGGCGGCGACGGCGGCGACGGCGACGGCGACAGCCAGGCCGAGCTCGCTCGCTACCAACGACTGGCACGCCGACTACTCGCTCTCGAAGCCGAGGGCGCGCTGACCGCAGCCGCCGAGCTGGCACCCGAGGTGACAGAACTCGCGCGGCGGATCTACGGCCAGGGCTCCGCCGAGCACGGCCAGCAGTTGGCCAACACCGCCGTTCTGCTGTACCGGACCGGCTCGACGCAGGAGTCTCTCGACGCCTTCGACCGCGCGCTCAGCGTCCTGCAGCGAGGTGACAGAGCAAGGCTCCCAGGTCTGCTCGCCAGCTACGGCACCGTGCTCACCGAGCTGGGCCGGTTGGACGAGGCGACGACGGTCTACGAGCAGGCGCTCGGCATCCTGCGCGACGGCGAGGCGACGGTCGCCCCCGCCGACGCGGCCCGCGTGTTCCGCGGCCTGGCTGCAGTCCTGGTCGGCAACGGTCTGCCCGGCGAGGCCGAGTCGGTGCTGCGGGAGGCCGTCGACGACCCGCGCTTCGAGACCGCCGACGCAGTCGACGCGCTGGCGCGGCTGCTGACCAGCCTCGCAGAGGTGATCTTCGACCGGGGAGCGCCAGCCGATGCCGTCGACCTGTGCGAGCGGTCGCTGCGGCTGCTACGCGACGCGCACGGCGACGTCCACCCGCGAGTCGCGCAGTCGATGCGTGACATCGCGCGGGTGTGCGAGGCGGCCGGCCGTACCGACGACGCCCGCGCCTGGCTCACCCGTTCCCTCCACGTGTGGCGGCAGCTGGACGCAGGCGTCGCCGATCGCGCCGAGCAGGCGCTGACCGAAAGCGATCTTGCCGCGCTGAACGCCTCGGTCGGCGCCCGTGACGACGCGCTCGAGGCAGCCGCGGCGGCGCTGGCGACCGTCGCCGCGTTGGACGACCCGCTCGACCAGCAGATACCCGAGGTGCTCGGGAGAGTCGCGGCCGCGTATTTCGGGCTCGGCGACATCGAGGCGGAGCTGCGGGTGCGCCAACAGGTCGTCGACGACGCCCGCCGTCGCCCCGGCGGGCCGCGCGGGCACCAGCTCAATGCCGTCGCGGACGTCTACTACCGGATGGAACGGTACGACGAGGCGCGCGCGTGGTACACCGGCGCGCTCTCCTACGTCCGAACGCACACTCCCGACGACCAGACGGCGCTGTTCGCGATCAGCCACAACCTCGCCAACGTCCACTACCGCACCGGTGACTTCGCCGCGTCCGTCGAGCTGCACGAGCAGGCACTCGCGACGCTGCGGGGGCACTGCCGACCCGATGACCCCCGGCTGGTCGAGGAACTGGTCGAGCTCGCAGAGGCGTACGCGGACGACGGTCGCGGGCAGGAGGCGGCTGCTCGCCTCGCAGCGGCCGTGCCCTACCTCTCGGCGCTACCGCGTCTGGAGGCGCGCGCCGCGGTACTCGCCGAACAGCTCGCCGCCGACCGCAGCGCCACCGCCGACAGCACCAACAGCACCAACAGCACCACCAGCACCGACGACGCGGCCGTGGGCGCACTCACGCCCGGCTGGAAGCGCTATCGCCTGCTTGCCGAACAGGCGCGCGAAGCCACCGACAGCGGCGACCTCGCCGAGGCCGAACGACTGCTCGACACCGCGCTGTCCGTCGCCAAGGATGNGGTCGGCCGGCGCGACCCGGACGTGGCGGCGTTGCAGTCCCGACTCGCCGAGACCCAGTCTGCGCGCGGCAACCTCACCGGAGTTCCAGAGCTCCTGCGCGATGCCCTCGACATCCTCACGACTGCCGACGAACGGGACGAGACCCGCATCGACAACGTCCGCCTTCAGCTCGCGCTGGCCCTCGCCGCGACCGNCAAGGACCAGGCTGCCGCCGAGCACCTGACCGTGCTCGCCGAACGCGCATCGGCGCTGCGCGGCAGCATGCTGGGGCAGACTCACACCGCTCTCGGCGGCGTCAGGCAACGGCAGGGAGACGTCGATGGCGCTCGGCAGCATTTCGAGCAGGCCCTCCAGCTCGCCGAGCACCGCGATTCCAGCACGGACAACCGGGTCACCGCTCGCACCAACCTGGCCTCGCTGCTACTCAACAACGGGCAGTCCGCGCTGGCGCGGCCACTGACCGAACAAGCTGTGGAGCTCGCGGCGAACGCCTGGGGTCCGGACGACCTCCGCACGGCGGAGGCGCTGCTGGTGTATGCCATGNCACTGCGCGCCGAGGGCAGCTTCGCGCAGGCCGAGACGTTCGTGCGGCACTGCCTGGGCCGCCTCGAGCTGGCGCACGGGCGCGGCAGCCCTCGGACCGCCAACGCGCTGAACGAACTCGCGGTCTGCCTCACCGGTCAGGGGCACCCCGAACGCGCCAGATCCTTTATCGAACTCGCCCGCGCCGCTTTGTCCGGCTCCGGTCAGGACGACACCGCCCTGCTGCTCAGCCAGGCACGGATCGTGGCCGAGCTCGGCGAGATCGACCAGGCGATCGAGCTCGCCACGACGGCCACCGAACGCCGCGGGCGGGAACTGGGCAGCCAGCACCCCCGCTACGGCGCGGCCCTCGGGATCCTCGGCGAGCTGGAACTTCTGAACGGAAACCGGTTCGCCGCGTCACAACATCTGACGACCGCGATTCAGATCGTCCGCGCCGCCCTCGGCGACGACCATCCGCTCGAGCTGCAGCCCCTGGCTCCACTGGTGGCGCTCTATCTGAGTATCGGCGCGCACCGGACCGCGATGTCGTTGGCCGAATCGGCGGTGCGGATCGCGGGGGCCGTCTACGGGCCGACGCATCCCGGCTGTGCTCTGCACCTCACCCAGCTCGCCCGTTGCCAGGCGGTCACCGGCAGCCCTCGCGCCGCCCACCAGCTGCTACGTGAGGCGGTCGACATGGCGCCCACGGCGACGGGCAGCCTGCTTGCCCTCGCGCACCTGCAGGCGGCGCTCGGCGAACGAGACGCCGCCAGGCAGCTGTTGGACCGAGTCGTCACGATCGAGGACGAGCGGCTGGAAGACGTTCTGTCCAGCAACTCCGAACGAGCCAGGACCGTCTATCTCGCGCAGCGGTGGGCCACGGTCGAGGCCTACCTCACCGTGGTCTTCGCCGACCCGGACGTCGGGTCGGACGTCGGGTCGGACGTCGGCGACGGTTCCGCCGCGGCCGAAGCAGGCCAGCCTGGTCCCATCGGCGCCGCGCTCGCGCGACGGCTGTGGGACCTCGTCGCCGGACGCCACGCGCTGAATGCCGCCTACCTTCGGTACGAGCGGGAGATCGGGCTGCGCGGGGACGCGCCGGAGCTAGCCGGAATCCTCCGCGAGTTGGCGCGGGTGCGGGCTCGGCTGGCGCGAACGGAACTGGATCGGCGGCCATCCGGCGACGGGCCGGCCGAAGCGGACCGTCTTCGGCGGCGTCGGGAGGAACTCGAGCGACTGCTCGCCGGCCGCCTGCCCTTGCGGGACCGCGACACCCGGCTCGGCTCGGTCGATCTCGATCGGCTGGTCGAACGGCTTCCGGCAGACGCCACTCTGGTGCATTTCGTCCGCACTGCGGTGGTCGACTTCGCCAACGCAGCGCTCGGTCACCCGCCTCGGCACCGCGCCCCGGAGGGCGACCTGTTCGACGTCAGCCATCCGATGCGCTATCTGGCCTTCGTCGTCGTGCCCGATCCCGAGACGCCGCTTGAGGTGGTGGACCTCGGCCCTGCCGGGCCGATCGACGAGCACGTCGCGGGTTTGNGTAGCCTGCTCGACTCCGGCCGGCTGCCGGCCGAGGCACCCGACCAGGCCTTCCGTCGCGCCGTCGCGCGCGAGACGCATGCCCTGGCCCTCTGCCGGGCGCTGGTCGACCCGATCCGCCTGCACCTGAACGGCGCGGGCAGCACCCTCCTGGTCGTCGCGGACGGCGACCTGACCCAGCTACCACTACAGATACTGCCGACCGCAGGGGGACGGCGATTGATCGACGAATTCACCATCAGCTACCTGGCGTCGCCACGTGACGTCCTGACCTGGGGACCGTCGAGACCCGGGACCAGCGGACCGTCCCTCGTGCTCGCCGACCCCGACTACGACCTCGCTTCNTCCCGTCCCCGTCCAGGTTCTGCTGGCGACCAGGGCACGCCGTATTTCCCTGCACTGCCGTCGACCCGGTCGGAGGGGCAGGCGATAGCCGACCTGCTGGCCGTCGCACCGCTGCTGGGTACCGACGCGCTGAAGGGCTTCGTGGCCGACGTCCGCTCGCCCCTCGTGCTTCATCTGGCCACCCACGGTCTGTTTCTGCCGGAACCGACCAGCGCCGACACGAGCCACTACGAGACGTTTTACGTCCTCGACGTTCCCGGCGAAGGCGTCTTTCCGCTTGCCGGGGAGTTTCCGGCCGCCGCCGAGACACCCGCCGGCCTGCCGGCAACCGGCACCGATCCGCTGCTACGCTCGGCGCTCGCGCTGGCCGGCATCAACACGTGGCTGTCCGGTGGTGCGACTCCTCCCAGCGCCATCGACGGGATGCTCACCGCCGACGACGTCTGCGCGCTCGACCTTCGGCACACCCGACTCGTGGTCCTGTCCGCCTGCGAGACGGGCCTTGGGGCGAACCGGCGGGAAGAAGGCGTCGTGGGGCTGCGATGGGCGTTCGCCGCCGCCGGTGCCCGAGCCGTCGTGACCAGCCTGTGGCGCGTCGCGGACAGCGCGACCGCGGACCTGATGACCACCTTCTACCAGCGACTTCTTGACGGCGCCCCAGTTCCCGTCGCACTACGGGACGCCCAGACCGGGGTCCGCGACAGGTTCCCAGACCCCTACCTGTGGGGAGCCTTCGTCTGCCACGGCGACCCGGCCGCGTTGTTGCGATGAACTCGATCCCGACGACAGAACCCGGCCCATCACCAACAACCACCATGTGATTACCGACAGGCTCACTCGAAAGACGCCAGCGCACGCCACGACGGGCGCGCCATGTGAACGTAATCTGTCACTTACGTGTTGTGAATACCGGTTTGTGACGATCGAGCGATGGTGGGCCTCGAGTTCCGGCTGCTCGGCCGCGTCGAGGTGTACCGGGACGGTCAGCCGGTGGACCTCGGCGGGCCCAAGCATCGCGCTGTCCTGGCCTCGCTGCTGCTCCGCGTCCGCCGCGTGGTGTCGGTCGATCAGCTCATCGACGACCTGTGGCCGCAGCAGCCCCCGGCCCGGGCGGCGGCCACGGTGCAGGTCTTCGTCTCCCAGCTGCGCCGGGCACTCGAACCCGGCCGTTGCCGTGGCGAGGCGGCGACCGTCCTGGTCACGGCGTCGCCCGGCTACCTGCTCGACGTCTCCCCCGACGCCGTGGACGCGCATGCCTTCGCCGACCTGGTCGTGCGCGGCCGGGCGGCCCTCGACGCCGGGGATCCCGAGCGGGCCGCGCGGGTGCTGCTGCACGCCGAGGGGATGCTGCGCGGCCCGGCACTGGCCGACGTCCCGGTCACCCCGTTCGTCGGGGCGGCGGCGGCCCGGCTGACCGAGCTGCACCTCGGCGCGGCCGAGGACCGGATCGACGCCGAACTCGCCCTGGGCCGGCACGCCGCTGTCGTCGCCGAGCTGGAACAGCGGGTGCGCAGCCACCCGCTGCGCGAGCGACTGCGGGCACAGCTGATGCTGGGGCTGTACCGGTGCGGGCGGCAGGTGGACGCGCTGGCCACCTATCGCGAGACCCGCCGGGTGCTGCGTGACGAGCTGGGGCTCGAGCCGGGCGTGCGGCTGCGCGAACTGGAACAGGCGGTGCTGCGGCAGGACCCCGGCCTGGCCTGGCAGCCGCTCGCGCCCGCGCCCGCGCCCGCGCCGCCGAGCGTGCCCGCCACGGCGGCCCAGGCGGCGACGCCGGGCCGCCGGAGGACGACACCGGACCACCGGGCACCGTCCGTGGATCGGCCGGGCAGGGTGCTCGTGGTCGACGACACCGCCGTCAATCGCACGCTCCTGGCCGCCGCGGTGACCGAGCTCGGCCACGAGGTGGAGACGGCCGAGAACGGCCACCAGGCGCTCGAGGTCCTGCGGGCCNCCGATGACGGTACGCGCGGATTCGACATCGTCCTGCTGGATCTGCTCATGCCGGTGCTGGACGGCTACGCGACCCTGGCCGAGATCAAGGCGGATCCCGCCCTGGCCGCCGTCGGTGTGATCATGGTGTCGGCGGTGCCGGAACTGGAGAGCGTGGTGCGCTGCATCGAGCTGGGCGCGATCGACTACCTGCCGAAGCCGTACAGCTCGACGATGCTGCGGGCCCGGCTGCGCGCCTCCCTCCAGGCCAGACGCTCGACCGCCGAGCGGGAGTCCGCCCTGCGCACCGAGATCGCCACGCTGCGCGCCGAGGTCTCCCGGGCTCGGACCGGCACCGCACCCGAACACCGATGACCTCCGCGCCGACGACCTCCGCGCCGACGACCTCCGCGCCGACGACCTCCGCGCCGATGTCGCTGCGCGGCCTGGTCCGTAGCGGTGTCGGCATCGGCGTGGTCCTGCTGGCCGCGCTGCTGCTGGTCAGTCTGAAGGCCGAGAGCAGCACGCGGCAGGCGGCCTCGGCCGAGGCCCGGCGGTCGCAGTCGCTGCGCCTGGCCTACGAACTGCGGCAGACCTCCGACGACCTGACCCGGATGGCGCGGACGTACGTGGTCACCGGTCAGCCGCGCTACCGCGCCTGGTTCCAGGAGATCCTGGAGATCCGCGACGGCACGGCGCCGAGACCGCAGAACTACGGCAACATCTACTGGGACGTCGTGACCGACACCGGCCGGCGGCCCTCGCCGTCCGGTCCCCCGGTCGCCTTCGCCACGCTGGCCGCACAGGCCCGGTTCACCCGCCCGGAGCTGGACCTGCTCGCCACGGCCAAGGCGCGGTCGGACGCCCTGGCCACCGTCGAGGAGCAGGCGTTCACCCTGGCCGTCCACGGGGGTGCGGCCAACCGCCAGCGGGCCACGGACATCCTGTTCGACGCGTCCTACCTGCGGGCCAAGGACGAGATCATGCGGCCGATCGGCCAGGTGCTCACGCTCGTCGACACCCGCACGGCCCGGGAGACCGCGCGGGCGACCGACCGGGCCCGGGCCTGGTCGGCGGCCGCGATCGCGGCGGCGCTGCTGCTGCTCGCGGGGATGGCGGTGTTCGCCGCCGTGACCCGCCGGGCGGTGCTCCGCCCGGTCGCGGAACTCGACGCCGCCACCGCCCGCATCGCCGCCGGGGCGCCCGACGTCCGGGCGCGGGTCGCCGGAGTCGGCGAGCTGCGCACCCTGGCCAGGCGCTTCAACGAGATGACCGAACGGTTGTTCCGCACCGCCGACGCCCTGCGCGACGCCGCTTCCACCGCCCAGAGCGCCAACGCCGCCAAGAGCGCCTTCCTGGCCACCATCAGCCACGAGATCCGGACCCCGATGAACGCGGTCATCGGCATGTCGGGGCTGCTGCTGGACAGCCGTCTGGACGCCGACCAGCGCCACCTCACCGAGGTCGTCCACGACAGCGCCCACGCCCTGCTCCTGCTGATCAACGACATCCTCGACTTCTCCAAGATCGAGGCCGGCCGCCTCAGCCTGGAACAGGTTCCGTTCGACGTCGCCGCCTGCGTGCAGGCCGCCCTCGATCTCGTCTCGGCCGATGCCGCGGCCAAGGACATCGCTCTGGCCTGCACCCTCGAACCCGGCACCCCGCAGGCCATGGTCGGCGACCCCACGCGGGTCCGCCAGATCCTGCTCAACCTGCTGAGCAACGCGGTGAAGTTCACCGAACGAGGCGAGGTGACCGTCACCGTCGGGGCGGCGCCGCGCGGCGCCGAAGGGCTGGGCGGCACCGACGGCACGTACGCGTGGCGCTTCCTGGTGCGCGACACCGGCATCGGCATCCCGGCCGGCCATCTTGAGTCGATCTTCGAGGCGTTCACCCAGGTCGACACCTCCACCTCGCGGCGCTACGGCGGGACCGGGCTGGGCCTGGCGATCTGTCGCCGGCTGTGCACCCTCATGGGCGGGACGATCACCGCCGCCTCCCCGCCCGGAGCCGGCACCACCATGACCGNCACCGTGCTCGCCGCGGCGGCGACGGTGGTACCGCACCACCCGGACCGACCGATCCACCCGGCCCCGCTGCCGCGCGCAAGGACCACCGCAGCCCTGCGGCTGCTGGTGGCCGACGATCAGGCCGTGAACCAGCGACTCGTGCTCCGTCAGCTCCACGGCCTCGGCCACCGTGCCGACCTGGTGAGCAGCGGCGCCGAGGCGGTGGCCGCGGTCCAGCGCGGGCGCTACGACGTCGTGCTCATGGACGTCCAGATGCCCGACGTCGACGGCCTGGAGGCCACCTGCCGGATCCGGGCTCTCTGTGACGGCCGCGGACCCTGGATCATCGCGCTCACCGCCAACGCACAGGCCGGCGCGCGGGAGGCCTGCCTGGCGGCCGGCATGGACGACTACGTCACCAAGCCGCTGGTGACCCCCGACCTCGTCGCCGCGCTGGCTCGGGCCCGGCCGCCGGGGGGCCGGCCCGTGCTGGACCCGGGCGCGCTCGAGCGGCTGCGTGAGCTTCTCGGTGGGAACGCCGCGGCCCTGTCCGGCCTGATCACCGACTTCCTCACCGACACGTCGGTGCTGGTGGACACGCTGTCCGCGACCGGCTGCGACCCCGACTCGGCGCACCGCGCCGCGCACACGCTGAAGGGCCTCGGCGCCACCTTCGGGGCCACCGACCTGGCCCGGTTGTGCCAGCAGGTCGAGACCCACACCGGTGCCGCCGGCGAGGTGGGCCCGCTGGTGCGGAAGATCGTCGCCGAACACGAACGCGTGGCCCGCGCCCTGCGCGCGCTCGACTGAGGCCGCCCGAGCCCCGCTGAGACCGCCCGAGCCCCGCCGAGGCCGCCCGAGCCCCGCCGAGACCGCCCGCGCCCGGCGGTGGCGGGGCCGCTTGGCCGTTGCTTAACACTTGCTTAGCGGCCGGATGTTGGCTGGTCGGCAGGGGTCAGCGTCGCTCCCGTCGCCCGTTCGTCCGTGTCCTCGGACCCGCGCCCGCTGAAAGGCCAGCCTGCGATGAGCACCGTCAGTCCCCCGCACGAACCCGCAACCCACCACCTCGACGACACCGGGTCCGCGAAGGAGACCCTGGAGGACTACACGCTCCGGTTCGCGCCGCGCAGCTACCGGCGTTGGGGCACCGGCATGGTCGCGATCTCGGCCCTCGGCGGCATCGCCTACCTCGCGGACTTCGCCATCGGGGCCAACATCGGCATCTCCTACGGAACGACGAATGCCCTGTGGGGCATCGGCGTCTTCGCCGTCGTGATCTTCCTGACCGGTTTCCCCCTGGCCTACTACGCCGCCCGTTACAACCTGGACCTCGACCTGATCACCCGAGGCAGCGGATTCGGCTACTACGNCTCGGTCGTCTCGAACGTGATCTTCGCATCCTTCACGTTCATCTTCTTCGCCCTCGAAGGCTCGATCATGGCCCAGGGCCTGAAACTGGGCCTGCACATCCCGCTGTGGCTTGGCTACGCGACCTCCANGATCATCATCTTCCCGCTCGNGGTCTACGGCATGAAACTGCTCTCCACGCTGCAGCTCTGGACCACACCACTGTGGCTGGTGNTGATGGTGCTGCCGTTCGCCTACCTGTTGATCAGCCATCCCGACTCGATCAGTGGGTTCTTCGACTACGGCGGGCAGGACGGCAAGGGCGGCTTCAACCTCGGCTCGGTCTTCCTGGCCGCCGGCGTCTGCCTGTCGCTGATCGCCCAGATCGCCGAGCAGATCGACTATCTGCGCTTCATGCCGCCGCGCACACCGGAGAACTCGCGCCGCTGGTGGACCGCGATGGTGCTGGCCGGCCCGGGCTGGGTCGTCTTCGGCGCCATCAAGCAGATCATCGGCATGTTCCTCGCCGTCTACATCATCGCGAACGTCGCGGACGGCGCAGGGGTGGCCAACCAGCCGGTGCACCAGTTCCTGGAGATCTACCAGGACATCCTGCCGCACTGGGCCGCACTGGCCCTCGCTGTCGCGCTCGTCGTGATCAGCCAGGTCAAGATCAACGTCACCAACGCCTACTCCGGCTCNCTGGCCTGGACCAACTCCTTCACGCGAATCACCAAGACCTATCCCGGTCGGCTGGTCTTCCTCGGCTTCAATCTGGCCGTGGCGCTGATCCTGATGGAGGCCGACATGTTCAGCTTCCTGAACACGATTCTCGCGTTCTACGCCAACTGCGGCATGGCCTGGATCGTCGTCGTCGCCTCCGACATCACGTTCAACAAGTATCTGCTCAANCTCTCTCCGCTGCAGCCCGAGTTCCGCCGCGGCATGCTCTACGCCGTCAACCCGGTCGGCTTCGGGTCGATGGTGCTGTCGGCCGGCATCTCGATCATCGACTTCTACGGGGGCCTCGGCTCCGGCCTCAAGCCCTATTCCCCGCTCGTGGCGATCGTGCTCGCGCTCGTCCTGCCGCCGATCCTGGCCGTGGCCACGAAGGGCCGGTACTACCTGCGCCGCACGGACGACGGCATNGACCTGCCGATGTACGACGAGTACGGCAACCCCTCGGGCGAGACCCTCACCTGCCACGTCTGCCACCAGGAGTACGAGCGGCCGGACATGCTCCGGTGCCAGACGCACGATGCCTACATCTGCTCCCTCGACCTCTCGACCGACAAGGTCGGCGACCACGTGCTCCCGGNCCAGTCCTCACTCGTCCGTCCACGGAGCTGAACGTCTGGTCAGGTTACTGAGCAGACCTTTGACTGCGGATCGGGGTGCCGTGACGATGGACACACCTCGCTGCCCCCGTTCCGAGAGCGGCGACATCTCAGAAGGGTGCGCCGTAACCATGGTCATCCGTGAGCAGTTATACGTCGGCGGCCGCTGGGTGGACAGCGACTCCACCGAGACTCTGACCGCGATCAACCCCGCGACCGAACAACCACTGGGGGTGGTGCCACAGGCGTCCGCGGAAGACGTCACCCGGGCGATCATGGCCGCGCGCGAGGCCTTCGACGACGGCCCTTGGCCCGGAATGAAGCCGTCCGAACGGTCCCGCGTACTGATGCGGATGGCCGAGGTCATGCGGCGACGTCAGGCCGAGCTCGTCGACCTCGACGTCGCCGAGGTGGGTCGAGCTCGGATGCTGGCCGAGTCGGTCTTCGTCGACGTGCCGATCGAGCACTTCGAGGACATGGCCGAGCGGGTGCTGCTCTCGTTCGAGTTCGACGAACCCATGCTGCCCTACGAGACCCCGCTCGGCGTCGGCCAGGGCGTCGTGCGCCGCGAGCCCTACGGCGTGGCTTCGATCATCACGCCGTACAACGCGCCGTTCTTCCTGGCCGCCTTCAAGCTCGCACCGGCGTTGGCCGCCGGGTGCACGACCGTGCTCATGCCGTCGCCCCACACTCCCCTGTCGGCGTTCCTGGTCGCGGAGATCGCCGAGGAGGCGGGCCTGCCGCCGGGAGTGTTCAACGTCGTCACCGGCACGCCNGCGGCCGGTGAACTGCTCACCTCGCACCCGGCGGTGGACATCGTCAGTTTCACCGGCTCCGACACGGTCGGTCGCAAGATCGTGAAACAGGCGGCGGACACGCTCAAGAAGGTCGTGCTCGAGCTGGGCGGCAAGTCGGCGAACATCGTCTGCGAAGACGCCGACCTGACCAAGGTGATTCCCGACGTCGTCATGAACTTCACGGTGAACTGCGGTCAGGGCTGTTCGATGCTGACCCGGACCCTCGTGCACGAATCGATCCACGACGACCTCGTCGCGGGTCTGAAGAAGGCCATGGACCATGTCAGAATCGGCGACCCGGCCGACCCGACGGTGACCATGGGCCCGCTCATCAGCGCCGCCCAGCGGGACAAGGTGGAGACGCTCATCCGCGCCGGCCTCGACGAAGGAGCGCAGCTCGCCTACGGCGGCGGCCGCCCGACCCACCTGCCGAAGGGCTTCTTCGTCGAACCGACCGTGTTCGTCGGGGTCGAGAACTCGATGACGATCGCGCAACGCGAGTTCTTCGGGCCGGTCACCGTCGTCATCCCGTTCCGGGACGACGACGAGGCTGTCCGGCTGGCGAACGACAGCGACTTCGGACTCGGCGGCGGAGTCTGGTCAGGTGACCCGACGCGGGCCTACCGCATCGGGGGCCGGATCCGCGCAGGCATGGTGTCCCTCAACGGCGGCACCGGCGGACTGAGCCCGCACGGACCCTTCGGCGGCTACAAGGCCAGCGGGATCGNCCGCGAATGGGGCAAGTGGGGGCTGTCCGAGTTCCTGCAGCACAAGTCGCTGGTGTGGCCGATGGCGTCGGGCTAGGTCGCGTATGTGGTTGTGATCAGGCGGCGTGATGGTGCCACCTGACTCCGGATCGTCGAGGCATGGCCGTGGGACGGTGTGGTCGTGGGCGTCGGGGTCGCCCTGACGTCGGGGTCGTCGGTGACGTCGGGCTGGCCGCCGGCGGCGCCGGCGCGGTTCCGCGGAACCGTCGGCCGCGGTGCCCCCACCGTGATCACCGTCCTGCGCGTGCCGACGCGCCAACGACGTCCAACCGAGATACCCAGGAGTACCCCGCGGCCCGACCGGAGGAGACAGCAAGCGAACGTGGACGCAGAGTCATCGAAATCCTGTGCGTGCATGACGCGCGGCTGGGTTTCGATGTGGCCCGCGAATATCCGGTTCCGGGCGGCCGGCTCGACGTCGTCTNGCTTGCAGCCCAGGGCTGCGCGATACCGAGATTCGAACGTCCGCTGCCAGTGGTCGGCTTCGAGGTGGAGTCGGGCCACCGGACGCGCAAGTACATCAAGGGCGATTACCTGAACCTCGCTGATCTTGGCGCCGGGCTCGGAGTCATCGTCCTCCTCAGAGACGGCGAGAAGGTGGCGGCAACCCGCCGATTCGCGGAGACCTTCATCGACCGGCCCGGCCCGCGGATCCTCGTCTGGTCCGAGCAGGACGTGTACCGGCTCCCGCCCACGAGCCCCAGGCACCGGTCATGACACCGGACACTGCCGACCAGGCACCGTCTGGCGGCCGGCCACCGTCGGCGACGACGCGGGCACGTCGCAGGCGGCGACGAATACCCATCCCGGGAAGTACGGCGCGTTGTGGGCCTGGCTCCGTGCCCAGACCGCGGATCGTCCCCCCTGCACCTTCGCCGAGATCGAGGACATCATCGGCATGCCCTTGCCGCCGTCGTCCTGGTGCACCGGCGCGGCGGCCGCGCTAGGACTGCGCCGGTCCCGCGGGGCAGCGCGAGGCGGTGTGGTCGGCGAGCCGCTCGAGTTCGTGGGCGTCCCGGGGCTGCCCGCAGCTGCGGCAGATGTCCACCCGCGCCGGCGCCGGGCGCGGCGGCGCGTCGAGCGAACCGAGCTGCGCCGGCCCCATGACGCTCAACAGGAAACGGTAGAAGCGGCTGGGCCGGTCCCCCACGCCACTCGCCGTGCCCAGCCCGCCCACCGTGCCCGTCTCGTCCGCTCCGGCTGCGCTGCCGACGGTGGTGCTCCCCTGAACCTTCATCCGTCGCCCTCCCTCGTCGGCGCCGCGGGTGTCGCGTCGCGGGCCGAAGCTTGGCACCCAATTAGTTCGTGCGCATAAGAATCGTACGCGATCGCTTCGTCGGCGTGCCAGGTATCCTGGACCATGACGCACGCCACGAAGGGAGGGACCGGCCCGTGATCGAGGACGACGCAAGNATCGGCGAGGACCTCGGGGAGGACCCCCTCGCGCTGGACCGGCAGGTGTGCTTCGCCCTGTCCGTCGCGTCCCGGCTGGTGATCGGGGTGTACCGGCCGCTACTGGAGCCCCTCGGTCTCACCCATCCCCAGTACCTGGTGATGCTGGCCCTCTGGGAACGCTCACCGCGCTCGGTGAAGGACCTCGGCGCCGCCCTGCTGCTGGACTCGGCCACGCTCTCGCCGCTGCTCAAGCGGCTGGAGTCGGCGGGCTACCTGTCCCGGCGCCGGGCCGCCACCGACGAGCGCCTGCTGACGCTCGAACTCACCCCGGCCGGCAGCGCGTTGCGGCAGGAGGCCCTGAAGATCCCCCACGCCGTCGTCGATCGNCTGGGTGTCGAGGTCGCCGATCTCCAGGAGCTGCACGGCGCGCTCACCCGGATCATCGAGGCCGCCCGCCAGGTACCGGCCCGCCGACCCTAGATCTTCGCGGCCGGGGTGAGGACGGCGGCGAGGAGGCCGGGGAAGCGTGCTTCCAGGTCCTCGTGGCGGATGGTGATGACGCGGCGGCGGCCCTCGACGGTGGTCGTGGTCAGGCCGGCATCGCGCAGCACGCGGTAGTGGTGGGAGACGGTCGGGGCGCCGACCTCGACCCCCTGGGNGATCACGGCGCAGTCGACCGGGCCGGTCCGGGAGTACATCGCCTGCATCAGCGCGAGCCGGACCGGGTCGGCCAGGGCGGCAAGGACCGTGATCAGGTTGATCGAGTCACGGCTTGGCTGAGGGAGCTGTCGAGACACCGCAGGCTGCCCGCTTCAGCCTCTCGGCCGACCAGTCGGCCGGTCACCCAGCCGGTCGGTTCGCCAGCCACCTCGCCGACCGCCCGACCGGTCGCTTCGCCGATCCCGATGCTTTGACACCCATCGAACGTACCCCTAGCCTCACCTTGTGACGGTTCGACAAGGATCGAATAAAGAGCCCGGGAGCGACGAGCCCGGGAACGACGAACCCGAGGACGACGAGCCCCGGAGCAAGGACGGACTGCGCGGCTGGCAGCTCGGGGTGCTGGCGGCCGNCACGTTCACGCTCGGCGTCGACGGGTTCGTGCTCGCCGGCCTGCTGCCCGCCATCGCCGACGACCTGTCCGTGCGGGTGTCCACCGCCGGCCAGCTCACCACGATCTTCTCCGTCACCTACGCGGTCGGCTCGCCGGTGCTCGCGGCCCTCACCGGCCGCTGGGACCGGCGCCTGCTGCTCGGCGGCGGGCTGGCGCTGTTTCTGCTCGGGATGGCCGGCCAGGCCCTGGCCCCCTCGTACGCCGTGATGGCCGCCGGGCGGGCCGCCGCGGCCCTCGGTGCCGCCGCGTTCCAGTCCAACGCCTACGTCATGGCCGGCATGCTCGCCGGCGGCGCACGGCGCGGGCGCGCGCTGGCCGCCGTCACCGCGGGGACCTCGCTCTCGACGGTGCTCGGGGTTCCCTTCGGCGTCCTGGCCGGGCAGTGGTTCGGCTGGCGAGCGGTGCTGTGGGTCATCACGGTGCTCGCGGCGCTCACCGCGCTCTGCGTGCCCCTGCTGCCCCGGGCCCANGTCCCGCCGACGAGCATGCGCGCCCGGCTGGGCGTGCTGACCCGGCCGCCGGTGCTCATGGTTCTGCTCGCGACGGTCGCGGTGGTCACGCCGCCGTTCCTGCTGATCTCGTACCTTCCGGTCGTCCTGGGCATGGACGGCACGGACGGCCGGCTCGTGGTGATCCTGCTCGCGTTCGGGCTGGGCAGCCTGACCGGCAACCGGCTGGTGGGACGCCTGGTCGACGGTCGCGGCGCGCTGGGAGTGCTGCTCGTCGCCGTCGCCGGGCTCGCCGCGTCGTTCGCCGTGCTGGTGCCGGCGCGCGAGGAGTACGTAGCGGCGCTGGTCGTCCTCGTCGCCGTCGGCGCCTTCCAGGGACTGTCGATCACACCGCAGCAGCACCGGCTCTTCGTCCTCGCCCCGGACGTCGCCACCGTCGCCCTCGGTCTCAACGGCTCGGCGATCTACCTCGGCAGCGCCCTCGGCGCCGCGCTCGGTGGCGTGACCCTCGACGCGGCCGGGGCGGCCACGATCCCGGCCACGGCCGCCGTGCTGGCCGCGGTAGCGCTCGCCCTCATCGCCACCACCGCCCCGGAACGACGGCGTCGATCCGCCGCCCCGCCCGTGGCCACACCCGCCATCGCCACCGACTCCCACAGCCGATCATGAATTCGCATCACGACCGCTGAACGACGTGCCGCGGAGTGGGTCCGGCCCCGCGGTAGTTCAGGGGGCGGTGGCGACGAAGTCGGCCGTCGTGACGGGGACGGTGGCCAGGGGGCCCGTGACGTCTCCGACCAGAACGGTCCAGCGCCTGCTGGTCCTGTCGATGCCGCCGGTGGGCGAGTTCTGNGGCGCCCACACGATGTCGCGCGGGCCGCAGGAGTAGTAGCCGACATAGTCCGGATGGTTCTGCGGGGATCCCCAGGCGCCGCCGTCGCGCAGCCGGCAGCGGTCCCCGTTGGCCAGATCCAGGCCGAGCGGGACGGGGTTCCTGGGCGGGGAGACCCGGGCGACGAGCGACTGGGCCGTGAGCGCGGCGAGCGTGGCCGNGTAGGGGTCGCGCAGGCAGAGCATCCGGCGGGCCTGGGGTGTCGGCCAGCAGGCATCGGCGCCGGCGGCGCTGGGCGAACAGTAGTAGATGTCGCCGCTGACGGCGGCGGGCGACGGGTCCGCCCGACTGGTGTCGCCGCAGTCGATCGGCGCGTCCGGATCATCATCGTGCCCGTCGACGGTCCAGCCCCTCGCCGGTTGTCCGCTGCGCCCGACCGGAGCCAGGTTGACCAGCTGTGTCACCGGGCCGCCGCGCGCGCCGGCCGCCCCCGAACTTCCCGCCCCGGCGCCTGTCCCCGCGGCCGAAGCCGTCCCCGCGGCCGGCGCCCTCGTCGCAGCCGGCACCCTCGTCGCAGCCGGGACCGTCGTCGCGGCCGGGACCGTCATGGCGGTGGAAACCATCGGCGGCGTCGTCGCAGCCGCCTGCCCGCCAGGCCGCCCCTCGCTGGCACAGCCTGCAAGCACCGTGACCGACGCTGTCACGAAGACGGCCGCCCACCGGCGCAGGCCTGTCTCTCGCCGACCCGTTCTGCCTGCCCACACGTCCGCCTCCCGGCCAGGTCCCGCCGAGTCGACACGTGACCCGACCCGCGGAATGTAAGCCGCCCGCGGCCCGCTACCGCGCGCCCTGTCCGACACCCGACGACCGCACGCCAGGTTCTTCTCCACGGGCTGGAGTTGCGGCGTCTCGGGCCGAGGGTCACCGTCCCCGCCTCTGGCAGCCGGCCCCCGGCTGCTCGAGATCGCGCCGACCGCACGCGCTGGTCCTGTCACAAACCCGTCAGCTTCCCGGCGGTCGAGGTCGAGCCGACGATAGTGGCCGCACTGCCATCCACGGCGGTGCGTGCACGAGTTCGAGGGGGACGCACAATGACGGTGGACGAGCCATCACCCGGCATGCCAAGGCGGACCCTTCTGGTGGCCGGACTGGGGTTGGNGGCCGTCACGGCAACGGCCGCGCTGTCCTCACCTGCCGAGGCGTCAGGGATATGGCACCCCGACTGGCGCTTCTGCAACAAGTGCTTCGGCCTGGTCCGGAACCTGCGGCAGGTCCACAACCGATGCCCCGCGGGCGGCCTTCACGTGATACAGGGCTGGACCTTCGGGATACCCTTCACCAACAGCACCGACCACCACGCCGGCGAGACGGCGTACCAGCAGAGCGACTGGCGGCAGTGCTCGTCCTGTGGCCTTCTCTACTACCACGACTTTCCAGGTGTCTGCGCCGGGCGCGGCGGCGGGCCGCACACCGGCGTCTACCCGCAGAACCTTCTCTGGNACGACCGGAACCCAGTTCCGCGGGACTTTCAGAGCNCATGGCGCTTCTGTTTCAAATGCAGCTCGCTCTATTTCGATGGATACCAGCCGAATCGCGGCGTCTGCCCAGGGAATCCGGGATGGGGACATGCCGCCGCCGGCTACCTGTTCCAGCTGGAGGTGTACTCGTACACCTGAGTACCTCTTCTTTCTGAGGTCTGCGGGCACCGGTGACGAGACGCAGGATCTCGCGGAGCGGTACCGGACCGCGATCCGGCCACTCCGGACGAGGCCCCGTCGTTCACTTCCTCGCGGTCAGGNGGCGAGCCGCAGGGGGAGCGTCTGCAGCCCGCGGATGATGCTCTGGTTTCGGTATGTCGGCGTACTCCCGATCAGAGCGAGCTCGCTGGTGCGCTCGAGAAGCAGACGGAAGATGATCTCCGCCTCCATCCGGGCCAGGGGGGCGCCGAGGCAGTAGTGGACACCCGTCCCGAACGCGAAGTGGCGCGCGGCCGGAGTGGATCCCGCGTAGCGGGCGACCAGGAAACGGTCCGGCTCGTCGAAGGCGTCCGGATCGCGGTTCGCCGAGCCGACGAGCAGCAGAGCGCCCTCACCGCGGCGGAACTGTCGTCCACCGACCTCGGTGTCGCGCAACGCCGTCCGCGGGATGAACTGCACCGGAGAGTCGTGCCGCAGCATCTCCTCGACCGCGGCGGGGATGAGGCCGGGGTCCGCGCGCAGAAGTGCCAGCTGGTCGGGGTGCTGCACGAGGGCGAGAACCCCGCCGCCGATGAGGTTGACCGTCGTCTCATGCCCGGCCACCAACAACACGGCGCAGAGCGCGAGGACCTCGCTTTCGGTCAGCGCATCCTCCCCGAGGTGGATCGCGACGAGCTGGCTGACGAGATCGGTGCCCGGCCTGACCCGGACGCGCGCGATGAGGTCCCGGAAATAGGCGTCCAGCTCCCGCGCCGCCCGGCGGCGCTCGGTGATTTCGTCGGGAGTCAGCAGAAAATCCGGGTCGATGCCGCGAATCAGCGTCTCCGACCACTCGCCGAATATCTTTTCGTCCGCGGCCGGAACGCCGAGCAGTCGGCATATCATGCGGGTCGGCACGGGCCGGGCCAGCGCCCTGATCGCGTCGATCTCACCAGCCTCCAGCGCCGCATCCAGCAGCCCGGCGACGAAGGACGTGAGGTCGGGGGCAAGCTCGACGAGAGTGCCGGGCGTGAACGTCCTGCTGACCAGTCGACGTAGCCGCGTGTGATCTGGNGGATCGGATCGCAGGAGCGACTCCAGCCCGTCGTCGGCATCACCGTCGGGACGGAAGGGACTGATGTTCTCCTTGTAGCCGTGCCCGAAGGCGGGGTCCTGGAGCACGGCGGCGGTGTCGCCGTGCCGGGTGACCAGGGTCACCCGGTGGCCCGCCAGGTCATGCCCGGCCAACGGGTCGGCCTCGCGGATGGCTCGGTAGGTGGANTAGGGATCGACCTGGCGCGCGGCGTCGAAGGCCGCCAGCAGCGGCGAGCGCCGCTCGCTGGCAGAGCGTGAGGCCGGGACGGTGGCCATCTCGTCAACTCCCTGTCTACGCGTGCGTGGCGTCACCGACGCAGTCCGATCCTGCGGTACGAATGGTGACGGCGGGCACCGGTGCCCTCCCCCGCCGGGTCGTTGACACCTGCAGATCTTCAAGAGATTCCCTGCCGACAGATTTCGTCACGATTGTGGCTATGACCGGCCGGTCATGTCCAATAGGCACTCCTAATCGGCCGATCGGTTTCGGCATGGGATTTTGATGGTGCGTCCTTCGTCCGCTCGCATGTTTCGCGACAGGGCCGAGCGTGATCGCGGGGATCTGCATTGTTCGGCGCCACGAGCTGCGTGTGCAACGCTGGGCGGACCTCGTCGATCCCGGGCGGATGAGGCGTGGCCACGCGACAGGCGGTGCGGCGCCGACGTGCCAGCGATCGAGCGGCTCCAGGGAGACCTACTGGCCGCGTCGGTGAATCTCGCGAAGCGGGTCGCGCCCGAGATCGCGGTGTCAGTAGGCGAGGAAGAGGATCTCCTCTCGGCTGTATTCGTGGCTGGGATGCTGCTCGGCAAGATGTTCCTGGGTCTTGCGGACCAGGTCGTCCTCGTCGACGCCCTCGATGTGCTCACCACAGGGGCAGTTGAGCCTCTTCACCGCGACTCGTCTCCTCTCTCACCTGGCGGTCGTGCGGCCGCCCCTCCAGTATGTGCACGCCGCAGGCGCCAGCGAGACCGTCTTCCCATTCCGCCGGGCCGCGCCGGAGNGAACATGGCGTCGAACGGCGAGCGGAGCCGCCCAAGGAGCAGCGGTTCTCCTCGACGGGGGCGTGGTCCTGCCCGAGGGCACGACCTGCTCACCAGTCCCGTAGGGCGAGACAGCGCTGGCCCTCGTACGTGTCCATCATCAGGGCCTGATACTCGGCGAATGGTCCAAGCCCGACGGCGNCTCGTCGTTCGTCAAGGCGGTCCAGATCAGCGATCGGTTGGGGCTGNAGGCCGCCATCACCGTCGGGTCCGTACCAGAACTGGGTGCCGTAGAGCTGGGGATCNCCGCGGACACGCCGGACCCGGTCGGTGAGACACCTCAGGTCGGCCGAGGATGCCTCGCCGGCGTCGACAGCCGCGACCAGCAGGGTGAGGCAGTCGGCCTGGAAAGCGTGGTCGTGATCGGCATGTTGGGCCAGCAACCAGGCGTCGTGCGCGCCTTTCTCACCGACCAGGGATCGGCCTGGCCAGCCGTGCTCGGCGACAACGCGACGCAGCCACGCGGTGTTGTCCTCGTCGACCGCGCCACACTCCGCCCGTTCTTGCTCGCTGATACGGCCGCTGCGGCGAGCCGTCCACGCCCTGCGCATCGCCTGGTCCGCGTCGACCCGCCGCGCCAACTCGGCCCGCAACCCTTCGTCCACACGGCCAGTGTGCAACGGCCTCCCGCGAATCGGACGCGTCTCCTCCGCTCACGCCCAACCCAGTGCGGCCGGGCATCGTCGGCAACCGCGACCACATGATCGTTATCCTGGCGGACGGACCAGCGCGACCCGTCAGCGGCCCCGGCGGGTGTTGAGCCGGGCGGCCTGGCGCGTCAGGTGGTCGCGCTCCGCGATGGTGGAGGCCGCGTGGGCCGCCTCGGCGTACAGACGTGCCGCCGTCGCCAGGTCGCCGTCGCGTTCGTGGAGGTACGCCGCCACCGCGGCGTGGCGGGGCAGTGCGTCGTCCAGCGCGGCCAGCGCCGCCAGGCCGGCGCGTGGCCCGTCCGCCTCGCAGACGGCCACCGCGCGGTTGAGCCGGACGACCGGGCTGTCGGTCAGGCGGGCGAGCTCGTCGTACCACTCGACGATCTGCACCCAGTCGGTCTCCGCGGCGGTGGGCGCGTCCGCGTGCAGTGCCGCGATGGCGGCCTGAGCCTGGAACTCGCCCAGCCGGTCGCGGGCGAGGGCGGCCTGCAGGATCGCGACGCCCTCGGCGATCAACGCGGTGTCCCACCGGCCGCGATCCTGCTCGGCGAGGGGCACCAGGCTGCCGTCGGGCGCGGTCCGGACCGCGCGCCGGGCGTGGTGGAGCAGCATGAGGGCGAGCAGGCCCGCCACCTCCGGATGGTCGATCGCGGCCGCGAGCTGCCGAGTGAGCCGGACGGCCTCGACGGCGAGGTCGACGTCGCCGGAGTAGCCCTCGTTGAAGACCAGGTAGAGGACGCGCAGCACGGTGGCGACGTCGCCGGGCCGGTCGAGGCGCACACCGGACACGGTGCGCTTGGCCCGGCTGATGCGCTGCGCCATGGTCGCCTCGGGGACCAGGTAGGCCCGGGCGATCTGGCGCGTGGTCAGTCCCCCGACGGCGCGCAGCGTGAGCGCGACGGCGGACGACGGCGTCAGCGACGGATGGGCACACAGGAAGTAGAGCTGGAGCGTGTCGTCGACCGCGGACGCGGGTCCGGGCGCCGGCTCGTCGTCGACGAGGCCCTCCCGACGGCGGCGCGCGACGTCCGCGCGGGTCGCGTCGAGGAACCGGCGCCAGGCGACGGTGACCAGCCAGCCCTTCGGGTCCCGCGGCGGGTCGGCCGGCCAGACGCGGACCGCCTCGACCAGCGCGTCCTGCACGGCGTCCTCGGCCGCCGCGAAGTCCGCTCCGCGGCGGACGAGGATCCCGAGCACGCCCGGCGTGAGGCTGCGAAGCAGGACCTCGTCCACCCGCGGAGGTCCGTTCACTTGAAATGGCACTCTGTGACGGTGTGCGTCGCGGACAGGAACGGGCGCAGCTCGAGCCACTCGTGGATCGGCCTCCCGCCCGCCCCGGGGGCGGCCGACAGCTCCCCGGCCAGCTCCACGGCGCGCTCGTAGCTGTCGNCGTCGATCACCATCCAGCCGGCGACGAGGTCCTTGGTCTCGGCGAACGGGCCGTCGGTGACCGGCGGGCGGCCCTCGCCGTCGTACCGGACGAACGTCCCCGTGGGGGCGAGCGCCAGGCTGTCGACGAACTCGCCGGTCCCCTCGAGCCGGGCCGCGAAATCGTTCATGTACTGCACGTGGGCCGAGACCTCCTCGGGCGTCCACTGCTCCATGGGCACGTCGTTGACCGCGGCCGGGGCGCCGCGGTAGTGCTTGAGCAGCAGGTACTTGGCCATCGTGGTTCTCCTCGGTGCTGGTGCGACCCTCTCGTCGCGTTCTCCCCCGGGACGGAGTCAACCACCGGTTCTCGACATCGCCGCCGCATCTTCTTGGCGCTCTCGGGGGCGAGTCCGGGTGAGCCGTCGCGCGGTGTCCGGATCTGCGGCGTCGGGCGGGGGGCGAGACCATCCCGCGGCGTGCGGCGTGCGGCGTGCGGCGTGCGGCGAGCGGCGAGCGGCGAGCGGCGAGCGGGATCGGGATCGGGATCGGGATCGGGATCGGCTCGGTCGCGCCGGGGACAGCCCGCCGCACGGGCAAATGCGGGGAATCTCCGCTGCACGGGACCGTCGTCGACGAGGGCCAGGGCGGCGCACAGGTGAGCCAGGAACCGATTGTCTCAGCGGAACATCCGCGATGGCGCCGGGATTGAACGCGACATGACTGTGTCTTCGAGTGATACGGCGCCNCCGAATCGTGCGGCATCTTCAGGTGTTACGGCAACTTCGGGTGTTGCGGCGTCCGCGGGTGTTGCGGTGGCGCCGTCCCCGTTGAGTAGCGAGCGCCTGCTGGACGGGACGGACGCCGCGCCGCTGTTCACGCCGTTCTCCCTGGCCGGCGTCGAGCTGGCCAACCGGTTCGTGATGGCGCCGATGACCCGCAGGTTCTCCCCGGGCGGCGTGCCGGGCGAGGACGTGGCCGGCTACTACGCGCGGCGGGCCGCGCACGTGGGCCTGATCGTGACCGAGGGCACCTACGTGGATCATCCCTCCGCCGGGAGCAGCGACCGGGTGCCCCGGTTCTACGGCGACCAGGCGCTCGCCGGCTGGCGCCGGGTCGTCGACGCCGTGCACGCGGTGGGCGGGCGGATCGTCCCGCAGCTGTGGCATCTCGGCGCCGGCCGCGAGGCGGGTGCTCCGCCGCATCCGGAGGCGGCGGTGTTCTCCCCGTCGGGCCGGCGGGGCGACGGGACGGTGGTCGGCGACGAGGCAAGCACCGCGGAGATCGACGAGGTGATCGCCTCCTTCGCACGCGCCGCGGCCGACGCGCGCCGCGCCGGATTCGACGGCGTCGAGCTGCACGGGGCGCACGGCTACCTGCTGGACCAGTTCTTCTGGCTGCGGACCAACCGGCGCGCCGACGGCTACGGCGGCAGCCTGGCCAACCGGGCCCGGCTCGGGGCCGAGGTCGTCGCCGCGGTCCGTGACGAGGTGGGCCCGGACCGCCCGGTGATCTACCGGTTCTCCCAGTGGAAGGGCGGCGACTACGACGCCCGTATCGCCGAGAACCCCGAGGAGCTCGAGACGCTGCTCACCCCGCTCGTGGACGCCGGCGTCACCGTGCTGCACGCCTCCACCCGCCGCTACTGGCAGCCGGCGTTCGACGGCTCCCCGCGGACCCTGGCCGGCTGGGCCAGGAACATCACCGGCCTGCCCACCATCGCGATCGGCTCGGTCGGCGTGCCGACGGCCTTCCGCGGCGACGACGAGAGCCCGGCGGCGACGCTGAGCCTCGCCCCGCTGCTGGAGCTGTTCGAGCGCGGCGAGTTCGACCTGGTCGGCCTCGGCCGCGCCCTGCTCTCCGAACCCGCCTGGGCCACCAAGCTGCGCGATCGCCGCCTGGCCGAGATCCGCACCTACGACAGCGCCGACGACTCCCGCCTGACCTGACCACCGGCAGCCGGGGCCGCCGGCCGCCGCCGGCGACCTGACGTCCGGCTGCCGGGACGTCCGGCCGCCGCCACCGTCGACGTCGCGGCCCTCGGGCGAACTCCCGATCGCCCGAGGGCCGACGGGATCTGTCGTGACCCGGACCAGGAAAGTGTTGCACATTCATGGCCGAGAAATGTCCGTGGCCCCGGCGAGGATTGCGGTTTCCGGGCGCCAGAAGTAATGTTCGCATGCGCCATGACGGTTCGTACGCGGGAGGTACGCCGTACGGCATTTCCCGCCCGATCGGCGCACCGGCCCGCGCCGCGCCCCCTTCCGGATCGCGGTCCTCTTCGGCAGGAATTGCCACGCACCCCGAGGGAGTCACGGTGACCGCTATCCGTACCGCGCCCCACGACATCCGCCCGGCCAGCCCCGTCCTCGGCGCCGAGGTCGTCGGCGTCGATCTGGCCGGTGGCGTCGACGACGCCACCGCCGAAGCCCTGCGCGAGGNGTTCTGGCAGCACAAGGTCCTCGTCTTCCGCGACCAGCACCTCTCGCCCGACGCGCACGTGCAGGCAGTACGGATCTTCGACGAGCCCTTCGACCACCCGAAGTGGCTGTACCGCCACGAGGACAACCGGCTGGTGTACGACTTCCAGCTGGAGAAGGCCGGGGGCGCCTCGACCTGGCACGTCGGCGGCACGTGGCGGACCCCGCCGTTCCATCTGGAGTCGCTGACCTACCAGGTGGTCCCGGACATCGGCGGGCGCACGCTGTGGGCCGATCTGCAGGCGGCCTATGACGGCCTGTCCGAGCCGTTCCAGCACCTGCTGGAATCCGTGAGCGCCGTGTACAACGCCGATCCGGGCGACGGGACCTACAACCGGCCGCCGGTGACCGAGACCGTCGAGCACCCGGTCGTGCGCACCCACCGCCACACCGGTCGCAAGGGACTCTTCCTCAGCTCGTCGGCGCTGCGGCTGACCGGCGTCGGCCCGGCCGAGGGCGCGGCCCTGCTGCCGTTCCTGCTGGCGCACGCCTCCTCGCCCAACTACACCGTCAGCTTCGGCTGGAAGCCCGGGGACTTCGTGATCTGGGACAACCTGGCCACCTGGCACTTCGCGGTCAACGACTACGACGGCCCGCGCGTCTACCGCAAGGTCATCGGCGGCTGACCCACGGCCACGGCGGGTTCGCCCCCCCAGCTTCGATCGCCGCCCCGCCGGCTCCGACAGTCGAGGAAACCCTGCTCTATGGGGCGGGACCGCGTCTCTACCGTCGGTCTCCGTTTGCCCGAAGGCCGCGCCGAGCTTCTTCATCGCCGACGGTGATCCGACGTGCGACAGCACCGACTGGGCGACGATCCGCGGAAACGGGGTGTTCGGCTTGGCCAGCGTGACCGCGAGCGTCCGGGCGTCGACCACCGAGGTCGACGCGATCCGCCGGGCGTAGCCGGCAGCGGCCGAGCCTCTGGCCGGGTCGGCGTCCACCTGCCAGTTGTACTGGACGGCCGCGGCGTCGAAGGGCGTGCCGTCCGAGAACGTCACCCCGTCGCGCAACGTCAACGTCCCGTGCACGTTGTCGTTGGTCGTCAGTGACTTCGCAATACGATTGCGCAGTCCGCCCGACGTGTCGAAGGCGATGAGCGCGTCGTCGATGGCGAACCGCTCGTCGGTGCCGCTCTGCGGGCCGGCGCCCGCGACCGNGCGGTACGGGGACAGATCCTTGATGGCGGCATCGGTGCCCGACCACACCCAGGTCAGGGTCCCGCCGTGCGTGGGCGCACCGTTGGTTCCCCCGGTGCCCGTGCCCGTGGTGGACGACGATGCGCCGCCCGCGCCCGCCAGGAGGACGGCTGCAACACGCACAGCCGACGCCGCGGGTGTCGGCGCGTCGCTACCCCGCCTGCGACTCGAAGAGTGATTGCCTGACTTCAATGCGTATTCGATGGCGTGGCGAGGGTCGGCCACCGTCCGGGAGGCGTCGATGGGTGCGGTGCGGGCGATCAGGGTCGCGGCGGCAGCGACGGTGATGGCGGCGGCGACAGTGACCGGCGCCGTCCTGTCGTCCGGAGTGGCGGTGGCTGCCGCACCCGCTGCCGGGCCCGTACGGCCGGTCGATCTGGGCGCCCTGCCGGGCATCACCCACAACGGCGCCACCTCGATCAACAACCGCGGTGACGTCGTCGGCTCCGGCTACAGCAGTCCGTACGACAGCCACGGATTCCGCTGGTCGCGGGGGGTCCTCACCGCCCTGCCCGACACCGCGCGAGCACCCCTCCTGATCAACGACGCCGGGCAGATCGCCGGTGTCCTGCCGGGTCGCTTCACCTCGTCCGGCTTCGTGATCCGTCCCGACGGCGCCGTGGTCGATCCCGGGTTCACCCCGGTTGACCAGAACGAGCGCGGCCAGGTGGTCGGGACGGGTCCGGCCGGCGGGGGGACGCACGCGATGAGCTGGCGCGACGGCCGGACCGTCGATCTCGGCGCGCCCGCGGGCTACACCAGCCAGGCCATCGCGGTGAGCGACAACGGGTGGATTTTGGGTGAGCTGCAGCGCAAGGACCACCCCGACGACCAGTTCGCCCGCTGGTTGCGCGGCCGCTGGGTGCCGCTGCCCGGCCCGCACGGCCGCGCCGTCGACATCAACGACCGCGGGGACGTCGTCGGCTGGGCCACGACCCCGGCGGGCATCACCCACGCCACGCTGTGGCAGCGCGACCGCGCCATCGACCTGGGCCCCGAGGACGCGGCCCTCAGCCAGGCACTGGCCGTCAACAACGGCGGCCAGATCGTCGGCTCCACGTTCGATCCGGACACCGACGCCGGGCACGTCCTGCTCTGGGACCATGGCCGCCAGAGCGACCTGGGCACGTTCGGCGGCTCCTTCGCCCGGCCGCTCGCCCTCAACGACCGGGGCGACGTCGTCGTGCAGACCAGCACCGGAGCCTTCCGCTGGCGCCACGGCCGGACCGTGCGCCTCGACGGCTCCGCCGAACCGGCGGCGATCAACAACCTCGGTCAGGTCGTGGGCTCCGTGCTCCGGCCCGACGGCACGAGCCACGCCGCCCTGTGGAACTGACCGACCGGCGATCCGTAGGCAATCCGTTCGGGGAAGTACGCGTTCCGCCAGGTGGTCCGAATCAGTTGGGTTGCGTGCCGTCCGTCCAATTCTTCCAATAATCTCCAGCCATCTCCCTCGAGGTTCACCGAGAATCACGGAGATCGCAGGGAGATCACACGCAAATCACCGTGTACTTGCCGCTCGAATTTTCCAACCATTTTTGCCGCGAACACGCCGACCACAATCCTTCCGGTCAGCACCACGCGCCGCTAGCCTTTTCACTGCAAGGAGATGGTCAACAATCTCGATGACGGGAGAACCATGGGAAGACCGCTGAAGGGGAAAGCTGCCGCCGCCGGCCTGTCCGCCGTGGCGGCGGTCTGCATGACGGTGGGGCCGCTGGCTTCGGGCGCCTGGGCCGGCGGACATGTTCCGCCGCCAGCCGTCAACCAGTGGCACGGCCCGGACCGCTGGGACTGGAACAGGAACAGGCCGGTTCAGAACTGGGACCGCCAGAACTGGGACCGTCAGAACTGGAACCGCCGGAACTGGTGGCGTCAGGACCAGAGCCGTAGGGGCGGATGGTACCCGGACAGGTGGCACCCACAGCCAGGTCCGGGTTGGTACGGCCCGCGGGACCGGGATCAACGGCCGATCGTGATCGTCCGATAGCGCGATAGCACGGAACATCGCCCGGCCGGCCGGCGCCTTTGCGTCGAATCGGCCGGGCGGGTGCCGGCAACACGGCCGGTGAAGGCAACACGGCCGGTGAAGGCAACACGGCCGGTGAAGGCAACACGGCCGGTGAAGGCAACACGGCCGGTGAGAGCAGCCCGTCGGTGAGGGCAACACGGCCGGTGGAAGGCGACCCGCGTCCGTCGGCATGATGTCCGGCCAGCCGAGGTGTTTTCGCGTTTCTCCGCCGCCCCCGGGATCGCCGCGCCCGGCTTCGGACGACGACCCCCGACCTGCGTCAGACGAGGCTGCCCACCTCTGCGGCGGCCCGCGCGGCGAGCAGTGTGTTGCGCAGCAGCATGGCGATGGTCATCGGCCCGACGCCGCCGGGGACCGGGGTGAGCCGGCCGGCGACCTCGCGCACGGCGTCGAAGTCGACGTCGCCGCGCAGACCCTGCTCGGTGCGGTGCATGCCGACGTCGATGACGGTCGCTCCGGGCTTCACCGCGTCCGCTCCGATGATCNCCTGCTTCCCGGCTGCGACGACCAGCACGTCCGCGCCACGGCAGACGGCGGCCAGGTCCCGGGTGCGGGAGTGGCAGATCGTGACGGTCGCGTTGCGCCCGACCAGGAGCTGGGCGACCGGGCGGCCGACCAGCTNGGACCGGCCTACGACGACGGTGGGAGCACCGCTGAGCTCCACGTCATAGGCGTCGAGCAGCTCGATGATCCCCGACGGCGTGCAGGGCCGCAGGCCGGGCAGGCCACGGGCTAGCAGGCCGACGCTGGCCGTCGTCAGGCCGTCGACGTCCTTCTCCGGGGGAATCCGGCCGACCAGGGCCGCGCCGTCGAGCCCCTCGGGAACGGGAAGCTGCAGCAGGATCCCGGAGACGGCCGGGTCCGCGGCGAGGGAGTCCAGCAACGCGGCGATCTCGTCCTGGGGGGTGTCGGCGGGCAGGTGCTGGTGCAGGTCCGCCATGCCCGCCTCGACGCAGGACCGACGCTTGCCGCCGATGTAGACCGCGGACGCCGGGTCGTCGCCCACCAGCACCGTCGCGAGGCCCGGCTGGCGGCCCGTGGCCGCGCGGAACTCGGCGACGTCCCGGGCCACGTCCGCCCGCACCCGGGCGGCAACGGCCTTACCATCGATGATCACAGCGCTCATGTCGGCCTTTCGCCCTCACGTTGTCCGGTCGGATCCGCCGTCGCGACCCGGCTCGCCGCCCCGCCGCGCGCCGCGTCACGCGGCCGGCGTCGGCGACGGCCCGACCGAGCACGCTACGCCATCGCGGCCCGGCGTGACCTGCGGGCATCGCCGGCCACCCGTCGAGAGGCCTAGCCTCGACGGGTGGCGGAATCCGTGAGCTTCGATCGCATCGCCGACCGATACGACGCCACCCGGGGCGGTGAGGAGCGGGGCCGGCTCGTTGCCGAGGCGGTCGCCGCGCACCTGCCCGGGCGGCGGTTGCTGGAGATCGGTGTGGGCACGGGACTGATCTCGCACGCCTTCGCCGCGCGGGGCCGGTCGGTGGTCGGCGTCGACCTGTCGGCCCGCATGCTCGCGCAGGCCCGTGGGCGGCTGCCCGGGCGGATCGTCCGCGCCGACGCGGCGGCCCTGCCGTTGCGCACCGCCACCGTGGATGCCTGCCTCGCCGTGCACGTCCTGCATCTCGTCGGGGATCCCGATCGGGTCCTCGCCGAGGTCGCCCGGGTGCTGCGGCCCGGTGGTCGGCTCGCGGTCGTCGGCGCGGGGCAGCACGAGAGGCACAGCGACGTGACCGCCGTGCTGCGAGACCTCGACGAGGCGCTGCGAGCCGAACGACCCCGCCGAGACCGGCCGGAGCTCCTGCTGCCGGCCGCGCAGCGCAGCGGGCTGCGGCTGGTCGAGGAGTTCTCCTTCGCCCGGGAGGAGCGCGAGACGCTCACCCCGGCCGAGGCCCGCGCGCAGATCGAGAGCCGGGTGTGGTCGACCCNGTGGGACCTCTCGGATCGGCAGTGGGCGACGATCGTCGAGCCGGCCGTGGCCGCGCTGCGCCGGCTGCCCGACCCCGACCGGCCTCGGCCCGGCGGCCGTAGTTTCCACGCGATGATCCTGCGACTCGCGGACGGCGGCGGCCGGACGGCGGAAGGCGGATCAGGTGCCGAGCGGGCCCGCGGACAGTGACCGCACCATCGGCAGGCTCGGGGCGGCCACCGCCCCGAGCCACAGCCGCACCTCCCGGGCGGTGCACAACCGCACCACCCGGGCCGCGGCACCGTGCGTGTCGAGGGCCCGCAGCAGGCGGACCCGGCTGTCGCGCGGGTAGTTCCACAGCCAGCGCAGGAACGCCAGGTCCAGCTTCTCCGGGCACCCGGGGGCGGCGTCGGGACGGTTGCGCCCACGCCACCGGGCCCACCGGCGCAGTACCCGGGTGATCGTGATTCGCCGCGGCAGGTCGAGGAAGACGATGAGCTCGGCGGCGGGGATGCGCAGGTCCAGCGTGCCGCTGTAGTTGCCGTCCATCACCCACGCGGGCTTCGCGACGAGGCTGGCGACGATCGCGCGCCACTCGTCCACCGGCGTCGCCACCCAGCCGGGCCGCCAGAAGTGCCGGTCGAGGTGCACCGCCGGCAGGCCCGCCTGGCGCGCGAGCTCGCGGGCGAGGGTGCTCTTGCCGGCGCCGCCGCTACCGACGACGAGGACCCGCTGGACGTCGGAGGTCATCGACGGCGGGCCCTGCCTGCCCGTCCCGAGCGCATTCACGACGCCATTGTCCCACCGAGGCGATCGTTCCGCGTGCGGAACGTGCCGCTTCGACCCACCCGTGCCCACCCGGACGGCAGGGCCGCCGACGGTGCAGGAGAGGGAACCGGAGGTGGTCACGGTGAGTGCCGCCCGGACGGTTCAGCCGAGGCCGCGGGAATCCTGCTTGAGCGCCGTGTCGATGGTGAGGGCGGCGGCGACGACCATGCTGTGCAGCGGCTGCGGCAGCGGCCGGTGAAGCTGGACGACGTAGTTGTCGGNCGTGGTGAACATCGCCCGCGCGAGGCCCTCCCAGGTCTTGGTGACCCGGGCGACCTCGACGTCGTTCTGGTCGACGATCGAGAAGTTCCACGCCCGCCAGTTCTCGGCCTTGATCGCGCCGATCGTCGTGCNGCCCGCCTGCAGGTCGAACCGGATCTTGCCGAAGACGTTCTGCTGCGCGATGANGCCGAGCTCGGACCCGTCCGGCAACGAGACGATCACCTTGGACTTGAACACCTTCGCCGGGCGGTGCAGGAGCAGCTGGACGGTACCGGCGGCGTCGCGGACCTCCAGGCGGTGGGAGAAGAACTGGTCCCACGAGGTGAGCACCCGGGCAGCCTTCTTCAGCGCGCTCTGGCCGACCTCGACGACCGAGCCGATCTGTTTGCCGCCCTGGTCGAAGACGGCGTACTCGTTGGTCACTTCAATGATCTTGGACTTCTGGTTGACCACGAGCACGGGCTCGCTGAACAGCGTCCCCCCNCCCGGGCCCGCCGGTTGCACCCCGGCCTGCTCCTGGACCTGCCGCTGCACCTGCTCGGCGCTGTGCTTCGTGTACACCGCGCCCGGCTGCACTCCCAGTGGCGCGCCCCACGCCTGCCCCGGCACGGCCGCGGCCTGGTCCTGCCCGTACTGGCCGATCTGCCCGCCCTGGCCGTACCCCCCGCCCTGGCCGGGGGGCGGCTGGGTGTGCTCGGTCCACTGGCTTCCGTCCCACCATCGGGATCCGTGCTGCCCGCTCGGATCGGCGTACCAGCCGGGCGGGATGGTTTGCGTCATGGGGTCACTCTGGCATCCTCGGCCGGCGACGGGCCAGGCCCGTGCCGATGTCGGCATCCCGACTGCTCAGGGGCCACGTCGCCGCGGCGCGTCGTCGTCCCACGCCTACCGGGTCACAGCGGCTTCTCGGTGACCAGACCGCCGTCGACATGCAGACGGCGGGTGACCGCGACGGTGTCGAGCATGCGGCGGTCGTGGGTGACGAGCAGCAGCGTGCCGGTGTAGCCGGCGAGCGCCTGTTCGAGCTGTTCGATGGCGGGCAGGTCGAGGTGGTTGGTGGGCTCGTCGAGGACCAGGCAGTTCACTCCGACGGCCTGCAGCAGCGCGAGACCGGCCCGGGTCCGCTCCCCCGGCGACAGCGAGTCGGCGGGGCGGGTCACCTGGTCCGGCCCGAGGCCGAACTTGGCGAACAGGGTGCGGACCTCGGCCGCGGGCCAGGTCGTCGCCCGTTCGGCGACGGCGAGGGCGGTGGTCTCGCCGCGGAACAGGCCCCTGGCCTGATCGATCTCACCGAGTCGCACGCCGGCGCCGAGGGACTGGTTGCCCGCGTCGAGCGGGAGCCTGCCGAGCAGGGCCGAGAGCAGGGTCGTCTTGCCGGCGCCGTTCGGCCCGGTGATGACGATCCTGTCGGCCCAGGCGACGGTGAGGTCGATCGGGCCGACGGTGAAGGTGGGCCGGTGCACGACCGCGCCGGTGAGGGTCGCCACGACGTCGCCGGAGCGGGGAGCGGCCGCGATCGACATGCGTAGCTGCCACTCCTTGCGCGGCTCCTCGACCTCCTCCAACCGGTCGAGGCGGGACTCGATCGACCGGACCCGCGCGGCGCTCTTCGTCGCCGCCTCGATGCGCGCGCCCCGGGCGGCCCGGTCGTTGTCGGACATCCGCCGCTTGGCCCGCACAGAGCCTCGCACGGACTGCTCCCGCTGGCGCTGCGCCTGCGCGGTAAGACCGTCACGCTGGTCGGCGTAGTCCTCGTAACGCTCGCGGGCCTGCCGCCGGGAGACCTCGCGGGCCTGCAGGTAGGCCGCCCACCCGCCGGCGAACAGGGCGAGGCCGTGCTTGTGCGGGTCGATCTCGGCGACGCTGTCGATGGTGCGGTCCAGGAACTCGCGGTCGTGGCTGACGACGACGAGCGCACCGGACACGCCGCGGACGAAGCGTTCGAGCCGGTCCAGCCCGTCGAAATCAAGATCGTTGGTGGGCTCGTCGAGCAAGGTGATGTCGAACCGGGACAGCAGGACGCTGGCAAGCGAGCCGCGGGCGGCCTGCCCGCCGGACAGGGCGGTCGTCGGGCTGTCGAGGGCGTCGGCGGGCAGGCCCAGCTCGGCGCAGACCTCCTCGGCGCGGACGTCGAGGTCGGCGGCGCCGAGGGCGAGCCAACGCTCCAACGCGATGCTGTACCGGTCGTCGGCGCCGGGGGCGCCCGCCGACAGCGCCTCCCCGGCGGCGTCGAGTTCCCGCTGCGCGGCGCCGACCCCGGTGCGGCGGGCGAGGAACGCCCGCAGGGTCTCGCCGGGCAGCCGGTCGGGTTCCTGGGGCAGCAGGCCGACGCCCGCGGTCGGCGGCGCGAGATCGACCCGTCCCTCGTCGAGGGCGACCAGGCCGGCGAGGGCACGCAGCAACGTCGACTTGCCGACGCCGTTCGGCCCCACCACCCCGAGCCGGTCACCAGGTGCGACGGTGAGCGAGACGCCGTCGAGAACGGTCGCCCCACCGCGGGTGACGGTGAGGCCGGAGGCGACGAGAGTTGCAGACACCTGGCCAGTCTCGCGCATAACCGGCGCGCGTCCGCCGCCCGCCCGCGCAGGGCGGCGACGAGGGCAGCCAGGCCGCACATGATCACCCTCCGAACCCGGGCAGGGCGAGCTGCTCGTCACGGCAGCCCGGCCCGGCAGACGTGGCTGGCGTTGACGGCTCGGCCGCCCCGCCGGACCGCGCCGCGGACCCCGCCAGGCGCCGGACCGGACGCGGCATCCCGGCTCCGATGCGGGCCCGCTCGGCGAGCTCCCGCACCTGCGTCGCGATCCGGTCCCGGTAGGCGCGCGGCGCGTACGCCCCGGACCCGTAGAGCCGGCGGTACGGGCCGACCAGCGCGGGATGGTGCTCGGCAAGCCAGGCCAGGTACCACTCCCGCGCCCCGGGCCGCAGATGCAGCACCAGCGGCGTGACCGACGACGCCCCGGCCTGCGCGATCTGCTCCACCGCCCGGGAGAGCGCCGCAGGGGAGTCGGTGAGATACGGCAGAATCGGCGCCATGAGGACCCCGGTGGGGATCCCGCGCTCGCCCAGCGCCGCGCACGCCTCCAGCCGCCGCCGGGGATGCGGGGTCCCGGGCTCGACGAGCCGCCACAGCTCGTCGTCGACGAAGCCGACGGACAGGGCGACACCGACCTGCGTCACCTCCGCGGCGGAGGCGAGCAGGTCGAGATCACGCACGATGAGCGAGCCCTTCGTGAGCACCGAGAAGGGGTTGCGTGCGTCGCGTAGGGCGGCGAGGACACCCGGCATGAGCCGGTAGCGCCCCTCCGCCCGCTGGTAGGGATCGACGTTGGTACCCATCGCGACGTGCTCACCGCGCCACCGGGGTGCGNCGAGCTCCGCCCGCAGCCGCTCGGCGACGTTGACCTTCACGACGATCTGGGTGTCGAAGTCGCGCCCGGTGTCGAGATCGAGGTAGGCGTGGGTGCCCCGGGCGAAGCAGTACCGGCAGGCGTGGGAGCAGCCACGGTAGGGGTTCACCGTCCAGCGGAACGCCATCCGTGACGCCGGCGGAACCCGNTTCAGCACGGACCGGGCGTGGATCTCGTAGAACGTCAGACCGGCGAACCCGGGGGTGTCGAAGGTGCGGGTGACGGCGCCCCGGGCGAGCAGTGACGGCGCACTCGCGCCGGCCGCGACGGGCTGCTCGGTGGCGGCGAGCCGGAGGTTGTCCCAACGCATGCCTTATGGGAACATGTGTTCGACAGATTGTCCAGTCAGGGAAGCTGCGGGGAGAATGATGGAATGCGGCTCAGTGCCCTTGAGGCCCGGAGACGGTTCGCGGGGGCCCGGGTGGCGCGGCTGGCGACCGCCGGCGCGGACGGTCAGCCACTCGTGGTGCCCGTGACCTTCGCCGTCGAGGCGGGGGACGCGCCTGTCGAGGCGGGGGACGCGCCTGTCGAGGCGGGGGGAACGCCTGTCGAGGCGGCCGGCGAGCCCCGCGAGGTGGGGGGCGCCGGCGGCGGCGCGGACCCGCCCGTGACGATCGTGACCATTGTCGATCACAAACCGAAGAGCACCTCGACCGGGCTGCGACGCCTGCGCAACATCCACGACAACCCGCTGGTCAGCCTGCTGGTCGNCCATTACGACGACGACTGGGCGCGGCTGTGGTGGGCCCGGGCCGACGGGCTGGCCCGCATCCTCGAGGTCGGGAATCCGCGGCACGCCGCGGCCGTCGCGGCCCTGTCCGTGCGCTACCGTCAGTACCGGCAGGTGCCGCCGACCGGTCCGGCCATCCTCGTGGCCGTGACTCGCTGGTCCGGCTGGTCCTATTCCGCCTCTCCCGCAGCCCTGTGAACCGCGCCGGGTCCCTCCGCCCGGGTCCCGCGACCGGCCCCCGGGGACTGGCCGGTATCAGGCGCGGGGGCGGTCCCAGCCGGCGGGCAGCGCGTCGGGAGTCTGCCAGGACGGGTCCGGGCGGAAGTCGGTCCAGGTGCCGTCGAAGGGGAACGNGCCGGCCTCCACCAGCCGCAGCAGCCGCTCCCCCTCGGACCGCACCGCGTCCGGGTCGGGCACCCAGTAGTGCTCGGGGAAGGCAAGACGCTCCTCCAGCTCGTGTTCGTCCTTCCACTCCCAGGTCCGCTCCGGCGTCACCCACAGGTCGAGGTCATGATCGGTGGTGTCGACGCCGACGAGACCGTCGTGGCGCCAGGCGACGGCGGGCTCCTCCAGGTTGATGTACCAGCGGACGAACCTGCCCTGCCAGTCCCAGAACCACCACACCGAATTGGCTCCCTGCGGCGGGACCAGCATGAAGATGTTCGGCCCGCGCCAGACGGTCGTCGTCATCACCGTCGGCTGGCGGATCCACTCGGCGAAGGGCATGTCCCGCAGCCCGCGGCCGTCCGCGCTGAGTTCGACTGCCATCGGGCAGCCGTGCGGGATCCACAGCCGCAGGCCGCGCTCGTCGTGGCCGACAACGTGGCCGGTACGGACGAACACCAGCCGCTTCGTGGTGAACGACCGGTGCACGACCACCTCACCCGGGCGGTACGGCCCGGCCNCCGTCAGGCTCCGGGCGGCCCCCTGTGTTGCCGGGTCCGCAGCGAGGCGGGAGGCCGGGTCGGTCGGAGACCTCCCCGCGGACGAGGCCCCCGCCGGCAGGGGCGGCGGCGAGGCGGGACCGTTGACCGCTGGGCTCTCCGGCATCGTCACCGCCTGACTGTACGGCGAAGGCACGTGCGGGCCGCGACGTGCCGCCCGCCCGCCCGTTCCCGCCGGCGCCACCACGTGCCACGAGCCGCCGCGACGCCCACGCCCGCTCCGACCCCGGTGTTCTGGCGATCCGCCGGTTCTGGACCGGATCTGGTCACCCGCCGCTGGCCCCCCGCCTGGTAGCCGACCCGTCTGCGACGGGCGCGCCGTTCACGAGGAGGTCGGCCCGCCCGGCGACGTCCTCGGCGGCGAAATACCGGTCCTCGTGGCGCGCCCAGCGATCCCAGTGCGGGGCGAAGGTGTGCCCGTCCCGGGCAAGCGCGCGCCGCCGCCGCACCGGCCCCGGCGCCGCGACGCACACCAGCCCGCTGAGCAGGGGGGATGCAGCCCGCGCACCGGCACCGACGCCCTCGACGACGAGAATCGCGGTCGCCGGGTCCAGCGTCTGTCGGGGGCCGTATCGTCCCTCGTGCCAGTCGTAGCGGTGCCAGCATGCCCGCTCCCCGCGGGCAAGCGGGCGCAGGATCCGCGCGACGAGCTGGTCGATGCCGGCGTCGAGCCCGTCCCAGCCGTCGTACAGGTCGTCCATGCGCAGCACGGGCGCGTCAAGGCGCTCGGCGACGGCCCGCGCGAGCGTCGTCTTACCCGCGCCGGAGCGCCCGTCGACGGCGAGCACCCGCGCCTGCCCTGCCCGCGCCCGCCGGCCGACCATCCACTGCGCGATCTGCACCGCCGGGCCCGTCCCGACGCTCCCGTCAGCGCCACCGTCCGCCACGCCGCGCCTCCCCTCCCCGACCGCCTCCCCGCCGGCCCGGGTCGCGTCAGGGGGAAGAGGTTCTCCGGCGGACCGGTGTCCCAGCCGGTATCCCGACCGTCGAGCACAACGTGCACAGAGCACCGCCGTGNGGCCATCCCCGGAGTGTCGATGTGACCGTACCGGCCGGCGGGGTCACGAGCCGGCGTCCGGCCGGCCCGACCAGTCCTCGCGGCTGACGGCGTAGATGGTGTGCGTCTCCTCGTGCAGGTACTCGGCACCCGTCCGGCGCATCCCGAGGCGCTGCGCGACCCGGACCGAACGGAGGTTCGCCGGGACGATGGCCGCGCACACCCGCTCGAGTTCGGGCCGTAGCCGNAGCACCCAGGTGATCGCCGCGGCAGCCGCCTCCACCGCGTATCCACGTCCCCACCAGGGCCGACCGATGTACCAGAGCGCCTCCACGCCCGGCCAGCCCGGCTCGTCCCACAAGCCCGCCCGCCCGACGAGGGTCCCGCTCGCCCGCTCCACCACCGACCAGGGCCCGACCCCGGTGAGCAGCCAGCACCCGAGGCAGCCGGCCATCTGGTGCCACACCGCATCCGGCGACGTGACCGGCCCGCCGACGTGGCGAGCGAACTCGGGGTCGGACCAGATCCGGGTGAACCCGTCGACGTCACCGTTCTCGATCGGCCGCAGAATCAGCCGCGACGTCGTCAGCGTCGGAATGGTCACAGCGGGGTCGTTACGCTCACGGCGTTGATCTGGAACGCCCCTCTGATGTCAGCTTGGGAGTATCGGCACTCCGAGCAATCGACCCGACTCGGACCGCCCTGTGGATAGACGCCGTCACGAACGGCGAAGCGCATCCAGGACCTCGTACGCCGCGTCCAGCTCGTCGTCCGTTGCATCGTGCGGTTCGTAACTCTGACCGCGGATGTAGTCGACAAATTCCGGCTCAGGCGCGATCCCGTACGCGTCAAGGTAGTAGGCGATCCCGTCCGACCAGACCCACGAACCATCGGAACGATAGCTCATCGGCATGACCTCCCCTTTCGAGAGATCGAGCGGATCCGTGGCGAGAGCGGTAGTACGCAGTAGAAACCGAGCACTCCGCAGGAAATGGAGAATGCCTTCCTTCTCCGCCTGGTCGGACACAAGCGCGCGTTGCGAAAAATCAACAGCGCCGTCTACATAGGAGTCATACAGCCGGGCTACGCGCGGACTCCGTCCACGGACTTCAGACATGGTCACTTCCCTGGCCGATCCGGATCGAAGCTGCGCCAGCTNCCCTCTTCGGTGGNCTTCGCACCATACCAGCTTCGTGTCTCGACACTGTCGACCACAGGCACCCCGCGATGGTTGACCCAGACCGGGCCCGTCGGTGCCTCGACCCGCACGCCCAGCTCGTTGGCCAGACCCTGGGCGATCGGCATTCTTCCCGCTCCCGTGGAGCACGACAGCAGCCGCACGGAGCGGCTCTGCCAGGTTTCGTCGACCCGGATGAGATCGGCGAGATCCGCTGCACCGAGCTTCTCCTCGCCCACCCGGAATCCGGCCGAATTGCCGTGTAGATCTGCCGTATAGAAATCCGGCCGTGGCCTTGTGGTGAGCGCCGATTGGCGCAGCCGCTCGTCGGTCACCTCGAAGAAGGCACGGCCGGCGGGGGTCGGCAGACTCTCGTCGTAGATCTTCCCGAGTCTGCCCTCGAGCCTGGGAGCCTCGCCAGGACTTCTCGCGTCCCGGCTACTCGCACCGTCCGACAGTCCCAGTCCCAGTCCCCTTGGACTTTCCGCGGCTGCCGCCGCAGCACCCCCACGATCGGAGGTCGGACCTACCGGCAACATCCGATCAACCGCTTGATCGAGTTTTGCAAGTTTCTCCTCGATCGCGGAGGCGGCACCCGCCGACCTTGAGGAGGGCGGCTCCGGTGAACCGGCACGTACATCTCTTTGCCGGGCCGGGTGCTCACGTGCATCCAGCCTGGAGTCGATCCGTGCTCGGTCACCTGACGGGGCCGCCGGCGAGCCAGGGCCTCCTTCACCGCCAGCCCGCGCCGCCGAACTGTCCAGCAGGCCGAGTTTCCTCTCGATCTCGGCCGCCGACGATGGTGAATGGCCGGAGTCCCTCCGGCCTGCCGGCGCCCCGACGTCCAGTAACCCTTCATCACGGGCCATCGGCACTCACCGCACCAGTATTGCCGCTCGTGCCCTTCCACTGCCAGGCAGATCGGATGGGAAGGCCAGGGCTACTTGCGGAGGACAAGCCGCCCACAGTGCCGTGCCGCGGCTGGCCAGCCCGACGAGGGTGGATCCCGCGACACGGCACAGTCTTGCNTGATCACTACTTCGTCCCCCGGCCCCACCGTCCCTCGCAGCCGCCGGCGATCACGCCGGTGTCCTCAGTACAGGAACAAGGGCGGACTGTCAGCCGGCGGGCTGGAGGGACCAGCCGCGGTCCTCCTCGAAGTTCGGCGACAGGGCTACCAGCGGCGGGAAGATCAGTGCCGGGTGTAGTCCGAGGGNGAGGTCGTTCTCGACGACGCCGATGGTCACCGTGCCCGGCCGCGGGCCGTCGACGATCCGCCATTCACGGGCCTCCGGGAGGGGGCGGACCCGCTCGAAGACGTCCGGGGAGCCGTCGAAGCCGACGAAGAGCGGCGCGGAGGTCTGCCGGATCGTGTAGGTGTTGTTGCCGTTGCTGCCGTTTCCGGTCTGCTGGATCTCCCATTCCTGCCCGGGGCCCTCGCCCGGCAGGAGGAAGATGTTGTTGCGGTCGGGCGCGCTCAGAGTCAGGTTCTCCCGGCCGTCGATGCGGATCCGGTACACGCCGTCAGCGATCTTTCCCACGGTCAACCCCGTTTCTGGTCGTCAAACAGCCGGACGTGACACGGCCGGCTTCGGGCGAGATGATGCCACGCCGCGGCGGGATCTCCCCTTTCGCGGCCGATACCGGCATGGTGCCGGTGTGGCGGGTGCTGCGACGCGCTCGGGCAGGTGGATGCGCGGTGAAACAGGAGGTTCGGAGGTGAGGTGCGCGGCCCGTGGCGCCGGCCACCATCATGCCCGTGCACGGTCCGGCAGGTCGTGCGCGCCACACCCGGATTCCGCGAGTACGCGAATTGACCACGACCGGGTTTTCTCGTCGCTCTCGTACTGGCCCGNCCCCCGATCCCGCCGCTTCCCGTCCTTGCGGGGAAGATCGATGATGAGGTCGAGGCCGTCCGTTGAGNCACACGACGAGATCACGCATGGGCGATGAGGTATTTCCACCGGGCTCGCGGAGGGAAAACCACCAGGCGAAGGCGGTGAATGCGCCGCAAGACACTCTGGCCGACTACGCCGCGGACGACCAGGGCGGGTCATCCACGGCGCGGGCGGCCGGTCCGCAGCAGCCGGCCGCACGTCCGGTCGGTCGGTCGGTCGGTCGGCCGGTCAGTCAGTCAGTCAGTCAGTCAGAACTCCCGAGGGGCCCCGGGTGGGACGGTCGTGGCTAGTCGATTTTCTCGAAGCTCCAGCCCTTGTCCTCGCCGAAGGACGGCGAGAGCGCGATCAGCGGCGGGAAGACGAGCGCCGGGNGCAGCCCCAGCGTCAGCCCACTGTCCGGCGCGCCGATGGTGAAGGTTCCGGACTGCGGGCCGTCGATGATCCGCCATTCGCTCGGCTGGCCGGACACCCGAACGCGTTCGAAGGTCTCCGGCTCGCCGTCGAAGCCGAGAAAGTGCGACGAGTCCGCCGGACGGATCACCCAGGTCTCCTTCTCCGTCTTCTGGACGTGCCATGCCTGCCGGTCGGTACGCTCCGGCAGAAGAACGGCATCACCGCCACCGAAGGCGGTCAGGATCTGCCGCCCGTCAAGNGTGATGCGATAAACACCGTCGCCGACACCTGCCATGCTCCACCCCGTTTCCTGGTGCGCGGACAAACCAACCGACAAGCGTCGAGGTTCCTCGCGAGAATCACCATTGATGTCAAATCGATTGTTCGTGGGTGGGATCCCGCCGTCAACCTGAATGAGGATTTCAGATCGGATCCGTGACGGACACGTCGAGATCCTTCACGAACACCAGGGATAACCCGGGCGAAAAAGCTCCACACTTCCTGCCCGACGGCGGCAGAACATGGCAGGTGCGCCGAGCAGGTGACGAATTCCCCCAAACACCCCGTCGCCGTCAGCCGGGCGGATCCTGGGCTCGGTCGTCGAACGGACCGGGCGGGTAGATCGCTCGCAACCGCCCGTCGAAGTCCTCGGCAGGGTTCCAGCGGTGCAGGAAGGGTCCGAGATCGCGGGCGAGAAGGTTCCGGCGGGCGTCGCCCGGCGTCGGTAGCACGCAGGCGGCGAGCGCCCGGGGCCGGAACTGACAACGTGTGCCGGCGCGGACGAGCAGCTGCCAGAGTTCCTCGCCGAGCAGGGCCCGCATTCCCCGCCGGACAGGTCGGATGACATCGGACATTCCGCAGGGTTATCGCAGCCGANGAGACCGACGCCGAACCGAGAACGGATTCGGGTGACTGCCGTGACGCATTGCACCGGTATGAGACGAAGATCCTCATTGACGTCGCTGTCGCGCCGTCTGAGCGCCGTCGCGGCGGCCGTTGGCGAGGATGTGCCGCAGCTCAGTGGCGGTTCGCCGGCCTCGGAAACGCCGTCAGCCGCCAGCAGTGCGCCGCGCGAGCACGAGCCATCCAGCGCCTCGGGCGCTGCCACGGCAGGGACGAGCTCAGGGACTCGACCGGCAACCGGTGTCCCGCCGGTGACGGGGGCTCGGTCGGCGACATGGACCCCGCCGGCGACGCGAACCCGGGCGGCGACGGGGACCCGGGCGAGGTCGCCGACTGCGATGCGGACAGCGCGTGAGCGGGTGCCGGTGCGGGTGCGGGTGCGTGCATGGGCGCCGGTGCCGCTGCGGCGCGGGCGGCGCGGCGGCGCAGGGCGGGGATGACGGCGGCGAGTGCGCCGAGAGCGAGGGCGGCGGTGTGGCCGATCCCGTCGAGCTCGCCGTCGGTCACCCCGTACATCATCGCGGGGGCGACGGCGACGAGCGTGGCGCCGGCGACCGTGCGCAGCCGGCGGGGGGTGGGCAGCGCGACCAGGGCGGCCAGCGCCGCACCGGCGGCGTAGCTCGGGCCGACGTCGAGCACGTGCAGCGCGCTGGACGGCAGGTCACCGGTGACGACCCGAAGCCCCAGGATCCCCTCGGAGATCAGCGTCGCCGCGGTGTGGCCGCCGAACGCGACCGCGAGCGCCGCGACGCTTCCGACCGTCGCCTCCAACCCGCCGACGGCCAGGGCGGCGAACGCCAGCCACGGCGCCACCGGCCCGTCGGTCACCCAGGGGATGCTGCCGACGAGGACTCCGACAGGATGGTGCAGCATCTGGTGCAACGTCGTGCTCGTCGCCCACTGCCAGCGGGTGGCACGATGCGGGTCGACTCCGCGCAGCACCCTCGCCGCGAGGAGCAGGGTGAGCAGGGCGGTCGTCACCGGGAAGCGCCGCGGCGAAGCGTGCAGCCACGACAGCGCCNCCCTCGCCGCAGTCCGGTGGTCGGCCGAACCCTCGCGCGACGACGCCTTGCGCGACGACGACGCCTTGCGCGACGGCAGGGCGGCGGCGCGCGGCGAGGCGGTGGTCAGGTACGCGGCGTCGCGGCGCCCACCCGGCAGCATCACCGAACACCCCCGCCCCACGAGGATCACTGTCACCGTCATGACATCGTGACCTCCCGGGGCATTCCCTGCCACCCGTCGCGGCAGCGTGGATGTGCCCATCGCCACATCCACCCGCGGCGGGCCGGGTCAGGCCGCCGCGGGGACCCCGGTGCCCGGGCGGAGTGCCGCACGCGCCGCCGGCAGCCCGACGGGGACGCCGGACGCCGGCGCGAGCGCCCAGGCCAGGCCGTCGCGCAGCGCCGGGCGCCAGACGCCGAAATCGTGCGCGCCGGGGCGAAGCCGCAGGCGGACGGTGAATCCCGGCCGCGCGCCCAGGATCGACGCCATCGCCCGGGTGTCCCCCAGCGCCTCGTGGTCGCCGAGGCCGCAGTCGAACCAGATGCGCATCGGCGGGTCCGGCGCCAGGGTGGCGGCGTAGCGGGCGGGGGTGTTCGCCTCGACGACCTGGGCGAGGTCGAGACGGTGGCCGAACAGCCCGACCATGCCCCCGTCGTGGGTGGGCCGGTCCATGCCGGACATGTCGACGATCGTTCCGACCAGGTCACGATGGCGCAGGCCGAGGTTCAACGCGCAGAAGCCGCCGGCGGACATGCCGGCGAAGACCCGGTCGGCGCGGTCGGGCAGGGCACGCAGCCGGGCGTCGACCGTCGGGATCACGTCGTCGACGACGTAGGTCTCGATGTGCTCGCCGGGCCGGTCGACGCATTCGCTGTCGTCGAGCCAGCCGTGGCTCAGCCGCGGGGCGACGAGGATCACCGGCCGGTGGTCGTCCGCGAGCCAGGCGCCGGTCTGCGCGGCCCGGTTCGCCCGGTACCAGTCGACCGGCACCCCCGGCGAACCGTGCAGCAGGTAGACCACCGGAAAGCGGGCGTGCGGCTCGGTGAAGTACTGCGGCGGCAGGTAGACCAGCGCCTGCTGGACCCCGAAGCCGCTACGGACCCCGGGCACCGGCAGGTCGACGACCGAACCGTGCGGATGGGTCCGCGCCGGTGTGGCGGTGACCGCGTCGTGGGTCGACGCGGTCGGCCAGGACCTGACCCCGATCACGTCGTCGACCCGCGGCAGGTACCCGTAGTGGGCGTTGACGAGGTCCGCGGCGGTGGCGAGGGTGAGCACGACGGCGACCCCCGCCATCCCGGCCGTGACGGCCCGCCGTCNGCGCCNCGCGAACCGCAGGCAGCCCACCCAGGCCGCCAGCGTCGCGCCCGCGAACGCCAACAGGAACCACTTCCCAATGATGACCAAGGAGCCCACACCACACCCCCGCAGCGCCGTCCGAGTCCGCCCGCAGTCCGTGTCCGAGTCCGCTCACCGGCGGGGTCAGGGGGCGCCCGACGCCTGCGTCGGTTCCTCCTCGGGCAGGTGGGGCTCGCGGCCGGGGCGGCGGGCGGCGGCGAGCAGCGCGCCGGGGCGAGGAAGGTGGTCGCGCCAGCGGGGCCAGACGAGGAACGCCTCGGCCTCGAGCATCGCCAGGGCGATCCGCGGCAGTTCGGCGGTCGACGGATAGCACACGAACCGGGGCTGCCAGGTGGGCTGGAACTTGGCGTTGAACCGGTAGAGGCTGTCGATCTGGAACCAGCGCGACAGGAACATCAGCGTGCCGCGCCAGGAGCGGACCACCGGCCCGGCGCCGAGGCGCTCGCCGCGTTCGAGGNCAGAGCGGAAGAACGCAAAGTTCAACGACACCCGCGCCACGCCGAGCTGCGGCGCCTGGCGCAGGGTGCTGACGATGAGGAACTCGTTCAGGCCGTTGTCGGCCGCACGGTCGCGCCGCATGGCGTCGAGGGACAGCCCGTCACGCCCCCACGGCACGAAGTGCAGCAGCGCGCGCAGCCGCGGCTCGGCGTCGGACGAAATCCCTGCGGCGGACGGAATCCCTACGGCGGACGCCGATCCGTCGGGCGCGGCCCCGGTGCCGGCGTCCCGCGCCGGGCTCTCGTAGGCGAGGACGACGACGCAGTCGCCGTCCTCGCCGTCGCCCAGGCGGCCGAGTGCCATCGAGAAGCCGCGTTCGGTCTCGCTGCCGCGCCATGCCGCCGCCTGGGCCTTCAGCCGCGCGACGTCGGGCGGCGCGAGATCGCGAACCCGACGGGCGACGGCCGTGTACCCGGCGCGTTCCACCCGCGCGACGGCCTGGCGGACGTTGCGCATCGCCCGACCGTCCAGAGTGAACGTGGCGGCGTCGACCACAGCCTCGTCGCCGAACTCCAGCGCNGTCAGTCCGGCGCGGGTCCACGCCGTGCCGCCGGCCTCCGAGCAGCCGATCACCGCCGGGGTCCAGGCGTGGTCGGCAGCCTCGCGCAGGAACTCGCGGATCGCCCCCGGCCATGCCTCCCGGTCCCCGAGCGGATCGCCGCTGGCGAGCATCACGCCGGAGACCACCCGATAGGCCACGCACGCCTTGCCGGACGGCGACCAGATCACCGACTTGTCGGAACGCANCACGAAGTAGCCGAGCGAGTCGGCGTCACCGTGCCGAGCGAGCAACGCCCGCACCCGCGCCCGGTCCTCCTCGGTCAGCCGCGGCCGCGGCTGGGGTGGACGCAGCGCCAGGTAGCCGGTGGTGCCGATGGTCACCACGCCCAGGGTGAGCAGCACCCGGTCGGCGAGGTCGGCGAACCGGTCGGAGGTGAAGTGCAGGGGGCCGGGGACCCCGACGAGCCCGAGCACGATCTGTTCTAGCTGGGCCGACCAGGCGTGCGGGCCGGCGATGCGGTGCTCGCGCAGGTGCAGCAGCAGGAAGCCGATCACGATCGAGACGGCGGTGAGCAGCAGGCCGACACCAAGGGCCCGCCAGCGGGTCGTCGGGTCGCCCTTGGCCCGAAACTCCCCGCGCACCAGCACGAGCGCGCCGAACAGGGCCGCCGACGCCGACGCCTCGTCGTAGTCGAGCCCCTTGGCGACGTGCAGCAGGACGCTCAACCCGAGCAGGACGACGACGGCCCGCCACGCCCGCCGCTTGCGCCGACGCAACCCGGCGGCGAGCAGGACCAGCAGCATGCCGACGACGACGGTGAAGGCCGCCGCCTGCCGGGACGCAGCCGCCGGCAGCAGAACCCGCAGGTCCGCCAGGCGGGACCGCCATTCGGGGGTCAGCGCGGACACCACGTCGGCCAGCCCGACGGCCAGGGTGAGCAGCGCCGCGACCCGCGGCACCCACGGCCGACCCCACGCTGGCAGGCCCGGACGCCGGCGCCCGCGGGCGTCGCGCGGACCCGGCCGGAGGGCGCCGGGCCCGCCGCCGGTCTCGCCGGCGGCGTCCGGGCCCGGGTGGACCCCACGGGCCACGACCGACCCGGGCACTCGGGCGGTGAAGGGCGCGCGCCCCCGCGCACGCCGCCGACCGAGTTCCGTGCCGGGTCCGGCCCCGCTGGAGCTACTCATGTATGGCATCGTCCCCCGAGGTCACGACAGCGATGGCAGATGGTCCGCCGAGACGATAAACCGCCGCTCGATCGCTCCCGCGACGAACCACCCNAACGTGACCGTCCGGTACGCAAAAGCCGGCAGGACGGCGTCGCAGACCTGCGGCTCCCGCGACCGGGGTAGCGCCGACATCACCCACCGTGCCCCCAATACGGGGTGGAACGCACCACTACCGACCAAGGTGCACGCATCGCGGTCACCCGGCACGGATCCGCACTCCTGCCGCCCGGGTGTCCCGTGGTGTGCTGTTCGGCACCCCGCCGNCACGGGTCACGCAGGGCGCGGGAACGGGGGGCACCGCAGCGACGCCGGAGACGGAGCGACGGGGGAGACGGATGGCCCGGTCAACGACGGAGCACGGGAGCGGATCGCCGTGCGGGTGATCTCGATCGTGAACTACAAGGGCGGTGTCGGGAAGACCACGCTGACCGCGAACATCGGCGCCCAGATCGCCGCCTGGGGGAAGCGGGTCCTGCTCCTCGACCTGGATCCGCAGGCCAGCCTGACCTTTTCGTTCTACCGACCCGAGCAGTGGCGGGCGGCCCTCGCCGACAACCGGACGATCAAGCAGTGGTTCGAGGCGTGGCGGATGGACGGCCCGGTACCGCCGTTCGCCCCACTGATCACGTCGCCGGCGGTGGTGAACTCCCGCATCGCGCAGGGCAGCGGGGCGCTCGACCTGATCGCCTCTCATCTCTCCCTCGGCGACGTCGAGATGAACCTCGCCGCGCGCCTCGGGGGCGCGCAGGCGCATCGCTCGACCCGCCACTACTTCGACGTCTACCTGCGCCTCGCCGCCGGGCTGGCGACTCTGCCCTCAACCGCCTACGACCTGGTCCTGCTGGACTGCCCGCCGAACTTCGGTGTCATCACCCGCGCGGCGGTCGCGGCCAGCGACCAGCTGCTGATCCCCGCACGCCCGGACGAGCTGTCGACCCTGGGCATCGAACACCTGCAGTCCCGGCTGCGCCGGTTCATCTGGGAGTTCAACCGGATCGTCGACCTGCAGTCGGACCTGCATCCGGCGGTGAAGAAGCTGGAGCCGATCATCCTCGGGGTCGTCTTCACGATGGTGCAGTACTACTCGGGCAAGCCGATCGCGGCCCTGCGCCCCTACATCGCGCAGACCCGGCAGCTCGGGCTGCCGGTCTTCGAGGCGATGGTCCGCGAGAGCAACCACCACTTCGCCGGGGNGGCGCGCACCCAGCTTCCCGTCATCCTCTCCGACCAGGTCACCCCCGCTCTCGCCTGGGAGCTGCACCGCCTCGTCGAGGAGTTCCTCAAGCGAATCAGGACGCCTGCGCCGTGACCAACATCCGCAACGCCCCCGGATCAGCCGGAGCAGCCGGAGCAGCCCCCGAAGCCCTGAACGCCCTCGGGTCCGTCGGGATCCCGGAAGCCGCCCGGCTGAGCACGCTGCTCCTGCGCCAGCTCGCCGACCTGGTGGCCGGACTCGACGACCACCAGGTCGGCGCGCTGCTGGCCGGCCGGGCGCGGCTGACCATCGTGGCCGCGCCCGGCCCCCGGGCGGCGGATCCCGCCGCCGACCCGGCCGTGTCCTCTCCCGCGGCGCTCCGCGACACCGCTGCGCGGCGCACCGCCGCACCGTTGTCCGCCGCACCGTTGTCCGTCCCCCCGGCGAAGGCGAAGACCGGCCCAACAGCCAGGACCGGCCCGAAGACGAGGACCGGCCCGAAGACCGAGGCGCCGGTCTCGGTGGACGTCGAGGCGCTGCGGGCGGNGCTGCTCGGCGCGGCGAGCCGGGAGGAGGCCGCCGAGCACCTGGCCGCCCTCGGCCGGGTGTCGGTGCCGCAGCTTCGGGCGCTGGCCGGCGCCCTCGGCGTCGACGGGGTCGGCGGAAAGGACCCGAAGACAACCGTCATCCGCAAGATCGTCGACGGCACCGTCGGCTTCCGGCTCAGCTCACAGGCGATGCGGAGCGAGGAGGCCGACCTCTAGCACGGCGGCCGGCGCCTGAGCAGGGAGACCGACCTCCCCCGAGCGAGGGGGCCGACCCCTGGCCAAGGAAGGCGGCCTCGGAGACCCACGCCGGGCCGGTACGGACCCGTTCGGGGCCCGCACCGGCGACCGGCAGGGTCAGCCGACGTGNGCCGGGGCACCCTCCACGTTCGCCGCGGACTCCCGCCCGGCACGGATGAACACGAAGATCACCACCGCGGCGATCGCGATGAGGATCGCGCCCCAGAGGAACGCCGTGGTGTAGCCCTCGATCTGCGACTGCGCGAGGGCGGCCGGACCGTGGCCGTGGCCGTCGAGGTAGCTGCCGACGGCGGTCGCGTAGACCGTGTTGAGCAGAGCGGTTCCCAGCGAGCCACCGATCTGCTGGGTGGTGTTGACCAGGGCGCTTGCGACCCCGGCGTCGTGTGCGGCGACGCCGACGAGCGCCAGGCTCGACAGCGGGACGAACGAGAAACCCATGCCGAAGCTGATGAGCAGTTCCGACGGCAGCACGTGGGCGACGTAGCTGGAGTCGACCCCGATGGACAGCAGCAGCGCCATGCCGACCGCGGCCATCGTCGTCCCGACGCCGGCGAGCACCCGCGGACCGACCCGCGGCAACAGCTGGCTGGCCGCGCCCGCGGAGACGATGATTCCCGCGCTGAACGGCAGGAAGGCGAACCCGGTCTTCAGGGCGCTGTAACGCAGCGTCTGCTGGAAGTAGTAGGTCAGGAACAGGAACATCGCGAACAGTCCGGCGCCGATCAGCAGCGAGGCCAGGAACGACCCACCGCGGTTACGTTCCCACGCGACCCGCAGCGGCAGCAGCGGAGCGGCGGAGCGCGCCTCGATGACGACGAACGCGGCAAGCAGCGCCACCGAGCCGATGAGCAGCCCGAGGGTGCGGGCGTCGCTCCAGCCGTCCTCGGCGGCCACCGTGAAGCCGTAGACGAGGGCGACGAGGCCAGCGGTGACCGTCACCGCGCCGGGCAGGTCGTAGCGGGCCTCGCCCTCGGCGCGGCTCTCCCGCACCACGGGCACCGCGAAGAACGCGGTGACGAGCGCGATCGGCACGTTCACGAGCAGGCACCACCGCCAGGAGGCGTACTCGGTGAGCAGGCCGCCGACGATGAGCCCGATCGCGGCGCCACCACCGGAGATCGCGCCGTACACCCCGAACGCCTTGGCCCGCTCGCGGCTCTCGGTGAACGCGACGGTGATCAACGACAGCGCCGCAGGCGCGAGCAGCGCGGCGAACGCGCCCTGCAGGGCCCTGGCGGCGAACAGCAGGGCGGCGTTGGGCGCCAAACCGCCGAGCGCCGAGGCAAGCGCGAAGCCGATCAGCCCCCAGACGAAGGCCCGCTTGCGGCCCAGGTAGTCGGCGATGCGGCCGCCCAGCAGCAGCAGACCGCCGAAGGCGAGGGTGTAGGCGGTGACCATCCACTGCCGGTTGGCGGTGGAGATGCCCAGGTCAGCCTGGGCGTGCGGCATCGCGATGTTCACGATCGAGGCGTCGAGCACGACCATGAGCTGCGCGACGGCGATGATGCACAGCGCCAGCCACCNCCGGGGATCGGGCTCGCCGTCGGCCACGCTCACCCGGGGATCCCCGGCCTTGCGGTCGACAGTTGTGGTCACAGGAGGCTCCTTGCCGGAGAGGACGAGCTGCTGGGACATCGAGCGGACGTTCACATCAAGCGGGACGTTGCACATCAGGCGGAAGGCCGTCCCGCGCAGGCAGCGGTGACCGGCGCACGGGACAGCGACGCGCGGCGGCACACGGAAGCGGATGCCGGCCACTCACGTCGGGCTGGCGTCAGGTGGTGGAACCGNGCGGGTGGGACGCGGCGGGGNGGGTGTGACACACGGGCTGGGTCGGCGCCATCATCGCCGCCCCCTGGTTGCCCTCTCCACTCGTTTTCAGGTCAGCTGGGCGGCATGCCAGGACCAACCCGCCGTCGCGCGGGTGTTCGAATCCATATTAGCTCAGGTGTTCGATCCCCATCGCGGGTGGGGCCGATCGACCGGCGAGCAGCGGAAGCACCACGTCATCGACGACGTGGTCGGCGAACGCCTCGTCCAGCGGCTCCCCCGTGACGAGCAGGCGAGTAAAGATCATCGCGAGGATGACCTCGACAAGCACCGCGGGTTCGGTCTTCGCGAGCAGTTCCCCCCGCTGCGCCGCCCGCTCGAGCAGGCAGCGACCGAGCTCCACCTTGCGTTGCAGGATGTTGGCCTGGATCACCGCAGCCAGCCGGGGAGACTCGCTGGCCGCCCGCAGGACGCCGACGAGCAGCGCCCCGCCCGGACCCGAGGCGGTATCGATCATGAGGCGGACCTCGGCGGCCACGTCGTCCCGCAGGCAGCCGGTATCCGCGGGGACGTGATCGGCGGGACCGTGCCGACGCAGCGCCTCCACGACCATCTCGTCCTTGCAGGACCATCGACGGTAGATCGTCGCCTTGCTGGCCCGGGCCCGGGCCGCGACGGCGACCATGCTCATCCGCTCGTAGCCGACCTCGACGAGCAGATCCAGCGCCGCGTCCAGGATCGCCTGCTCGCGGGACTCGTCCCGGGGCCGACCCCGGCCGGTGGCGGCCGGTGGCGAAATGGCCTGCCACCCCCTTCCCTCGGATCAACGCCCGGCGGACAACTCCGGGGCGGGTCACCGGCTCCCCCGACGGGTTCCGCGCGACCATGAAAACAGTACCGTACTGTACCGAAAAAACTGCCCCGTGGATCCGCATGGCGTCGGTCACATCCCGCCGACGCCTCGACCCGCCATCCGGCGCCGGACTGGCGGCAATCCTCCCTATCCGGGCAGGCATGATGGCACGCGACCCGCCCGTCGCCCGGACCGCCAGCCGCCGCCCGGCCCCCGAGAGGACCGCCGCCATCCACCACGTCCCGCACCGCCTTGTGGCTGCGGCCACGGGCGGCCTGCTCGCCCTGGGCCTCGCCGTCGCCGCCTGCTCCCGGCACGACTCCGCCCAACCCGTAACGCCGACGCCGACCGGCGGTCCCGGCCGGGTTGGTGGCCCGGCCGGGACACGCGACCAGGTCGACGGGATGTGGGTGCTGCGGGACGTGCCCTACGCGCGGGTGTCGCCCGCCCAGCGGCTGGACCTCTACCTCCCCGAGGCACCCACCGCCGCCGGCGCACCGACCGCCGCCGCGACACCGTCCGCCGCCGGCGCACCTCGCGCCGAAGCGGGGCTGCCGGTGGTCATCACCATCCACGGCGGCGCGTTCGCGCTCGGCGACAAGCACGACGACCTGCCCGTGGTCCGATCCCTGGTGCGCGCCGGCTATGCCGTCGCCAGCCTGAACTACCGGCTCTCCGGTGAGGCCCGCTTCCCCGCCGCGGTCCAGGATGTCAAGGCCGCGGTGCGCTGGGTGCGCGCGCACGCCGCCGACCACGGTCTCGACCCGGACCGGATCGCGGCGAGCGGGGCGTCGGCCGGGGCGTACCTCGCGGTCATGCTGGGGACGACGCCGGGGGTCACGATGTACGACGACCCGGCGCTGGGCAACCCCGGCGTCTCCAGCGCCGTGCAGGCCGTCGTCGACTTCTACGGCCCGNTCAACTTCGGTTCCATGGACGACCAGCTTCGCGCGAACGAGCGCTGCGCCGCGTCCGACGCCGGGCACGACCGCCCCGACTCGCCNGAGTCCCGCTTCCTCGGCCGCACGGTGGCCGCCGCGCCCCAGCTCGTCCGGGTGGCGAGCCCCCTGAACTACCTCGGCCGCGCCCCCCTGCCGCCGTTCCTCATCGAGCATGGCGACGCCGACTGCACCGTGCCGCACCGCCAGTCCCTCGAGCTCGCCGGGGCGCTACGGGCCGCCGGCGCGCCGGCCGTCGAGGTCACGATCGTCCCCGGCGCCGGTCACGGTGGCGCGTTCCCGACCGCCGAGCGGATGCCCACCGTCCTCGCCTTCCTCTCCCGCACGCTCGGTCACTGACCCCCCCGCCACCCCCGCACCCACGTCACCGGCCAGCGCCGCTGGTGACCGCCACCCCTCCTCGCGCAGCAAGAACCACGATCGGGATCAAGGGTCCTCCGGCCCTGCCCGGCCCGGCCACCCGGCCTTCCCACGAGTGGCGTTCGGCGCGTCACCGCAGGTCACAGCACGGGCATGGTGGACGGTGTCGGGGATCACGGTGGCGAGAAGGGTGGCAACGATGGCGCAGACCGCAGGCCGCACGGACGGGGCAGNCCAGCCGAACGCTGACGGTCGGTCGGACGTCGTTCAGCCGGAGGCAGTTCAGCCAGATGCGGACGGCACGGGCGGCACAGGCGGCACAGGCGGCACAGGCGGCACAGGCGGCACAGGCGGCACGGACGGCACAGGCGGCACGGACGGCATCGTGGTGGGGGTCGACGGCTCGCCGGGGTCCGCCGCCGCCCTGCGCTGGGCCGTCGACGAGGGTGCGCGGCGCCACCTGCCGGTGACGGCGGCACTGGTCTGGGACGCCGTGGGGGAGCCGCGCGCGGTCTTCGACACCGCGGGCGTCGCCGACCGTGCGGGGCTGGCGCAGGCCGCGCGGCGGGTTCTGGCGGACACGGTGGCGGCGGTGCGCGTCCCCGACCCGGCGGTCACGGTGACCGAACGCGTCGAGGAGGGCAGCCCGGTGCCGGAGCTGCTGCGGATCGCGACCGGAGCGCGGCTCGTCGTCGTCGGCGAGCGCGGGCCCGGCGCGCTGCACCGGCTGGTGGCGGGGTCGGTGTGCCAGGGGGTCGTCCACCACGCACCGCTGCCCGTCGTCGTGGTACGCGGCGGCGCCGACCGGTCCAGCGCGGCGGCGGGCGCGGCGGGCGCGGCCGACACGGCCGCTGCGGCGGCGACGTCGGTGGACGAACGTCCGGTGGTCGTCGGCGTCGACGGGTCTGCCGGTTCGCTGCGGGCGCTGCGCTGGGCGGTGCAGGCCGCCGCCGTGCGTAAGACCGCCCTGCGCNCCGTACATGCCTGGTATCTCGACGTGCCGGCGTACCTGGGGATCTACACGGACTTCGGCTCCGCGCTCGCCGAGCAGGCGCAGCACACCCTCGACGACGCCGTGAACACGATCATCGCCGAGCAGGGAGGCCGCCTGCCGGTCCAGGTGGTCAAGGAGACCGTCGCCGACAGCGCCGCCCGGGCCCTGCTGCGCGCCGCCGCCGACGCGCAGGTGCTCGTCGTCGGCAGCCGCGGCCACGGCGGGTTCGCGGAGCTGCTGCTGGGCTCGGTCAGCCACCAGTGCGTGGCGCACGCCCCCTGCCCGGTCGCCGTGATCCGCTAGGAGCGGGATGCGTCACTCGCGCCAGCGGGATAGTTCTGGTACAGATATTCTCTGTACCAGAACTAATCTTCTGACCTGGTGAGGCGCCATGAGCCCGTTGGCCGAGATCGTCGCCATCACCGCCGTCTGCGTGGCGTCCGGCTGCCTCGGCAGCCTGNTGGGACTCGGCGGCGGCANCTTCGTCGTGCCGATCCTGACGCTGGCCTTCGGCCTCGACGTGCGCCTGGCGATCGGCGCCTCGGTGATCTCCGTGGTCGCCGGCAGCGCCGCGGCGTCACCGCGCTACCTCGACGAGGGCTTCGCGAACCTGCGCGTCGCGGTCACCCTGGAGGTGGCGACGGTGAGCGGCGCCGTCGCCGGTGCGCTGCTCGCCGGGCATCTCGGCGCCCGCACGCTGTACACGGTGTTCGGGGTCGTGCTGGCCTTCAGCGCGGTGCAGATGCTGCGCAACCGGCAGGACCGCGCCGGCGCGGCCGTGCCGGACGACCGCATCGCCGACGCCCTGAGCCTGCACGGCACCGGAACCGGAACCGGTGCAACCAGCACCAGCACCGGCACCAGCAGCGGCAGCGGCGCCGGCACCCGAACGGCCGCCGGTACGGTCGTTCGCGACGTCCGTCCCTACCGGGTCACTCGCACCGCGACCGGCCTGACCATGATGACCNCCGCCGGAGCGGTCAGCGGCCTGCTCGGCATCGGCTCGGGGGCGATGAAGGTGCCGGCCATGGACCTCGCGATGCGGCTACCGCTCAAGGTCTCGACGGCGACGAGCAACCTCATGATCGGGGTGACCGGCGCGGCGAGCGCCGTGGTCTACCTGCAGCGGGGCGACGTCGTGCCGGCCCTGGCCGGCGCGGTGGCGCTCGGGACCGTCGTGGGCGCGCACCTCGGGTCGCGGCTGCTGGCGGTGGTACCCGTCGGGGCGTTGCGAGTGATCTTCCTCGTTGTCCTGCTCGTCATCAGCGTCCAGATGCTGCTGCGGGGCCTCGCGTGAGGGCGCTCCAATCGCCTGACCGGCGGTCCACCGGCCGGGCGTCGGAGCCGACGTCGCCGGCGGGGGCACCCGAGGCGGGTGCCCGTCAGGTCGCGCTGGTGCTGCGGATCGGTGGGGCGCTCGGAGCCGCGCTGGTGCTCGCCGGGCTCACACTCGCCGTCGCCCAGGGCGGCGCGAGCTGGCTGCACGGCCCGGGCGGGGATCCCCTCGGCGCCGACGCGGCGATGCGGCTGACCGACCTCAGTGGCGGGCTGCGCCACGGGCGGGCCGGCGCGGTCATCCTGCTCGGCACGATCGTCCTGGCGGCGACGCCGGCCGCCGGCGTGATCGCGGCCGGACTCGCCTGGTTGCGGGCGCGCCGGGGGTGGCTGGTCGGCGCAGCCGTCGTCGTGCTGCTACTGCTCGTCCTCGCCGGTGCCCTCGGCGCCGCCGAGTAGCGCGGCGGACGCTCAGCCGGCGCCGCTGGAGCGTCGGCGACGCGATGTGCGCGTGTCTGAGGGACAGTCCACGCGGCTGGACGCGGCCGCGTCCAGCCGGCAGGCCGATGCGCCTGCCGGCCGACCGGATGTCCATCGCCGATCCTCCCGCGCGGCGACGGCGAAATTCCATCGACAGCCGCGGGTGGGACGAGCATCGTGATCGCCGTGACCGACGAAGGCCCCGCGGCGACCCGCGGCGTGGTGCGCACCTACGACGCCGAGCGGGGCTGGGGCGTGATCGACGCGCCGGAAGTCCCGGGCGGCTGCTGGGTCCACTACTCGATGATCGAGATGGACGGCTACCGGGACCTCGTCGCGGGCAGGCAGGTGACGTTCCGCTGGGAGCCGGTTGCCAACCAGGACGGCTACCGGTTCCGGGCGCTCACCGTGTGGCCCGGGACGGGGTCGCAGGCCGCCGAGAAGGCGTGACCGTGCACGACGCGCCGCGAACCGCCCCCTGAAACGGACCTGGTTGTCTGGCCCGGCCTTACGTGGGGGTCGCGGGCCTTCAGCGGCCTACGCGCTCGTGGTGGGCACGCCGCAATACTCACCGCCTTTCGCCAGCAGACGCACCGCCGCGACGGCAGCGCCGCGGACGCCCACGTGATTCCGAGCTTTGCTAAGGTTTCTCCCACGTCTTGAGTGCCAGCGTTCAGCCCCGGCTTGCTGGCCGGCAACCCTCCTTATGCAGCGGGGTGCCCCGGGTGGTGACGAGGCCGCGGNAACCCCGCCGACGGCAAGTGCCGACCCTGTGAGGGTCCTACCAGGAGCGATGATGACGTCGATCATCTCTGCCGTGTCCCCGTCCCCTGCCCGGCAGGCCTGCCCCGACCAGCCGACCGGGCAGCGGATCGGCCGGGCACCCACCGGCGGCGAGCCCGCGGGTCACGAGCCCGCGGGTCACGAGCTCAAGGATCACGAGCTCACGGGCGCCGCCGAACTTTCGGACGCCCATCGGGTGCAGGGTGACCCGCCCGGTGCGCTGCTGGCGGTGCAGGGAGCGGGGCTGGGCGTGCCGCTGGTGGGCGGCGGCTGGGCGGAGTACGTCAACCTCGACCACGCGGCGAGCGCGCCGTGCCTGACCACGGTGGCCGAGCACGTCGCCCGGCTGCTGCCCTACTCGGCGAGCGTGCACCGCGGCGCCGGCTTCGCCTCCCAGGTGTGCACGACCCTCTACGAGGGCGCCCGGCGCGACGTCGCCCAGTTCGTCGGCGCCCGCGACGGTGACCTCACCGTGTTCACCCGCAACACCACCGATGCCGTGAACCTGCTCGCCCGGTGCCTGCCCGCCGCCGACGTGGCCGGCGGGGTCGTCGTGTTCGACGTGGAGCATCACGCGAACCTGCTGCCCTGGCGCGCCCGCGCGGGCTACCGGACCGTTGCCGCCCGGTCGACCCTGGCCGAGAGCCTCGCCGCGCTCGAGGCCGAGCTGAGGGCCGCGCCGACGGCCCTGCTCGCGGTGACCGGTGCCTCCAACGTCACCGGGGAGACGCCCCCGCTGGCCCGGCTCGCCCGCCTGGCCCACCGCGCCGGCGCACGCATCTTCGTCGACGCCGCCCAGCTCGCCCCGCACCGGCGCCTCGACATGGCCNCTGACGACGTCGACTACCTGGCGTTCTCCGGGCACAAGCTGTACGCGCCGTTCGGCGCAGGAGTGCTGGTTGGGCGGGCCGACTGGCTCGACGCCGCGCCCCCCTACCTGGCCGGCGGCGGCGCCGTCCGCGAGGTGAGCACCGACGCCGTCGACTGGGCCACCGGCGCGGCCCGGCACGAGGCCGGCACCCCCAACCTCGCCGGCGCGACCGCGATCGCCGCCGCGTGCCGCACGCTCGCCGCGCTCCCCCNGGGCGCCTGGGAACGCCACGAGGCGGGCCTGCGCGCGCGGCTGCTCGACGGGCTCGACGGGCTCGACGGTGTCGTGATCCACCGCATCTGGTCCGACCCCGAGACCATCCCGAACAGCACTGGCGGCCGGCGTACCGGTGACGGCGCCTGGCAGGACGCGGTCGGCGTCGTCACGTTCTCGTTGCCCGGGCACGACCCGGCCCGGGTGTCGGCGTACCTGTCGGCCGAGCACGGCATCGGGGTGCGCGCCGGCCGATTCTGCGCGCACCCGCTGCTGGCTCGGCTGGGTGCGCCGGGCGGGGCGCTGCGCGCCAGCATCGGCGTGGGCACGACCGCCCACCACATCGATCGACTGATCGCCGCGGTGGCACGGTACCTGCGGGTCGGGCCCGGCTGGGGCTACGCCCTGCGCGACGGGCAGTGGCAGCCGACCCCGGACGATCGGCGGCTGCCGGACTGGGCCGAGGAGTACGCGGCCGCGGCCGTCCACGACCTCCCGGCCGCGCCCTGCGGGACCTGACGACCTCGGCGACCCGGCGCCGGCCGGCTCCGGGCGGTCAGGGCCGCCGTCCGTCCGGGGCCTGGCGGACGCTCCCGGTCGGACGCTCCCGGGCGGTTGGCGGCTCGCCCACCATGCGCCGGGTCACGCCGAGGCCCGGGCCTCCGGGTCGGGCTCCTGGGTGACCGCCACCAGCAGCTCCTCGGCGCTGGACGGGACGAGTCCGTCCGACCTGCCGGCGAAGTAGCGGCGGGCGAGGCTCGCCGCCGACACGTGCCGTGCGCCGCTCAGGCCGGCGTCGCGGGCCAGCGCCAGCATCTCCTCCGGAACGAAGAAGCTGATGAAGGGCGTGCCGGCGGCACGCGCGGCGCGCTCGGTCGCCTCCCGCACGGGACGTTCCGCCGGTTCGACGAGCTCCAGCGGCAGCATGAACGACATGGCCAGGGTGGAGCCGGGGGCAAGGGCCGCGACCTGGCGCAGCGTGGCCGCGGTCGCGTCCCTGGTGAGGTACATGACGACGCCGGCGGAGGCGACCACCGCCGGGCGACCCGCGTCGAAACCGGCGCCCACCAGGCCCTGCCACCACGACTCGCCCGCCTCGAAGTCCACGGGCACGAACCGCAACCAGGGCGGGACGCCGAAACCGAGCTCGGTCAGCCGCCGCCGCTTCCACTCCTGCGGACCCGGCCGGTCGACCTCGAACACCCGCATGCCGGCGGCGAGCTGCGGCCGACGTTGGGCGAAGGTGTCCAGGCCGGCACCGAGGATGACGTACTGGTCGACGCCGAGGCCGGCCTGCTCGACGACCAGATCCTCGATGACACGTGCCCGCGCCACGATGGAGGCCCGGGTGCGGCGGGTGGTGGAGGGGTCCATGTCCGGGCGGCGCGGCCATCCGTCGGCCGGGGCCGCCAGCCGCAGGCCGAGCTCGTCCTCGAACACGTGCGGCGGCGGGTCGGCCTGGACGTGGACAGCCCGCCACAACGCGACCCGCACCGCCGTGCTGTCCGGCTCCGCGGTTCGCAGCCCGTTGGTCATCATGCCGCTCCTCTCGACGATCCGTCTGCGGCGGCGCCCGGTGTAGTGCTTCACCGCGCGGATGGGCCTCAGCGCGCGAGCGCACGTCGATCGATTCGGGTGGCCGCTTGGTAGGATGCTAGCATTCTAAGATGTACCGAGCTCGCCCAGAGACGCACAATGTTCCCGGNCGAGGAGGCGACCCATCGCCGGAGGGAACGCCCGAGGCGCGCGCCGAACCCGGCACGGGGTGCTCCTCCGACGACGGGACGTAGAGAGCACCGGCGCCACACGGCCCGATCACGACCCAGGGTTACAGCTTTCCGCACCCATGGTCACCGTGGTCGAAACTCACCTTTTATCGACCCGAAACCCCCCGTCGACCGCCGAGCTGGACAGTGTTGGCGTGATGAACATCGGAACGTCCGCGGACGCCACCTGGCGTGGCGCGGTCGCCCGGTGCCCCAAGACGATGGAGCACGGCCCCTGCGGAGGGGTCCGGTCCGACGGTCGCTGCGAGGTCCCGGATTTCGGTCGGTGCCCCTTCCTGGACGCCCTCGCCGCCTGGCCGTACCCCGCCCCGCCCGCCGTCGCCCCGTCGCTCGTCGCCCCGCCAGTGGCCGCCGGATCCGTCGCGGCCTTGTCCCCGGCCGTTCCTGCGTCCGACGCGCCGGACGCCGCGAGCCGACCGGCCCTCTCCGCACCGGCCCGGCCCGCACCGGCCCGCGCCGCCGCGGCGGCGGCGTTCGTCGCGGCCGCGGCGGTGCGACCGGTGATCGTGGCCGACCTGCCGGCGGCGGCGCTGTCCGCGGACAGCCTGCGCGCGTGCGGCGCCCAGCTCGCACCGGTGGCCGACGCCTGCCTCATCGGCGATCACGGCGATGCCCGCGTCCAGTTCCCACCGTCCTACCGGGCCCGGCTGCTGACCGACGCCGGCGTGCCCGTCTGGGCCGGGATCAACTGCCGGGACCGCAACCGGGTGGCGATCGAGGGGGAGATCGCCGCCTGCGTCGACGCCGGCGTGACCGGACTGCACTGCGTGACCGGCGATCATCCGGCGCTCGGTCACCGCGCCGACGCGGTCGGCGTGTTCGAGCTGGACAGCGTGGACGTCGTCGGCCTGGCCCGGGACCGCGGGGCGCTGGTCTCGGTGGCACACGCGCCGGCCGCACCGCCCGTCTCCCGCCGGACCTCCCGCCTGCTCGCCAAGGCCGACGCCGGAGCCGAGGTGGTGTTCGTCGACCACTGCGGCGGCCCGGCGGCGGTCGGCGACGCGGTGGCCGAGCTGCGCGCGGCCGGGTTCGGCGGCCTCGCGCTGGCCTGCGTGCCGGTCGTGACGAGTGCCGCGACCGCCACCGTCGTCGCGTCGTTCGCCGGCGGCCGCCTGCCGGCCGGCTACCTGGAGGAGATCATGGCCGCGGACGATCCGCACGCCGCCGGTACGCGCGCCGCCACGAAGCTCGCCGGCCGGCTGCTCGACCTGCCCGGCGTCGACGGGATCAATCTCTCCGGTGGCGCGCAGCCGGGCCACGAACCGGCGGCGGCCCGCGCGACCGCCGAGATCGCCCGCCGCATCGTCGGCACCCGGGCACGGACGTCATGAGCTGGCTTCGCGGCGCGATGACCGCGCACGGCGGCGTCGTGGACGTCGAGCTGTCGGGCGGCGTCATCGGGCGGGTCGTCCCGAGCGGCGCGGGCGCCGAGGTCGTCCGGGTCGGCCCGGGTGACGTCGACCTGACCGGCCAGGTGCTGCTGGCGTCGTTCGTGGAGCCGCATGCGCATCTGGACAAGGCGCTCACCGCGTCGCTGGCCCGCAACGTCACCGGTGATCTCGCCGGCGCGATCGCGGCGATCCAGACCCTGCTGCCCGCCTCCACGGTCGAGGACTTCACGACCCGGGCCGAGGCGGCGCTGCGCATCCAGCTCGCGATGGGCACCACCCACGTCCGCACGCATGTCAACGTCGGGGTGCAGTCGGGCATGCGGGCGCTGGAGGCGCTCGTCGACGTGCGGGAACGCTGGCGCGGCCTGGTCGACCTGCAGCTCGTCGCTCTCGTGTCCAACCCGCTGGACGGCCAGCCCGGCCGCGACCTGCGCCGCGCGCTGGCCGAGGGAGCCGACGTGGCCGGCNGCTGTCCGCACCTCGACCCGGAGCCGCACCGCGCGGTCGCGATCTGCCTGGACGCGGCCGGTGAGGCCGGCCGACCACTGGACCTGCACACCGACGAGACCCTCGACCCGCGACTGCTCACCCTCGCCACGCTCGCCGACCTGGTCGGCCGCACCGGTTTCCCGCACGGCGTGACGGCGAGCCACTGCGTCAGCCTCGCGATGCAGCCCCCGGACGTGCAGGTCCGGGTCGCCGAGCAGGTCGCCGCCGCCGGCATCGCCGTCGTCGCGCTGCCCCAGACCAACCTGTTTCTGCAGGGCCGCAACCACGCGGTCGGCACCCCGCGCGGGCTGACCGCCGTCGCGCCGCTGCGCCGCGCCGGGGTGACCGTGGCGGCGGGCGGCGACAACCTGCGCGACCCGTTCAACCTCGTCGGCCGCGGCGACGCGCTGGAAACCGCGTCGCTGATGGTCACCTGCGGGCATCTCACCCCGGACGAGGCGCTGGCATCGGTGAGCGACGCGCCGCGGCGCGCCCTCGGCCTGCCGGCCGTCTCGCTCGCGCCGGGCAGCCCGGCCGACTTGGTCGCGCTGCCCGCGGCGAACGCCCTCGAGGCGCTGGCCGCGGCCGGCGAGCAGCGAACCGTCTGGCGGGCCGGCCGGATCGTGGCCCGCACCACCGTGCACGCCGAACTCGCCGAACCACAGCGACCGGCTCCGCGCGCCGAGCCGGTCCGGCGCCCCGGGACCGAACCGTACGACGCCCAACCGGACCAGTGGGAGGCCGCATCATGACGATCGCCGACACCACCGCCGCCGACACCNCCCCCGCCGGCGACACCACCGCAGCCAACTCCGCCGGAGCCGACGCACCGGCCCTGCACTTCGCGGGGGTACGCAAGCGGTTCCGGGACGGCACCGTCGCGCTCACCGACACCGACCTGACGATCCACCCCGGCGAGTTCGTCTCGATCGTCGGACCGTCGGGGTGCGGCAAGAGCACCCTGCTGCGCATCGCCAGCGGACTGGACGAGGCCACCNCCGGAACCGTCGACGTGGCCTCGACGAACGTCGGCTACGTCTTCCAGGACGCCACCCTGCTGCCGTGGCGCACCGTGCACGACAACGTGCGGCTGTTCGCCGAGCTGGAGCATCTCGACAAGGCCGAACGCGAACGCCGGGTCGCCGACGCGATCAGCCTCGTCGGCCTCACCGGCTTCGAGAAGCACCTGCCCCACGAACTGTCCGGCGGCATGCGGATGCGCACGTCGCTGGCCCGCTCGCTCGTGCTCGACCCCTCGATCTTCCTGTTCGACGAGCCGTTCGGCGCGCTGGACGAGATCAGCCGCGAACGCCTCAACGACGAGCTGCTGCGGATGTTCCAGCTGCGCCGGTTCGCCGCGCTGTTCATCACCCACTCGGTGGCGGAGGCGGTGTTCCTGTCCACCCGGGTGGTGGTGATGAGCGGCCGGCCGGGACGGGTGAAGGCCGANCTTGCCATCCCGTTCGACTACCCGCGCTCGCCGCACCTGCGCTACAGCGCCGAGTTCGCCGCCCTGTGCGGCGAGGTCTCGCAACACCTCAGGAGCGATTCATGAGCGTGACGGTGCCTTCCGTGGTCGAGACGGACGCGACCGGCGACGCGGCCACGGCGACGCCGGCGACCGACGTGACACCCNCCCGCCCACGGTCTCGCCGGCGTGGCGCCGGGCTGGTCAGCTTCGTGCTGCTGCCCGGGGCGGTGTTCGCGGTGTTCATCGGCCTCTGGTACGCGGTGTCCGACGGCGTNCTCAACGACCAGCAGCGGTTCATGCTGCCGCCGCCGCACGAGGTCGTCCGGGTCGGCTTCCTCGACTGGTCGAACTTCACGACGATGATGAGCGCGCTGCGGCTGACCTGCGAAGTCACCTTCTCGGGGCTGGCCATCTCGATTGTCATCGGGGTCGCCGTCGCGGTGGCGATGAGCCAGGCCAAGTGGGTCGAGAACTCGCTGTACCCGTGGGCCGTCGTGATCCAGACGGTGCCGATCCTCGCGCTCACCCCGGTGCTGAGCTTCTTCTTCGGGTTCGCGCTGACCAGCCGGATCATCGTCTGCGTCATCATCGCGTTCTTCCCCATCGTGTCGAACACGCTGTTCGGGCTGCAGTCGGTCGACCGGGGCATGCACGAGTTGTTCAGCCTGCACCACACCGGCAGGCTGACTCGGCTGTGGAAGCTGCAGCTGCCGGCGGCGCTGCCGTCGATGTTCACCGGATTCCGCAACGCCGCCGGCCTGTCGGTCATCGGCGCGATCGTCGGCGAGTTCTTCTTCAAGCAGGGCGAGCCGGGGCTCGGCACGAACCTGTCGGTGTTCACCTCCCGGTTGGAGGGCGAGCGCCTGTGGGCGACCACGCTCACCGCGAGCCTGCTCGGCGTCGCGGTCTTCGTCTTCTTCGGCTGGCTGGCGCGGCGCGTGGTCGGCCGCTGGTACCAGCCGAAGCGCGGCTGACCCACTTGGCGCGACCCACGCGACGGCGGCGCGCCCTGCGCGCCGCCGCTGCCCGCCGCCGCGCCCCCACCGCACCACACTCACTGGCCCGAACGGCCTATGAACTCGGGGAGACCTAGTTGACCAGATCTCGGCGACGGCCCGCGCGGCTCGTCGCGCTGACCGCGACCGCGACCGCGCTCGCCCTCACCGCCGCCGCGTGCGGCAGCGGCGGCAGCGACGGGGGGTCCACCGGCGCCGCGGCCCCGTCCGCGGCGGGCGCGGCACCGGCGGCGCTCGACCTCAAGGCCGCCGGCTGCCCGTCGACGATCGTGCTGCAGACCGACTGGAACCCGGAGTCCGAGCACGGCGGCCAGTACCAGCTCCTCGGGCCGAACCCGAAGATCGACGCGGGCAAGAAGTCCGTCACCGGTGAGNTGACGGCCCACGGCGGCGTCGACACCGGGGTGAAGCTGGAGATCCGCGCCGGTGGNCCGGCGATCGGCTTCCAGACGGTGACCTCCCAGCTCTACAAGGACTCCGGGATCACGCTGGGCTACCTGGGCACCGACGAGCAGATCGCCCTGTCCAAGACCCAGCCGACCGTGGCGGTGCTGGCGGGTCTGGAGAAGAGCCCGCAGGTCATCCAGTGGTCGCCGGACAAGCACCCGGACTGGAAGACGATCGCCGACATCGGCAGGACCGACACGAAGGTCCTGTACTTCCAGGGCGCGTCCTACATGGACTACTTCACCGGCTCCGGCATCCTGAAGAAGGGGCAGGTCGACGGCAGCTACGACGGCACGCCGACGAACTTCGTGGCCTCCGGCGGCGCCNACGCGGTTCAGGGCTTCGCGACGTCGGAGCCCTACACCTGGTCCCACGAGGTGCGCTCCTGGGACAAGCCACTGAAGTACCAGCTGATCGCGGATGCGGGCTTCAACTTCTACCAGCAGGCGATCGGCATCCGCAAGGACAAGCTCGACGCGCTCAAGCCCTGCCTGAGCAAGCTCGTCCCGATCATGCAGCAGGGCATCGTCGACTTCATGGCCGCCCCGGCAGCGACGAACAAGCTGATCCTCGACCTCGTCGACAAGTACAACAACGGCTGGGTCTACTCCCAGGGCGTCGCGGACTACGCGGTGCAGACCATGAAGTCGCTGGGCATCGTCGGCAACGGGGCCGACAGCACCCTCGGGGACTTCGAGGACGCGCGGCTGCAGAAGCTCATCGAGATCCTCGACCCGATCTACCAGTCGCAGGGCAAGCCGATCCTGTCCGGGCTCAAGCCGNCGAACCTCGTCGACAACAGCTTCCTCGACACCAAGATCGGACTTGGTACCTGAGCGATGTCGGATTCGACCCTCGCGGCGTCGCGCGGCCGGGCCGGGGAGCGCGCGCTCCCCGGCTTCGGCCGGGCGGCGCTGCCCGCCGTGACCCCCCTGGACCCCGGTGTGCTCGACGCGCTGGCCGCCGAGCTCGCCACCGTGGTCGGCGCCGACGCCGTGCTGCGCGACGAACCGGCCCGCCTGTCGGCCTCGACGGACTGGGCGCACATGAGCCCGGTGCTGGCGCCGCTGCTGCCCGGCGGTGTCGCCGACGTGGTGGTCCGCCCGCCCGACGTCGCCGGGATCGCGGCGGCGGTCGGGGCCGCGCACCGCCACCGGGTGCCGGTGACCGTGCGCGGCCAGGGCACCGGCAACTACGGGCAGGGCATCCCGCTGTTCGGCGGGCTCGTCATCGACACCACGGCAGCCGCCCGGATCCTCGCGGTCGAGGACGGCTGGCTGACCGCGGAGGCCGGCGCGTCGTTCGTGCTGATGGAGAAGGCCGCCCTGGCCACCGGGCAGGAGCTGGCGATCCTGCCCTCGACCGTGGGAAGCACGGTCGCCGGATTCATCGCCGGCGGCTCCGGCGGCACCGGCTCGATCGCCAACGGCGCGATCTGGGACGGCTACCTGCGCTCGCTGCTCGTCGTGCCGTGCACCGACGACGCCGTCCCGGTGGAGGTGCCCTTCCCGGACAACACCGCGATGGCGCACGCGTTCGGCGTCAACGGGGTGATCGCGCAGGCGACCGTGGCGCTGCGTCCCGCGCGCCGCTGGACCGGACTGTTCGCGTCCTTCCCGGAGCTGGCCGGCGCCGTCGCCGCCGGCGAGGAGCTGTTCGACCTGGCGCCCACGCCGCGGCTGCTCTCGCTCGACGAGGCCGGGATCATCGCGACCTACCGGCCGGTGGACCCGGCGATGCCCGCCGACCGGGTCAGCCTGCGCGGGATCGTCACCGAGGACAGCGTCGCCGCGGCGAGGGCCGTCGTCGAGCAGCACGGCGGGCGGGTCGACGCCGTGCGCCCCAAGGGCCCGGCGCACATCGCCTCGCTGTCTTACAACCACACCACCTACCGCGTCCGCAAGGTCCGCCCGGAACTCACCCACCTGCAGTGCATGGNCCCCGGTCTCACCCGACGCCGCGCGGAGGTCGCCGCGCTCGCCCCCGAGTCGCTCATCCACCTGGAGGGCTTCCTCACCGCGAACGGCCGCGACTGGGTCTCGATGCTGTTCCTGCGCTACGACGGGCCCGACGACCTGTACGAGCGGATGGCCCGGCTGGCCGACGTCGAGGTGTACGTCGACGACCCGCACACCTGGGAGCTGCACCACGGGCGCCTGGACCTGGTCCGTGAGGCCGCCGCCCGGTTCGACCCGGACGGCCTGCTCAACCCCGGCAAGCTCCCCGCCCCCACCCCCGCCACACCGTCCTGAACCGTCGCGTCGACGCACGGCGACCAGCGCGAGGGCGAACAGCCACCATGCGAGCGGCGACCGAGGACGGGTGGCGAAGGTCATGCGTCAACGCTAGGACTTACCCGGCCCCGATGTCGAACAGATGTTCGGATCCGTGACCGAGTGGGCCGCGGGCTCAGCCGAAAGTGTTGACCTTCGTCGGGGTCACGGCGATGCTGTAGCGGNGCTCGCCGGGCGGGGTGAGCTTGCGGATGTCGTCGGCCGTGCGGCCGCGGCTCTCGGCGATCTTCGCGGCCCAGGTGTAGTCGTCGTCGAGGATGACCTCGGCGGTGCCGCGGACCTCCACCGTGCGGTAGACGTTGGTGATGTCCAGCAGGAACAGCGAGCACTGCGGCGTGCGCTGCAGGTTCTTCAGCTTCTGCTTGTCCGAGCTGACCGAGATGCGGAAGACGCCGTCGTCGAGCAGGTAGCCCACGGCCGTGGTCTGNGGAGCGCCGTCGGGGCCGAGGGTGGTGAGGATCGCGACCTCGGCGTTCTGGGCGAGGTCGCGGTGGGTCTCTGGGATGAGGGTCACCGGAAAATCGTACGCACACCGCGCTTTAACGGGATGACGGCGGTCCGGGCATGAATGTCGGGACCACTGGAGCGGTCTCGGTCTCCGGTCGGCCGGTCGCGCCGGCTCGGCTCAACGGTCCCGGCGACGGGAGGCGAGGACGACCTCGGCGGTGTTGCGGCCGCTGGCGCCCCACACACCGGCGCCGGGGAAGGTCCCGGCGCCGGTGAGGTAGAGCCCGGCCACCGGCGTGCGGTAGCGGCTGAGCTCGCGTTGGCGGCCGAGCAGCGCGGCGACGACGCCGCCCGGGAAGGACGGGGCGTACCCGCGGGGCAGGGAGAACTCGCGCTCGTAGTCCGGTGGGGTCATCGCGCGCCAGTCCCGCACGGATGCCACCAGCCCCGGGTCACCCAACGAGGCCAGCCGGCGCAGCCAGGACCACGGCTGGGTCGAGTCGGTCCAGCCGCCGCGCAGCGTGTACGGCGTCCACAGGACCTCCAGGCTCAGCAGGTGCGCGTCAGCGGCCGGCCGCAACGACGGGTCGAGCACCGACGGCGTGTTGACGAGGAACATGGGCGGGTCGCTGACCAGCCCGCGCCCGCGCGCCGCCGCGGCGGCGACCTGCTGGGAGACGGTGGGGCTGACGATCGTCGTCGGCACCTGCCGGGCCTCGGCGGGCAGCACGTCCGCACCGATCCGCGCCACCGCGCGCAGCGCCGGCAGGGCGGTGACGACCGCGTCAACCTTGGACTCGTAGCCGTCGACCGCGGGCGCCGCGGCCCAGCGGGCATGCAGCCGGGCGGCGGCCGGCACGCCGTCGAGCCAGTCGACGAGCAGCGTGCGCGGATCGGTCGCCGTGACCACCGTCGGGGCGCTGACCTCGCGGCCGTCGTCGAGACGCACGCCGCGTACCCGACCGTCGCGGACCAGGACACCACCCACCCGGGCCCCGGTGACCAGCAGGCCGCCGTGGGCGCGCACGCAGGCGGCGAGCGCCGCGGGCAGGGCGCCGCTGCCGCCCACCGGGCGGCCGACGCCGACGAGGTGGCGCATCGCGAAGCCGAGGGCGCCCAGCCCGCTGCCGGGCGCGTCCGGCGCCAGGCCCCACACGGCCGGTCCGTTCGTGCCGGCTGCGGCGATGAGCCACGGCGGCAGACCGAACGAGGTCAGCACGTCGAGCAGGCTGCGCCGGGCCCAGTCCAGCACCGCGGCGCTGCCGCGCAGGCGGCGCCGCGCGGCGGTCGCCGCGATCGCCGCGGTGCTCGGGCGGGTGCCCTGCACGGACTGCACGAGCCGGGCGGCGGGCAGGGCCACGTCCAGGTAGCGCCGGTAGGCGGCCGCCGCCGCGGGGTCCGTGCGGGCCAGCCCGTCGATGGTCCGTTCGACGCTGCGCCAGTGGACGAACGCCGGCTCGTCGCCCCAGCCGACGGCGATGCCCATCGGGTCGACGTCGAGGTAGCGCAGCCCGTACGCGCCGAGTTCGAGGTCGTCGACGATCCCGCTGGCCAGGACCATCGTGTGGTCGCAGTTGCAGATGTTCACCCGGGCGCCGATCGCGTCGACGGTCGCGGCGCAGCCGCCGAGCTCGCCGCGGGCCTCGACGACGACGACCGACCAGCCCGCCCGGGCCAGGTAGGCGGCGCAGGTCAGCCCGTTGTGACCTCCCCCGACGACGACCACGTCCGCCTGCGCGGGCAGGTCGTCGGCGGAGGACAGCCCGGACGGGGGGCGCTGGGCGGTGCGGGTCACCGCGTCGGTCGCGGGTCGAACCGGGCGATCTCGGCGAGCGACTGGCCCGCCGCGACCACCATCGCCTCGTAGAGCCGTTTGCCGCGCTCGGCGGTGGCCCCGGTCGGGTCACCGATCGTTCCGTCGGTGCCGAAGTCGTCGCTGAGCCACCCGAACGAGACCGCACCGCCGAAACGGACCCGGTCGAACGACGCGAGCTGCTCGGGGACGCTGCGCACCCCGAGATCGAGGCGGACCAGGTCGGGACGCAGATGCAGCAGCAACGAGGTCTCGTCGATGCCGGCGTGGATGCCCATGCCGAGCTCCGCGGCCGGCGAGGTGCNGCCGTGGTCCGCCGGCAGGGACGGGTGCATGACGAACGTGCTCAGCCCGTGCGCGAGGCGGATGTCGCGGCTGGCGACCTGCAGTAACGCGCTGTTGCCGCCGTGGCCGTTGAGGAACACCAGCCGGCGCACCGGGGTGGTCGCGAGGCAGCGGGCCAGGTCGTCGAGGACCGCCAGCAGCGTCGTCGCCGACAGCCACATCGTGCCCGGCGACCAGGCGTGCTCGTTGGACTTCGTGTAGGCCAGCGCCGGCAGCAGCCACAGGTCACAGGCGTCACCGAAGGTGTCGACGGCGTCCCGGGCAAGCGTCTCGGCGACGACGAGGTCGGTCGACAGCGGCAGGTGCGGGCCGTGCTGCTCGATCGACCCGATGGGCAGCACGGCGACCGCGTCCGGCGAGAGCCCGGCGGCCTCGGGTGCGCGCAGGTCGGCGAAGTGACGGCTCATGCAGGCTCCTCGGACGGGATTGGGCCGAACAGGCCCGAAGCGGGGGTGCGTGCCAGGGCTGCCGTCGGCAGCCGGGGGGCCACGTCGCGGGCGAAGCGCTCCATCTGCTCCCGGACCCGGTCGTAGGGATCACCGGGCATGCCCGGAAAGATCACCAGGTCGGTCAGGCCGAGCAGGTCGTCGAGGGCGACGATGTGCGCGGCGACGTCGTCGGCGGTGCCGACCGCCCACGGCCCCTGCGCCATCGAGTCCTCCAGAGTGGGGACGAACGAGCCGTCGGCGGGCCGCCCGTCCGGGCCCACATAGCCCCGACCCCAGCCGTAGGGGGCCAGAAAGCGCCAGAACTCGTCATGGCCCGCGCGGACGGTGGCCATCGCCTGCGCGCGGGTGTCGCCGACGGCGACGTTGAGCACGAGCATCCGCCGTTCCCCGCGTTCGAGCGGCCGACCGTGGACCTGCTCGAACGTCTCGGCGAACGCCCGCCAGTCGGCGGCGAGGCGGTGTCGTTCGCGCAGCCAGAAGACGCCGCCGAAGCCGCGGGTCGGCGCGGCGCGCAGCGTCGGCGGGCTGGTCACCGCCTGCCAGGTCTGGAACGGATAGCGCGGACGGGGCACCAGGGTGAGNTCGCGGACCTCCCCGCCGCGGTCCGGGATCCCCGGCGGCGGCACGCAGAAGTGCCTGCCCGAGTAGCTGAACCNCTCGTGGGTGAACGCGGCGTGCAGGACGTCGAGGCTCTCCTCCGTGATCTCCCGGTTGAGCCGGTCGGCCGCCGCCGCCGACGGGTTGTCGTAGGAGCCGACGGACACCGCTCCCGCCGTCAGCGGCAGCATCTCGCGGGGCACGGTCCCGCGGCCGACGCCGAGGATTCCCCGCCCGCCGCTGAGGTTGTGCAGCAGCGCGAAGTCCTCGGCCAGGCGCAACGGATGCCACTGGCCGACCACGTTGAACATCGTCCCGATCCGGATCCGGCCGGTGCGGGCGGCGAGGAAGGCGGCGAACATCAGGCCGTTCGGCACGACCTCGTAGCCCTCGTGCTGGAAGTGGTGCTCGGTCAGCCAGAAGCTGTCGTAGCCGAGCCGCTCGGCCAGCTCCCCGCAGGACAGCAGCTCCCGGTGGGCGTGCTCGATCGCCGCCTGGTCGTAGCGGCGCTCGGTGGGCTCGGTGCCACCGAGCCCGGCGTCGGCCATCTCGACGCCGCCGAAGAGGAACACGCCGATCCGCACGCTGCCTCCGAATGTTGACGGGATCAACATCGTCGCGCGGGTGCGTGACGGGNCCGTCAGCTCCGAATTTCGGCGGCGCTAAACGTATGGCCGCCCAGGTGGTGGGGGTCAGGCGTTCTGCTGGACGACGACGAGGCGCACCTGCTCGCCGTCCAGGCCGCGCCAGCGGTGGCGCACTCCCCCGGCGTAGTAGACGCTCTCGCCGGCGGCCACGGTGTGCAGCACGCCGTCGACGTCGACCTCGATGCGGCCGGAGACGACGTAGACGAACTCCTCGCCGTCGTGCTGGAAGTAGTCGTGGAACGACGCCGGGGCGCCGGTGTACTCCGAGGGCAGCATCGCCCGGGCGCCGCGCACGAGGCTGCGGACCGACCCGCCGGGCGAGTCCACGGCGACGGTGTCGTGGCGCACCACGCTGACCGGTTCGACGAGGGGGACGTTCGCCTCCGCCGCGGCCATCAGGGCCTGGGCGCTGGTCCCGAGCGCGGAGGCGATCGCGGTCAGCGACCGCATGCTCGGCCGGGCCAGCCCCCGCTCGAGCTGGCTGAGGAAGGGATGGCTGAGGCCGGCCCGGCCCGCCACGTCGACGAGGGTGAGGCCGAGTGCGTGCCGCTGCGCGCGGACCGCCCCGCCGAGCCGGACGCCCACATCCTCCGCGAAAGCGGTCACGACGCGGCCGCGGCGGCGGCCACCACCGCGTCGAGCAGCCCCCGGTCCGCGCCGGGCGGGCCGACCAGGGCTAGTCCCACCGGTCCGCCCTGGGTCCTGGGGGTCGGCAGGACGCAGCTCGGCAGGCCGTACGCACTAGCCACAACGGTGCAGCCTAGCGTCGCCTGGCGCCAGGCGTCCCGATCACGCGCGCCGCTGCCGCGAAGATGGCCGGGACCGCCGGCGGCGGGCAGCACGAGCCAGGTGTCGGCGCCGAGCCGGTCCAGCAGCCGCGCCCGCCCGGCGGCGATCTGGCGTCGGGCGACGCGTTCGGCGCCCGCGTCGACCCCGGCGCCGAACCGGAATCGCTCCTCGACGTCGGCACCCAGCGCGCGGGGGTGCGCGGTGATCCAGGCACCGTGCAGCCGCCACGCCTCGGCGGCCTGCACCACGCGGAACGCCGCGACCAGTCCCGGGATGTCGCCGAGCTCGTGGACTCCCCCGGTGCGGACGTCCGCTCCCAGCGCGTCGGTGAGCGTGCCGACGGCCGCGGCCGGCAGCGGCCCCGCCACGAACAGCCGCGCCGCCGGCCGGGGGGCACCTGCCGGCGGCGGCAGCAGGACGTTGCCGACCGCGCGCAGCAGGCCCGGATCGGCGGTGAGCCAGCCGACCGTGTCGAAGGACGGGGCGAGCCCCAGCACGCCGCCTGCCCCGACCGTGCCATGCGTCGGCCGCAGCCCGTACAGCCCGCAGACGGAGGCGGGCACCCGGATCGACCCGGCCGTGTCGGTCCCCAGCCCGACGTCGGCCTGCCCGGCGGCGACCGCCGAGGCGGGCCCGCTGGTCGACCCGCCGGGCACCCGGTCGGGGGCCGCCGGATTGGGCGGGGTGCCGTAGTGCACGTTCGCCCCGGACAGGGAGAAGGCGAGCTCGTCGGTCTGCGCGATCCCGGCGATCGCCGCGCCCGCGGCCCGCAGCGCCCAGACGGCCTGCGCGTCAACCGGCTCCACCGGCGCCTCGGCGAGCCATCGGGGGTTGCCCGCGCCGATCCGGTACCCGCCGACGGCGAAGAGGTCCTTCACGGCAACCCGCAGCCCGTCCAGCGGGCCGCAGCCGGTCGGCGCCAGCAGCGGGTCACCGTGTTCCCGCCACACAGCCCGCGGCCACCCGTCGTCCAGGCTCACCGACGCCCCTCCGGCGGTTCCATCCCCGGCGGGTCCGCCGACGGGACGCCGGCCCACGAGGCGCCGGCCACCGGAGCACCGGAGAGGTTCCCGTCACTCATCGGGGAGACGCAGGCGGCGATCACCCGCCAGCCGTCGTCGGTGCGGGCCCACACCTGGGTCTGGGTGCTGAGGCCGACGATCCGGCCGTCAGGTCCCAGCNGCTCGTTCGTCGACACGGTGACGACGGTCTCCCCGGGGCTGCGCACCACGTGCAGGGCGCGCAGCCGGCGCGGGCCGGGGGTGGGCCGGGCTGCCCGGTAGGCCGCGAGCGCCGACGGCCCCACCAGTGGCCCGTCCCCGTCGACGCGCACCACGTCCGCACCGGTGGAGAAGGACGCCTGCTGGGTTGCCACGTCCCCGGCCATGAGGGCCCGTTCGTAGGCCGCGAAGGCGGCGCCGAGTGCCGGGTCGATGGCGGCCAGCTCCGCCGGCGCCCCCTCTTCCGCCTGCGCCCCCTCCTCCGCCGAGACGGCCGCCGCCGCCGACGCGGCCGCCGCCGTCTCAACGCCGAGGGGACGCAGAATGCTGAAGTCGGCGAAGTCGTGGCGCAGCGCCGGACGGCGCAGCAGGTCGGTGCCGGGGCGGCCGGGCGCCTTGCCGGCGGCGACCGCCTCGAACGCGTCCGCGGTGCGGCGCAGGAAGTCCGGGCCGACCCGGTACCGCAGCGTGTGCGCGGGGTAGATGTCCCGCACCGAGCCGGCCAGCCGCGACGCGAGGCTGCGCAGGGTCGCGGCGAACACGTCGACCTCGGCGTCGGGCATGTGCACCCAGAAGTCGCCGGTGATGAGCGTGTCGCCGGCGAACAGCTGGCCGTCGCGCTCGTCGAACAGGCACAGCGAGTCCGGCGAATGGCCGGGGGTGTGCAGCACGGTGAGCTCCCGGCCGCCCAGGTCGATGCGCTCGCCGTCGGCCAGCGCGACCGGCGCGGGCCCCGCGGGCACGGTCCAGGCGTCGGCGGACGGTGGCAGCGGGCGCGGCGTCGTCTCCTCGGTGAGCAGGTGGAAGAACCGCTCGTCGTCGGCGCGCAGCCGGGCGTAGGCGGCGTACTGCTCGCGGGCGACGGTGAGGTAGGCGGTCAGCCGCTCGGCGGGCACCGGTGCGGTCACCGCCGGTGTCGCCAGCGGGTGCGCCGCGACGTCGCGGAACAGCCAGTTGCCGCCGCGATGGTCGTCATGACCGTGGGAGTTGACGGCAAGGATCGGCCGGTCGGTCAACGACCGGGCCGCCGCGTGCACGTCGGCGAGCCCCAGCCCGGTGTCGACGAGCACCGCCCGCTCGTCGCCCTCGACCAGAAAGCAGTTGACGTGGCCGGGCTCGGCGACCAGCCAGGTCCGGGCCGCGACGGGCCGCAGCGCGAACCAGTCCGCCGCAGCAACCGCCACCGCGTCGACGCCGGTCATGGCGCGGTGGACGGCACGGTCGACGGCCTGGTGGACGGCACGGTGGACGGCACGGCGGCCAGGACGGCGCGGTCCTCGTCGTCGGTACCGGCGAGGGGCCCGCGGCGCACCATCGCCGCGAACCCGTCGTCCGGGCTCATCAGGGTCAGCGCATACAACCGGCCCGGTCCCGTGTTGGTGATGTGGTGCAGGGACGTGGGCGGAAGCACCAGCGTGCCGCCGGCGGCGACGGCGACCTCGGTGCCGTCGCAGACGGCCACCCCGTGCCCGCGCAGGAACACGAACAGCTCGGTGGACGCCGGATGACTGTTGGGCGGCTGCGCCCCGCCGACGTCCCAGGACTCCAGGATGACGGTGACCGGCGAGACCTCCGGCCCGGCGAGCACGCCGAGGCGCACGGTGTCCCCGGCGCTGATGTGGTGCATCTCCAGGGCGTCCGGGGTGATCAGGATCGGGGTGGTCGGNACGGCTTCACCCCTGCCCGGCGGACTCGGCGAAAGCGACGGGATCGACGGGATCAGCGAGGGAGTCGGTGAACGACGCCGAGGAGGCGACGAACCCGAAGCACTGGGCGACGTTGTAGACGGTGGCGTCGTGGCAGAACGGCGGTGACGTGGTCGCCGCACAGTCCTCGAGCAGCACGACGTCGTAGCCGAGGCAGGCCGCGTCGGTCAGGGTGGCCAGCACGCACTGGTCGGAGTTCACCCCGGCGAACAGCAGCGTCGTCACCATGAGGTTGCGCAGCACGGCGTCCAGCGGCGTGTCGAAGAAGCCGCTCATCCGGTACTTGTCGACGTGCACGTCGCCGGGCTGCGCCGCGAGCTCGTCGACGATCGCCGCCGACCAGCTTCCGGCCTGCAGCGTCGGGCTGCCGCCGGGGCGGGCCGGCGCGCCGATGCCGCCGCTGGCCCCGTCCGGGTTGTAGACGTGCAGCACGCCGGGCGGCAGGTTCGCCGCGTCCGGCCGGTTGCCCCAGTTCAGCCAGACGACGGCGACGCCGGCGGCGCGCAGCACCGGCAGGGCGCGGCGCAGCGGTGCGATGGGCCGGCGCGCCGGGGTGATGTCGACGCCGATCGAGGCGAGCCAGCCGTCGGGATGGCAGAAGTCGTTCTGCATGTCGNCGACGACGACGGCGGTGCGGGTCAGGTCGAGGGTGAGCCGCTGCGGGCGGGCGTCGACGGTGGCCGGCAGCGGCGCGACCGGAACGCGGCGCAGATCGACGTGTTCGGACGACACCGCCCACGAGTTCCGGGGGCCACCCAGCCGGATGTTGACCACGCGAACATCCTGCGGCCGGCCGTTTGCCGCGGCATTACCGAGCCGTTGCGGCCCGGTGGCGACCGCCCTGGGCGCCGACCCGATCGCGATGCTTGCCCGGGATGCCAGCTCGGGATGCCAGCCCGGCAGCTCGGGAGGCCAGCCAGCGACGCCCGCCCACGACGCCCGCCCGCGATGCCGGTGGGCGTCGCGGCTACCCGATGCGGCCAGGGATGCGCTGGTCACGACGGTAACGACGCCGACATCGGGGCGTGGCAGGGTTCCGGCCCGTGACTGTCTTGCACAGCGGCATCGGGGTCCCGGCGGGCGAGCCCTACCTGCCGTCCCGGCCGGACGAGGTCTGGTGGGGGCTGCTGCCGAACGCGGCGAGCCGACCGGTGCTGACCGTGCCCTCCGGGCAGGCCGTCCGCATCGACACGATCAGCCACGAGGGCCTGCTCGCCGACCAGGGCGGCGATCCGCGGGCCTTCTTCGGCGCCGCGGGCATCCCGGCCGACGCGCTGCTCGACGACGTGCTGGCGTTGGCGGGCAGCGGCCGACGCCACCAGCCCGACGTCGCCGGCCCGCACGTGGTCACCGGCCCGGTGGCCGTGGCCGGGGCCCGGCCGGGGGACGTCCTGGAGGTCGAGGTGCTCGACCTGGTCCGCCGGGCCCCCTACGGGGTGATCAGCAACCGGCACGGACGGGGGGCGCTGCCCGGCGAGATGCCGATCGCGCCGCCGGGCCTGCCGCCCGGGGCCGCGGTGCCGCCGGTGTGCCTGGTCGCGCACACCCGCGGCGAGGCCGGGGTGCTGCCCGTGGGCGACGGCCGCGAGATCCGTTTCCCGCTGCGCCCCTTCCTCGGGATCATGGGGGTCGCGGTCGCGACGACCGGACCGGTCCACTCGGTGCCGCCCGGGNCGCACGGCGGCAACCTCGACATCCGCCACCTCGGCGTCGGCGCCCGTCTCTACCTGCCCGTCCAGGTCCCGGACGCGCTGTTCTACGCCGGGGATCCGCACTTCGCCCAGGGCGACGGCGAGGTGGNGCTCACCGCGTTCGAGGCACCGCTGCGCGCCCTGCTGCGCCTGACCGTGCACTCCGACGAGTCCGTGCGCCGCACCGCCGGAGCCCTGAGCGCGCCGTGGGCGCAGACCGACGCGCTGCACATCGTCGCCGGGCTCGACCCGGACCTCGGCGAGGNGATGCGCGCGGCCACCCGCAACGCCGTGGCGTTCCTGCGTGAACGGTTCGCACTGCCGCCGCAGGTCGCCCTGGCCTACCTGTCCGCCGCCGGCGACTTCGCGGTGAGCCAGGTCGTCGACCAGGTCGTCGGCGTGCACTGCTGCATCCGCCGTGACGACCTGCGCGGACTGGACGGATCCAAGGGGCCGGCCGGGCGGGACGGATTGGACGGACCGGACGGCGACATCAGCGGATGAGACGACGCGGCAGCGGATACCCTCGGCTTCTGAGCGGTTCCGCGGGCGTCGGAAGGTGGTCCGGGTGGCGATGGCCGAGCAGGTCGAGGTGCCGCTGCTGCGCGGGCTGATCGGGCAGGCGCTGCGGCGCCGCCGGCTGGCCCAGCAACGCACCCTGCGCGACGTCGCGGCGGCGGCGCTGGTGTCGACGCCCTACCTGTCCGAGATCGAACGGGGCCGCAAGGAGGCCTCCTCGGAGATCCTCGCGGCGATCTGCCGCGCGCTCGGCGTGCGCCTGACGGACCTGCTCGACGAGGTACGCCTCGAACTCGCCCGCGTCGAGCCCGAGATCGCCCCCGCCGCGCCGCCCGCCCCGCCGGCCGAGGTCGGCCAGCCGATCACCGCGCAGCTGAGCGTCTCGCGCCCTTCGTGGGCGTCACTCCCGTTCCAACCCCGTGCCGCGGCGGGCGGCCTGCTCGCGGGGGACGGTCTGCTCGCGGGGGACGGTCTACTCGCGGGGGACGGTCTACTCGCGGGGGACGAGGCGGCGATCTGGGACGGCGACGGCACCGTCACCGGTCCGGGGCTCGCCTCGTCGGCGCACCAGCACGGCGTGTCGCCGAACCTGGGGCTCTCGGCCGGGTACGAGGCCGTGCTCGGCGCGGGCCGGGTCGTCGTGCCGGCCGGCGCGCGGGTCGGCCGCCGTTCCTCCCCCGGGTGCGCCGCCGGAGCAATCCGCGCCGCCCGCCGCGGGCTCCCCGTCTGTGCCGGCCGGCCCGGCGGGCCGACGAACCCACGGCCTGTGGGCGGGCCGACCGTCCGCCGGTCGGCTTCGGTCGTCCTCGCAGGCTGACCGTCGGACACCCCGGGAGGGCAGCATGCGGTTCCTGGTCATCACCCTGATTGTTCATCGGCCGGACCCGGTCACCGGCATCACGCCGTCCGCCCGGGACCGGTTGCGCGAGGTGGTCGACAGCGCGGTGCTCGCCGAGGAGCTGGGTTTCGACGGGTTCGGCGTCGGTGAGCGGCACGAACGGCCGTTCATCTCCTCCTCGCCGCCGGTCGTGCTCAGCCACCTCGCGGCGCGTACCTCGCGCATCCGGCTGTTCACCGCGGTGACGACCCTGAGCCTGCTCGACCCGGTGCGCGCCTACGAGGACTACGCCACCCTCGACAACCTCTCCGACGGCCGCCTCGAACTGATCATCGGCAAGGGCAACGGCACGGCGCAGCGGGAGCTGTTCAACGTCACCCCCGAGGACCAGTGGGACCNCAACGCCGAGTCCTACGAGCTGTTCCGCCAGATCTGGCGGCAGGACACGATCACCGCGCAGCCGCGCTACCGGCCCGCGCTGCACGAGGCCGAGGTCTGGCCGCGCCCGTACCAGCAGCCGATCCGGGTCTGGCACGGCAGCGCGACCAGCCGGGAATCGGTGGACCTCGCCGCCCGCTACGGCGATCCGCTGTTCTCCGCCAACGTCACCAACCCGATCGAGCCCTACGCCGAGCTGGTCCACTACTACCGGCAGCGCTGGGCGGAGTACGGCCACGACCCGGCGCTGGCCGCGGTCGGCGCCGGCACGGCCGGTTTCCACGTGGCCCCCCGCTCGCAGGACGCCGTGGCCGCCTACGCGCCTGTGTTCGCCGGGCAGCTCGCCTTCCAACGTTCGATGGGGATGGAGCCGGTGTTCCCGACCCTCGAGGACTTCATCGAACGCAGCTCCGCGCTGATCGGCAGCCCCCANCAGATCATCGACAAGGTCCACCGCTACCACGAGCAGTTCGGCCACAGCGTGCTGCACCTGCACGCCGAGGCCGGCGGCCTGCCCCCCGCCGAGCACCGCGCGAGCCTCGAGCTTTTCCAGTCCGAGGTCGCCCCGGCACTACGCCGCACCATCCCCGACCCGCCGTGGCCCTGGGCGCCGGTCCTGCCCGAGGCAGCCGTGACCGCGGCCGCGGACTGACCTGAGCGTCGGCGTCGAACCCTCCACAGCGGCGGTCGGCGCCGGTGGGGAGTCAGAGGTCTCCTTAGCGCATTGTCGATCGCCGATGACCTTCACAGCCGCCGGACGCGCAGCACGCAGGTCAGCATCGGCAGGGTGAACGCGCCGCGGGCGGTCTCCGGTCGGCTCGCGAGGAAATCGCGGATCCGCTCCAGCGTGACCTCGCGTTCCTGTTCGGGCATGACCAGCATTCCCGCCCTCGTCGCGAGGGTCGCGACGAGGGAGTCGGCGCTGCGACGCTGCCCATGCCGGAACTCGGCCTGCTCCGGCGAGCCGAACCGGGCGGCCACGCCGGTCCTGGGAAGGTGCATGCCGGCCGTCTCAGCCCGCCAGCCGGTGGGCGTGTCCCGCGGGCCGATGGCCGCACGTCCGCTGACCTGCGCCAGCCCGGCAACCCAGTCGACCCGGTCGTCCACGACATTCCACAGGCCGGCAAGGACGCCATCGGGGACGAGGACTCTGGCCATCTCGGGTCCCGCGACGTCCATGTCGAACCAGTGCATGGCGTTGCCGGCCAGCACGGCGTCGACGGACGCGTCCGGCAGCGGAATCGCCTCGGCGCTGCCCGGCAGGGCACGGACGGCCGGCAGCGCGCGGCGCAGCTCGGTCAGCATCGCCGGGTCGGGCTCGACCGCGATGACCTCGGCGCCCGGCGCGAGCAGCGTGGCGGTCAGCTTGCCGGTCCCAGCGCCGAGGTCGAGCACGCGCGGACCGGGCGCGCGCCCGAGCGCCCACCGCACCGCCGCCTGGGCGTAGTCCGGGCGGTGCTCGGCGTACGCCACCGCCGCGGCGCCGAACGACGAGCCGAGAGGTGGCCGGCCATCCTGGTCCACACGATCACCCTAGCGGTGCTGCCGAATCGAGGCGCCGAAACTCGGTGGTCCGGGCGCTCGCACTTCATCTTCGTGTCCACCGGCAGTGTGCAGCGCGGTTCCAGCGCCGCTGCCGCGCCACGCACCTGCCCAGGCTGGCGAGACACATCCACCGCCGCGTCGAACTCCCCCGGCAGGAGATCGTAGGTGGCCGGATCGCGACGATCACCGCGAACCAGCTGCACACCCTCGGCGGCCTCACCCGACTCACCACGGGCCAGGCACACCACGTTGTCACCCTCGTCGCGCGCCGCCTCGGCCACAGCCCGACCGAGCCAGGCGGTACCACCCAGGACGAGCAGTCTCATGGCACACATTCCACTGCGCGATGATCCGTGGCATTACCAGATTCCGCGGTCGTCGAACGAACGGTCCTTCTCAAGCGCCTGTCACCACAACCTACGATCAATCTGGAAACCTAGATTCAGGACACCGCCCGGTGATCCGACCTGACGGGATGATCCGCGGTCGGATCACCGGGGTGAGGTCACGCCGCGCCGGTTACGGGGCGGACCGTGGTCGACTTGCGGCTGGTGATGACGTCGTCGACGAGGCCGTACTCCTTGGCCTCGGCGGCGCTGAAGATCTTGTCGCGTTCGGTGTCGCGGCGGATCTCGGTCTCGCTGCGGCCGGTGTGCCGGGCGAGCAGGGTCTCCTGCAGGGCGCGGACGCGCAGGATCTCGCGGGCCTGGATCTCCAGGTCGCTGGACTGGCCCTCCCCCTGCGCCGACGGCTGGTGGATCAGGATNCGGCTGTNNNCCAGNGCGAANCGCTTGCCCGGCGTCCCCGCCGCCAGCAGCACCGCCGCCGCCGACGCCGCCTGCCCCATGCAGATCGTCGAGATGTCCGGCCGCACGAACTGCATCGTGTCGTAGATCGCCGTCAACGACGTGAACGACCCACCCGGCGAGTTGATGTAGATCGAGATGTCCCGGTCCGGATCCTCCGACTCCAGGAACAGCAACTGCGCCATCACGTCGTTCGCCGACACATCGTCGACCTGCACGCCGAGGAAGACGATCCGCTCCTTGAGCAGCTTCGAGTACGGGTCCATCGAGTACTCGCCGCGCGACGTCCGCTCCACGA